>JBCCPK010000002.1:0-324689 GCA_039024915.1 Pseudomonadota bacterium
GCCTCTCGCAACGACAGCCCCGCCCCAATGGGCGAGCCAACCGTCGCGCCGCTGTCATTCTCGTCGAGATTTGTGGTTACGACGAAGTTGGCCATGATGCGCTCCCAGCGGGCATATTTTCCGTTGGGTCAAGCCTTAGCACCAGAAACAGTGAAAAGGCGACCGCCGCTTCTTTAGACTTCGACGTTTTCCGAGATCGCAAGCCCGTCTTTCCGCTCAACACTAAGGTGCTCGACGTCTATGCGCTAAGCCCGATTGCTCATGCTTTGGGGATGTAGCGGAGCCTGGTTTGTTGAACGGAGAATGTCAGCTTCCCGCCAAAAGTCGCTTATGAGTTGATGACTGCTTTGTCCGCAATGCGGTTATCCGCTCCATCCGAAGCCACTGTCTGCTGTCCGTCCTGGCAAGTCGTGTTTCGCAGTGCCGCTAAGGTCTGGAATGGGGATTAAGCGGTCTTTGTTGGCCTTGGCGGCATCGCTCTCCGGCGCACCTTACGGCCCGTCGGGTGCTGAGTAGTTGTAAGTGCAGTCCACCTTCGAAAAGGACTGGACTTCTATTCTCGAACGAGCGGTAGTGGGCGTACCAAGCATGGTCACCTTACGAGGCCTGCTTGGTTTGCCCGGGCTCCGGGATTTCGTCGGTGGCGCCATCAAGCGCCGTAACATCACCGACGGAGAACCAAATGACCGATACAATTGTAAGCCAAGACGACAAGCAGACCGGCCCGAAGCGCGCGAATACACAGCCAGGCGTTTCCAAAGCTAACGGCGCCGCGACCAAGTCGGAGGTTGCGACGCAGCTCACCACCAACGATCAGCGACCTTCCCGAACAGGGGCAGCTTCGACCGATCAACGCGAGCCCAAGAACGTCGTTCTGCGTCGGCTGCTTGCCCGTAAAGCTGGCGCGACCGTGACTGCGCTGATGTCGGCGACCGGCTGGCAGGCGCACAGCGTGCGGGCAGCTTTATCGGGTCTTCGCAAAGAGGGCGTGGCCATCGAGCGCCGCAAGAACCGCAAGGGTGAGACGGTCTACATCAGCGTGGTCTCCGATGAGCCGCGCTAAGCCTAGGTCGCGGTTGCCCAGGGCGTACCATAGGATGCAGCTCGATGATCTCGCTGGGCTGTCGAGGGATCAGCTCGTAGCTTTATGGGAGCGGGCCTATAAGTGCCCGCCGCCAAAGGGCGTGCGGCGGCGGCTTCTGGAACACTCATCGGCGTGGCACATCCAAGCGCGATCCAGCCCTCATCTCGTCGGTCGCGTGAAGTCTGAACTCAAGCGACGGATGAACGAGGCTCATCGCCTAAAGCAACCATGCGTCGCGACAGCGAGCGCCGATGGTGGTGAGCGTGGGAAGGGAGCGCGATCCTCCGCCCCACCTATGGGTACCCGTCTGATCCGTGAGTGGAACGGCAGGACCTATATCGTTGATGTCACGGCTGAGGGGTTCGTCATGGATGGTAATACCTTCCGCTCTCTGACGGCGGTCGCGCGACGGATCACCGGGACCCACTGGTCGGGGCCGAGGTTCTTTGGGCTATGAGCAACGCCGTCCGTCAGCGCTGCGCGATCTATACTCGCAAGTCCACCCAAGATGGACTCGATCAGGCCTTCAACTCACTCGATGCGCAGCGGGAAGCTTGCTCAGCCTTCATCGCATCTCAGGGTGGACTTGGATGGAAGGAACTGCGCGAGCGATACGACGATGGCGGGGTCTCGGGCGGCACGATGAACCGCCCTGCCCTCGAACAGCTGCTTACGCAGATCAGGGACGGGCATATCGATGTGGTGGTGGTCTACAAGATCGACCGGCTGACACGATCGTTGGCCGACTTCGCGCGCATGGTCGAACTGTTCGAACGCCATCAGGTTGCGTTCGTCTCGGTGACCCAACAGTTCAACACCACCTCATCCATGGGGCGGCTGACCTTGAACGTGCTGCTATCGTTTGCCCAGTTCGAGCGCGAGGTCACAGCGGAGCGCATTCGCGACAAGATCGCTGCCTCACGGCGCAGGGGCCTATGGATGGGCGGCACTGTTCCGTTTGGCTACCAGATCATCGACAAGGCCCTGGTTCCCAATGAACCTCAAGCCTGCATCGTGGTCGACATCTTCAAGCGTTACATCACTTTGAAGTCGGTGCGTGCCCTGGCCTCCGACTTGAAGGCCCGGCCCCCGTACGGCTTCGAGCGGGCCGTTCACAATGGCTGGCTTTACCACCTGCTCTCCAACCCTGTTTACATCGGTCTGGTCCGGCACAAGGACGAGACCTTCGACGGCGCTCATGATCCGATCGTCGACCTGGATCTATATAACGAGGCGCAACGCGTGCGGGCAGAGCAGCGGCACGCCCATGCATCCTGGAAGCTCTCGCAAGGCAGGCATCTGCTAACTGGCCTGGTATTCGACGAGACGGGCGACCGCCTTACGCCTACGCACAGTTCTAAAGCCCGCAAGCGCAGCGGCTATTACATCTCCGCACGGCTGGGCAGGCTGCGCAAGCGTGATGCCGATCCAGGCGGTTGGCGTCTTCCTGCCAGGGAACTCGAGCGCGCCGTTGAGCAGGAGTTTTTGCGTATCCTGCAAACCCAGTACATTCTGCTATCCGGCCTTCCGAACCGCGGGATCGCCAGCGATAGCATTGATGTTCTGAAGGCAGCAGAGCGGCTTGCCCGTAGCTATGGCGATGCGGCGGTCGAAGAGCGAAAGCGGCTGCTCGCCATTACCTTCCACAGGATCACCATCGAACCTGGCAAGTTGACGTTCACAGTCCGCAGCGCTGCCCTCGTCGCTTATCTTCTAGGTATGACGCCACCTACGATCGATCCCGCCGAGCACGAGCTCCATCAAACCGTGCAGCCTTTTCAGTTGCGTCGGCGCGGCGTCGAGGCAAAGGTCGTGCTGACGGGTGATCATCCGCAAATCCGGTCTCCAGAACCGAGATTGGTCGCTCTCCTCGTCCGCGCGCATACCTACCTGCATGACCTCACTGGGCATGGCGGCGCAACGATCGCCGATGTTGCCAAGGCCCGAAAGGTGCCAGCCTCGGAAGTAAGCCGCATCCTTCCCCTCGCCTTCCTTGATCCGGCGATCACCGCGGCCATCCTCGATGGTACTCAGCCGCCAACCCTTACCGTGGACGATCTTACCAGGCTTGCCGAGCTACCCCTTGTCTGGACGGATCAACGCAAAGCGCTCGGAATGTGACGCATACGGATCGGGCCCAGTCGCAGGCCTAGCACCAGCAAACCTGAACGATCGACGGGTCGGGAAGGGTGACGACCTATTAGTTGCTCATTCAAATCGCATTCGAAGCCGGTTGAAGAGGTCATTAAAGCTTCCCACACCACTAGCCTCCGACCGCACTCGCAGCGTTGAACCCGGCCTGTCAGTCGCGAACCATCGCCCTTCGAAACGCCTGGAGCCAAAACCGCCCCCGGAGAGACCGAGTGGCACCGGTGTGATATATGGCGGTCGAGGGAGACTACGCTTGTCCGATTGTTCTGACTACTGGCTCACAAACCACTGAAAAAATTGATAATTTCGGAATGTCAAAGGATTTAAGAGCGTCTAGAAGACTGCATGGTGGGCCCGGAGGGACTCGAACCCCCAACCAAGCGGTTATGAGCCGCCGGCTCTAACCAATTGAGCTACAGGCCCATAGCCGCATGGTAAGCATCGGTCTCATGCCGCGAGCGTGGATAAACGTCAATCGCTCGATGGACGTGATCAGCGGTACAATCAAGATTTGCGTCCCTAGTAGCGAGAAATCACTCGCCTCCAGACACGATAGCACCCAACAGTCCTAATCCCGCCGCAATCTCCGCGCCAAACCACGCTCCCGTCCACAGGAACAGGCGCACCAAATGATTGCCGTCAACTCTCGCCGCTTGCTCATCATGTCTGTCATCGCACTGCTGCTGAGTGTCTGTGCAACTTTCAAAGCTGCCCTCGCCCAGGAAGGCCCGTCTACCGCGCCAGAGGCAACACTTCGCGAGGCAACAATCACTGTGACAGCAACATCGAGCGTCCTGGCCGAGCCCGACATCGCAGTTATACGGGCGGGCGCAGTAACAGAGGCTCCCACCGCACGCGCAGCGCTCGACGCCAATTCAAAGATCATGGAGCAGGCCTTCCAGACCCTGCAGCGGCTGGGTGTAGACAATCGGGATATGCAGACCAGTCAGCTGTCGGTGAACCCTCGGTACACCTATTTCGAGCCGCAAAACGGCACGCGCAGACCCCCCAGGATCGATGGCTACACGGTTTCAAACAATCTGACCCTTCGGCTGCGTGATCTCGCGGCAATTGGAGAAGCACTCGATGCCTTGATTGACGCGGGCGTTAACGAAATGGGTGGGTTGAGCTTCGCCGTCGACGAGCCGGACGAACTCATGCAGAACGCCAGGCGGGAAGCCGTGCAAAAGGCACTTGCTGAGGCAGAGCTGCTGACCGAGGCGGCTGGTGTGGCTCTGGGACGGGTCATATCGATCAGCCAGAACACGCCGCAACCGAGGGGAATGCAGCCGCGCATGGCGGCCATGGCCGCGGACGCAATTGCTGAATCGGTCCCGATCGCAACCGGCGAACAATCGATCCGCGCCATCGTCACAATCGTCTGGGCAATCGACAATGGCGGCACACGCTAGCATGCGGCTCTCGGAGCTGAAGGGGTACACCGGATGCTAAACGGCCAGTAAACGCCCGCAACGCAATTTGCGTCACTTCTGCCCAAGTTCCTTTAGAGGGCTCGGCTATTGTCTGTTCCAAGGGCAAGGTCCGGTCGAAGAAGGAATAAGACAGTGAAGGCGTTTTCGAAACTCATCAAACGCTTCAGACAGGATACGCGTGGCACCGTCGTCGTGACGATGGCCATCAGCATGATACCTGTCATGGGTATGGTTGCGGCTGCGGTAGATTTCAGCCGTGCCTCCAGCGCAGACAGCGAACTGCAGAATGCGCTGGATGCAGCCGCGCTTTCGGTGGCGCAGCAGCCGAATCTGTCCGACCAACAGGCAGCCAGCATCATTAAGGAGCGCGTGCTGGCGATACTGGACAATGGCCATGGCGCGGGCAGCCTGACCATTCATGTTGATCAGGATGTGAACGATAATGTCATCGAAGCCACCGCGAGCATGAACATCGATACGGCGATGCTGGCGGTGATGGGTGTGGACTACATCGAGTTGGGTGCGTTCTCTTCGGTCGCTGCGGAATATGAAGATCTTGAGGTTGCTTTGGTCCTTGATAACACGGGGTCCATGTCGCAGCGCATGACAACGCTGCGCACTGCAGCGCAAGACTTTGTCGATGTCGTCATGGAAGATGGCGACAACGAGAATACCTCGATTGCAATTGTCCCGTATGTTGCCTCGGTCAATATCGGCAATGGACAGATGCAGCAGAACTGGCTGGACATTGACGGTCGATCCCGCTGGCATGCTGATCTTATCGAGACCCGCTGGTTGGCGAAATACAATTGGTGCGACTGGCCCACCGGTGGCGGCGGAGCCGACTGGGACAATAGCGGCAGCGGAAGCGATGGCGCGTCTCTCTCGCCCTCGAACATAAGTCCGGTCATGGACATGATGGGCGAACGCGTTGCGCTGGTTACCGATGTGCTCAAGGAGCTTGTTGGCGTGACACCCGCAATGGCGGCAGACCCTTACGAGTACACCATTGTCGACGAATGTTACATCGCGAACCCCGATCCGATGAGCCACTGGCAGCTGTTCGATCTTGTGGATGTCGAATGGAAGGGGTGCGTCGAGGCCCGGCCTGAGCCGTTCGACGTGCTGGATGTCCCAGCAGATCCGAGCAATCCGAATACACTTTGGGTGCCGTATTTCTGGATGGACGATGTTGATGATTTCGCGTGGTGGGTACCCAGCACCAGCAACAACTGGCTAGATGACGGGCCATTCGTAGCTGATACGGATTTGGCAACCAATACATGGGGCCGGGCGTACAGCGCGATGAAGTACAACGCCTCCAACACGCCTGTTGTCGACGAAGTCCCGCCCCGCACCACCGGGCCGAACAAGGCTTGCGGAGACCCGATCCTGCCATTGACCAACGATTACGACCTGCTCACTGAGCGCGTCAGCGGCATGAGCCACTGGAACAACGGTGGGACGCAAACCTCGCAGGGCGTGGTCTGGGGCTGGAGAGCGTTGTCTCCCTCGGCGCCGTTCACCGAAGGCGTGCCATACGGCGATGCAAATAAGGTGATGGTTGTGATGACCGATGGCGTCAACCAACTGGTCCGTTCCGATCAGAGCGCGACGCTGAGTGACTACTCGGCTTACGGCCACTTACGCATGGGTCGTTTGGGAACGTCGATATCCAGCGGTCGCGACTATATCGACGAGAGAACGCTCGCCGCCTGCACCAATGCGAAAGCTGCCGGCGTCATTGTCTACACGGTAACCTTCGGCCTCAATAGCAATGATGCTCGCAGGCTTTGGGATGATTGTGCGACCGAAACGTCGATGGCGTACCACGTCAACACATCGAACGAGCTAGTCGGCGCGTTCAATTCAATCGCTGGCTCGGTCGGCGAGCTACGTCTGACGCGCTAGCCCTCCAAAGAAAAACCCGAGGTGCTACCCTGGGTTTTTTTGTAGACCGGTTGTACTTCCCGGCTTCGCTGGCATTCGGCGGTGGCTCTCACTCGCAGACCCCGGGCGATCCGCCGCCGAACCTCTAATCGTCGAAAAGTCGTGCCCCTTGTTCATCGATGACTTGCTTGGCTTTCGTCACAGCAAACTGGGATGCCGCATCAGCAGACGGAAACAGATCAGCGCGGATCAGCGTATGCTTTCGCGCGTCCGGCTCATCGCTTTCCATGACGAAAGCTCGAAGCCGAAATTGTCCGCCTTCGGGTATTGGCGCCGCTTCAATGATGAACCCTTCATAGGTTTCGCGCGCGGTGACCGACGTGGACGAACTCTCGCCCCCGCCACCGAACAATTTCTTGAAGAAGGACATAGCCACTCCGTCAGTTTTGGGGGCAGATGGGTCATGGCGCTCAGGATAGAGGTCAGGGCTCTATGAACACCACGCTGCGCGATGGAGGGGTAACCCGCACGCTGGCCGCGGGTTACCGGATAAGTCGCGTATCAGTTGTCGAGGAAAGAGCGGAGCTTCCGCGACCGGCTGGGGTGTTTCAGCTTACGCAAAGCCTTCGCTTCAATCTGGCGAATACGTTCGCGCGTCACCGAAAACTGCTGGCCGACCTCTTCAAGCGTATGGTCGGTATTCATGCCGATCCCGAAACGCATGCGTAGGACGCGCTCTTCGCGCGGCGTGAGTGATGCAAGCACGCGCGTGGTTGTCTCGCGAAGGTTTGACTGGATTGCAGCATCGATCGGCAGGACCGCATTCTTGTCCTCGATGAAGTCGCCTAAATGGCTGTCTTCTTCGTCGCCAACCGGCGTTTCCAGCGAAATCGGCTCCTTGGCGATCTTGAGGACCTTGCGCACCTTCTCGAGCGGCATCGCAAGCTTCTCGGATAGCTCTTCAGGCGTCGGCTCACGACCGATCTCATGGAGCATTTGGCGAGACGTCCGGACGATCTTGTTGATCGTTTCAATCATGTGAACCGGGATGCGGATCGTACGCGCCTGGTCCGCAATCGAACGCGTGATCGCCTGACGGATCCACCATGTTGCATAGGTGGAAAACTTGTAACCACGGCGATACTCAAATTTATCCACCGCCTTCATAAGGCCGATATTGCCTTCCTGGATCAGATCAAGGAACTGCAGCCCGCGGTTGGTGTATTTCTTGGCGATGGAGATCACGAGCCGCAAATTGGCTTCGACCATCTCCTTTTTCGCGATGGCAGCTTCGCGTTCGCCTTTTTGCACCTTGTTCACGATGCGGCGGAACTCAGCGACGTTCAAACCCGTCTCTGTTGCCAGCTGGCGAATATCACCCCGGATTTCTTTCACGAGGTCCTTGTCGTCGGAGATAAGCCGTTTCCAGCCAGGTGACGACAGGCCCGCTACGCGCCGGACCCAGTTTGCGTCCAGCTCAGAACCTTGGTGCGTCTTGAGAAACTCGGTGCGATCGACACCGTAGCTTTCCGCTAGGCGCAACAGGCGACTTTCCATCGAAACAAGATTGCGGTTGATCGCATAAAGCTGCTCGACGAGGGCCTCGATGCGGTTGTTATTTAACTGCAGGCTTTTGACCGCTGTGATGATCTCAGATTTGAGCTCTTTGAAGCGACGCTCCTGGCTGGGTGTCAGCTGGTTGCCAGTGCGCCCGTCAAGATTGACGTCCTGAAGCTTGGAGAGCTTTGTGTAGTTGTCGGCGATGGAATCGAACACGCCAACGACTTTCGGCTTGAGTTCGGCTTCCATTGCGGAGAGCGACAGATTGATGTCGTCTTCATCGTCATCATCCTCGTCGCCATCACCATCCCCGTCGCCCTCGCGCCCTTCCGGCACGCGTTCATCATCGTTTGCCGCGACTGGCACCTTTTGAGCAGCGGCCGCCGCTGCAGCAGTCGGTTGGCCGCCGGGCTGGGTTGGCGGTGGATGCTGAATCCCCTTACCTTCCGGGTCGGCGTACGTCGCCTCAAGATCGATGATGTCGCGCAGCAGAACACGCTCTTCATTCAATTCATCGCGCCAGATGATAATTGCCTGAAAAGTCAAAGGGCTTTCGCACAGCCCCGCGATCATCGCTTCGCGACCGGCTTCAATGCGCTTAGCGATTGCGATCTCGCCCTCGCGAGACAGCAACTCAACCGTGCCCATCTCGCGCAGGTACATGCGCACCGGATCGTCGGTCCGATCTGAGGAGTCCCGCTTGGTAGTCGTTGCAACGGCCTTGCCGGTCGTCGGCGCTTCAACAACCGCCGTAGACGTTTCGGTCGTCTCTTCGGCGTCTTCGCCATCCACCACGTTGATGCCCATGTCGTTGAGCATCGCCATGATGTCCTCGATCTGTTCCGACGCAACCTGATCGGACGGGAGAACGGCGTTCAATTCATCGTAGGTGACAACGCCGGTCTTCTTCGCGGCCTTGATCATCTTTTTGACAGCAGCGTTATTCAGATCCAACAGCGGACCATCGCTCGCTTCGGGTGCTTCGCTGGTAACGGTGGCTTCAGCCTGCTTTGCAGCCATGGACAAGCCCACTCCTTTGCACATGACGAGCAAATCAATGCCGCTCGTCGCAACCTCAATCGGGCCAGTGTGCACGCTTCGCGTTAACCGGCCCCTAACCATACTCTCAAAGGTCTATGACCGATGGAGCGCTCGTCGTTAGCCAGCGTCCAACACACATCGTACGAAGCGCGCCACAGACCGTTGGCTCAAACGTAAAACCTTCTTAGCCGGGCAAACCAAAAAGGCAGCCCGGTGTCGCTCAATTTGAGGCGTCGGCTTCAACATTCGGGCGCCTTGCATAGGTCAGCCCGCTTTTCCCGCGCTTGATCCTAAAATAAGGCCGCAAATGGGGGTTGCAACCACCCATCGTGCTGAATCGGCCACAACTGAGCGCTTTCTTTCGCCTTCCAGGCGACAAACAGAACGCAGAACCTTGCTCTTACTCTAGCGGGCTTGCTGCACCCGCAACAAGCTGGCCTCTTCGTCGAGCGCCTGTTCAAGTTCGGCAAGCCGCTGCTGCATGGTGCGCGCTTCCGTGCTCAGTGCCAAAGCGTGCTCGAGCGCTGCTTCATCTTCAAGAACGTCGGCTTGGCTGCGCTCGACATCCCGCTGCACAGCGCGCAGTTCGAGCCGCGAGATCAGGTAAGCCATCACCATAGACACGATCCTGGGAGACGCGTCCCGCTCCAGCAGCGGAAACGACGGTACGACCATCATTGGCTGGTCGTTCTGATCGAGATCCGACGAGGCACTATGGCCGGCGATCCGTTCCAGCCGCTGCGCCGCAAGCGGATCTTCAAACAGTGAGCCGGGATCGCGATCTTCGAATTCGGCAAACTGCTGAGGAAATATCTCTGCAATATGAACCAGCTGAGCTTCCAAGGACATCGGCGTTGGCGCTTTAACCGTCTTCGCCCCATAGCCTCCACCAGCAAGCGCGTTCCGGTCCACCATACCTGCGGGCCCTGAGCGCCCCGGCGTCCCTGCCGCCCGCAGTGATCGCCGAAAGGCGTAGAACCGATCTTTCAGCGCCTGGTCATAATGTGCGCGAACCGATCCATCGCCAATGCTGGCACTGAGACGTCCCAACGAACTCTGAAAGGCCGCCATACGCTCAGGCGTTGAAACGTCGTGGCTGCCAACTTCGCGGCTCCACAACGCCTCGATGAGAGGTTCCGCCTTGTCGAGCAAAGCCGCAAAGACCTGGGGGCCATGCTCAGCGAGGAAGTCATCGGGGTCCTGGCCTTGCGGCAGGAATAAGAACCGAAGGCTCTTTCCCGGCTTCAACAGCGGAAGAACCCGATCCATCGTGCGATGGGCTGCCGCAACACCCGCCTGATCACCATCAAAACATAGGATAGGCTCGTCGGTCATCCGCCACATCAGCGCGATCTGCTCTTCGCCCAGCGCCGTTCCAAGCGACGCGGCCACATCGGCGAATCCCGCGCGGTGCAGCGCGATGGCGTCCATGTAACCTTCAACCAGCAAAAGGCGCTTAGACCTATGGGCGGCCTCACGAGCGCGCTGCGCGTTGAACAGCATCTCTCGCTTGCGAAAAAACTCGGTTTCGGGCGAGTTGAGATATTTCGGCTCGCCCTGCCCTAGGACACGACCACCAAACCCGACAACGCGGCCGCGCAAATCTTCGATGGCGACCATGAGCCGGCCGCGAAAACGGTCGTAAGGCTGTCTCCCAGGCTCCTCCGGCTGGATGACCAGACCGGTCTCGACCATAGCTGACACTGGCACATTTCGGTTTTGCAGGTAGGTTAGAAGCGCATCGCGCCGGTCTGGAGCGTAGCCGACCCGAAACGTCGCGCGCAAAGCTGCATCCAGTCCGCGCCGCTCCGCATAGGCCAAGGCGTCTGCACCGTCTCGCGATTGGAGGGCTTGCTCAAAAAACGTTGCAGCAAGCTCGAGAACGTCGTGCAGCTTGAGTCGCGCCTCATGCCGCCTCGCCGCCTCCGGATCGGGCGTCGGCATCGCAAGGCCCGCCTCCCCAGCCAGCTTTTCGACGGCTTCAGGGAAGCTCAGGCCTTCGGTCTCCATGACGAAGCGGAAATGATCACCAGACGCCTGGCAGCCAAAGCAGTGGTAACGCCCCTTGCGATCGTCCACATGGAAGGAAGGCGTCTTCTCAGAGTGGAACGGGCAACAGGCCCAATGGTCACCGCGCGTTGGCTTCGATTTTCGACGATCCCAGCTAACCCGGCGCCCGACGACATCCGATAGAGGCAATCGATCGCGAATAGCCGACAGAAAACCGTCGCTGAACCGGATCATCGCATCTCCATACCGCCCGTCGCGGACGGCACCTATCGTGCGGGTTGTGCGGCCGCGTTATGATGCGGCAGCTGACAAATGCTGCTTGGCGACCGACGACGCTTTGCAGGCATCGAATTGCCCAGGAAACTGGGACTTCATTGCGCTCATAATCTTACCCATATCGCGCAAGCCTTCGGCACCGGTCTCATCGATGACCCGAATGACGGCGGCACTCACCTCACTCTCGCTGAGCTGGCGCGGCATGAACTCACGAATGATCGCAATTTCATCGCGCTCTTGTCCAGCAAGGTCGAGCCTGCCCGCTTCCTCGTAGATACGCGTTGATTCCTCGCGCTGCTTGACCATTTTGGCCAACAGATCGATGATTTCGCGGTCTGACAGCTTCTCCGAGCCACTCGACCGAACCGCAATATCGCGGTCCTTGATGGCAGCATTAATCAGCCGAAGCGTACAGGCCTTGCGGCTATCTTTCGCTTTGACGGCGTCTTTCAGGCTTTCATTGAGGTGCTCGCGCATCTTACTCCAACCAGCGTGAACGTTTCACAAAAGGCGGCGCTGACAGCGCCGCCGTATCACTCGTGCGGGTCATATACCTGACCTTCGAACCCTCCAACGGTATGGTTTGCAAAAGGTGAATGGCAAGCCTGAAGTTGGAGCAGATCGTACTGGCCTGTGAACGGAGCAGCCGCCCATCGCTCCAGCGCCCTGTTGATCCGAGCCTATTACATGGTAAGCGCATCAAATATCCGCAAGTTTGTCACAAATGCCCACCAATCTCGTCGAACTTCGACCCTAAAGAGCGCCCGATGCCGACCGACATAGCGACCACAACAACCGACCAATCCATCGCCAAACCCGATGCTTGGACACCGCGCGTGACGACGGCGCGTCTTGTCTTGGCTGATGGGGCGGTGTTCGAAGGCTTCGGCTTCGGGGCGCAAGGATCGGCCGTTGGGGAAGTGTGCTTCAACACCGCCATGACGGGTTACCAGGAGATTCTGACGGACCCATCTTACGCTGGCCAATTCGTTACCTTCACTTTTCCCCATATCGGCAATGTTGGCGTCAACGCAGACGATCTGGAGCAGTTGCCAACCGGAGACGACGTTTCAGCCGCCACTGCGGTGATCGTCAAAGCACCCATCACCGATCCTTCAAACTGGCGTGCGACCGCCCACCTCGACGTATGGCTTAAAAAACGCGGCATCATAGGGCTTTCCGGCGTAGATACCCGCGCACTGACGGCTCACATTCGCCGCAACGGCATGCCGAATGCATCCATCGCGCACGAGCCTGACGGTGTTTTTGACATTCCCACATTGGCGGATCAGGCGGTAAATTGGGGCGGCCTTGAGGGCCGGGATTTGGTTCCAAACGTTACCATTGAGGACCAACGCGGGTGGTCACAGACCAGTTGGACACTCGATGCGGGCTTTGGTACCGGCACCGCAACAGAACTGCATGTCGTTGCAATCGATTTCGGCGTGAAACGCAACATTTTGCGTCTACTGGCAGACCGCGGATGCAGGATCACCGTTGTGCCCGCCACCACGTCAGCCGATGAGGTTTTGGCGCTGCAACCTGATGGTTTGTTTCTGTCCAATGGCCCCGGCGACCCGGCTGCCACTGGCACCTATGCGGTGCCGACCATCCAAAAACTCATTGAGGCCGGCTTACCCACATTCGGCATTTGCTTGGGGCACCAGATCCTTGGGTTGGCCCTCGGAGCCTCAACCATCAAAATGCATCAGGGGCACCATGGCGCGAACCATCCGGTGATGGACCATACGACCGACAAAGTCGAAGTCACCTCGATGAATCATGGTTTCGCCGTCGACGCTGCCACGCTTCCCGATACCGTCGAGGCGACCCACACGTCCCTGTTCGATGGTACGAACTGCGGACTACGCCATAGGACGTTGCCCATTTTTTCGGTTCAGCATCATCCTGAGGCGTCACCCGGACCGCGCGATAGCCACTATCTGTTCGATCGCTTCATCGATCTTATGCGTGCCGAGAAGCCGTAACAACGGTCAAACGGTGCTTAGTCCGTCCATCACGCGTTCGGTCTGCTCGATCTGGGCTTCGATTGTCGCTTTGAGTTCTTGAAGATGGCGCAACTGCTCAGCGCAAATACGCTGGACTTGCGCGGCACGCTGACTGTCGTCGCCGTCACTCTCGAGCGCACTCACCAGGGCTGAGACGTCATCCAGGCCCATACCCATCGACTTGCCTTTCAAAACAAGGCTCAGACGCTCTCTAGACTGCGAACCGTAAAAGCGGCGGTTTCCAACACGACGCGGTGTCAGAAGGCCCTTCTCTTCGTAAAACCGAAGCGTCCGCATTGTGACACCAAACTCATCGGCCATTTGCGATATCGACAACTCGTCGGAGCGCGCCGCAGAGGAAATGAGGTCTTCATTGTCTGCCACCAAGGCACCGGAAGCGCTTCCGACACCGGGTGGGGCAAAATTAGCGCCCAGCGAAGTTGGGCGTCCGATAAAGCTCATTAGGAATTCTCCCAAAATAAACGCTCACCGGCCACAAATCTGCGACCAGCGTATAAGTGTTTGCGTGAGCTTGCCTGCATGCACATTCGGAGCCGCACGCAGGCCGGCTCGATGATCGCGGTATAAGGACCATCTTGCGCATGAACTATTCTCTCAGCGTCAATTACTTATCTTGATAAACATTCCGCACCACGAAATAGGGCGGCGAGCGGTGAGTCCAATAGACAATCGTCTAACTACCCACTCCGGGTCGGCTTGGTGGACTTGCTTCTTGCCGCCCCAGCGCCTCCGTCCAGTCTGCCGATCACCTAGCGACACGAGGGACGCTAACCGTCATCCGAGCGGGTTCTCACACTCGACGGCGACTGCCCCAACCATCGCTTGACCGCACGAGACAGGTTGGCCTGGTTGGAGAAACCCAACCGGAAGGCCACTTCGGCAAGAGGAAGGTCACTGCCCCGTAGAAGTTCGATCGCACTATCTTTGCGTAACCGATCACACAGATCGTGGTAGCTGGTGCCCAGGGCGTCCAACTTGCGCTGAAGGACACGGGTGCTCATTCCCATTCTCCTTGCGGTTTCGGACACCGAGTTTCCGCTGTCGGCCATGTGCGCGACAATGTCTTCGCTCACGCGAATGCGAAGATCGTCCGGAACACGCCGCTCGGCGCTGACGCGCCGAACCAATTCCATGGCAGCCTCATGGGCAAATGCGTCAGCGTTTAGATTTGGCCGGGAGAGGTCGGAGGCCCGCAACACGACCATGTTTGCGGGCGTATCAAAATGGACGACCGGAGCGAGGAACTGTCGGTACGGCGTGACATCAGCCGGCGTTCGGCGTTGAAGATGAACTTCCACCGGCCACCAATCCGGTGAAAAGCGCCTGCGGATGCTTCGGACAAAAAGCCGCGCCGCGCGATCCGTCAGCTCATCGCGCATACGGATCAGCGGTGAATACGACCAGGTGAACTCCACCCGACTGTCCGAAACCGATAGCCCAGAGAACGAGACATCCGCGTAGAGCCTCATATGCGTGGCGAGCAATTCCAGCGCATTTTCAAGGTTGGGCGCGGTTTGGAAGGCTTGGCCCAATACGCCTAGGGAGCTGGCATCGGTTCGATCACCCAGTTTCAGCCCCAAGGTCGGGTCACCGCTCACCACGCTGAGACCCCGAAGCAGCAAGGCAAAGCGCTGAATACTGATGAAGCCATGAAAGGCTTGCACATCGGCGGACTCAAGTCCGTACTGCGCTAAAACCTTCCTGATCTGAGACTGATCATGCCCCCGCTCAATCAAGTAATCACGGATGGCAATCAGCGCACGCACATGGATGACAAAGCGATCGGCATCGCCGCTGCTTGGAATGCCTTCCGATGGTTGCTCAGACGCCATGCGGTACATTAGCGGATCATGAGCAACGACAAAAGCATGATGGGATACGCGGGATGAAGCTCCCGGGGCCCGCCGGAAGCGCAGTGTTTGGCGGACGGGGAAACAAATCTGTCACCAAGGGACACATAGCGACAAAAGTCGGCGTGTATGGGTTTTTGCAATACCAATATGACGATGCATCACAGGCGGTGCACCATCGGTTTGGGCGCTACGGTAACGAAGGCCTGTAGGAGTGAAGCCGCTGAACCATCAGTATGATCTCACAGCCCTCATAAAACTGATGGAAAGCTGGGAGCAGCTCGCCAAATGCTCACCAACAAAGCTGCCAGCTATTGATCAGCTTGCAAGCCTGGGCGTTGATACGGGCCATCTTGGCTTCGGCATCATCGGGCGCGTCGAAAGAAGCTGCTCACGCAGCAAACCGGGCTTTAAAGTCATCGAGCTCGGCGTGCACCACAGAACGTTCGGCGGCATACACAACCAACCTCATCAGCCGCTGGACGAAATTTTGCATCCGGCGCATTTGCATCGGATTGAAGCGATCTACGAGCAGTGCGCGTCAGAACAAACGCCGCACCATTGGCGGTGCATGAACCTCGCCCGCAACGCTCCAGCCGCGCGCTATGCGCGCACGATTGTGCCCATCGCGGACGATTGCGGCGATCAGCGATGCCTTTTTGGCATCTGGATTTGGGCCGAAGAGGACATGACGGCAACGCACATGGACGCACACCAAGGCGAGCAGGATTTCGCCCCATAGGCGAAGGCTGCATGCTGAGTTCTGTCAAACGGCTGGTACGGCGATAAGCTACAAAGTGTTGGTGTTGAAGGTGTCACACTCTTCCATTCGCCCACTTTCGAAGCCTGCGCTGAACCATCGCCGGCGCTGCTCCGCGGTACCATGCGAGAACGTCTCTGGAACGACGTAGCCCTGCGTGCGCTGCTGGATCGTGTCATCGCCAACCTGATTGGCTGCATTCAACGCCTCATCAAGATCACCGCGTTCCAGCAGGCCGCGCTGGGCTGCGCTATGTCCCCAAACGCCAGCGAGGCAGTCCGCTTGCAGTTCAACGCGCACCAACAATGCGTTCGCATCCCGCTCATTCATGCGGGCTCGCGCTTCATTGTATTGGTCGAGGATACCGAGCTGATTTTGCACATGGTGCCCGACCTCATGGGCAATAACATAGGCCTGTGCGAAGTCTCCAGGCGCCCCAAAACGACGGCCAAGCTCATCGAAAAAGGACAGGTCGAGAAACACGCCCTGATCAGGTGGGCAATAAAATGGGCCGCTCGCAGAGCTCGAAAATCCGCAGGCCGAGTGCACTTGCCCTGTAAACAAGGTGAGCGTTGGCGGATCATAACGCATACCGCGCGCTTCAAACTCACGGGCCCAAAGATCTTCAGTATCGCCCAAAACACGCGCTGACATTTCGGCAAGTTCATCGCCCGCCGAAGGAATGAAAGGTTCGGCGCGCTGTTGCGATGGGGCCTGAAATTGCCCGACCGTACCACCAACGTCGCCGCCACTTATCAGTGAAAGCGGGTTGATACCGAGTACCCAAGCAATCAGCACCACAACCACAAGACCGCCCAGGCCTAACCCCCCGCCCCCTGAACGCCCTGAGGGAATCCGCACCCGTCTGCCGGATGGAATACGCATGCGTGCACCGCCAACCCGTGAAGAGCTTCGGCCCGCCCGGCGAAGATCGCGCACCTTCGTGCTTCGCCTCATATTGCGCCAACGCATACACAACACCCCCAGAAATCAGACAGTCTGGCGTGACAGTGCCAACCGCGGCGAACGAACTCAAGCGATACGAGTGTTGGAAACGCAAAAACGCCGCCTGAACTTCATGTTCAGAGCGGCGCTTTTTGCTCAACCAGGAGGCGCTAGGCGCTTACCAATCGATACCCACATACCGCATGAAAGCGTGCCACGAACACGAAAAGGTTGCGTGGCGATGCAGGTCGGGACGGCGCGTACCAACAGCTGAGCGATGGACGATCATATCCGTCAACATGGGACTTCCTTTCTGGTGCGGACCCTGCAACCATGCGATGATACACATGATCGAATTCCACACCGTGACCGGCGCACTTTGTGCACCTTTCATTTGGGATAAGGCAAATTGTGCGCCTTTGGCAAGCAAAAAATGCACATTTTGCGTCTAAGGAAGGCAAATTGTGCGCTTACTGAGAGTTGGTTGAGTTCTGATGGGTGATCGAGCAGGAAAGAGGGGACACGCGTCGGTCGAAAGCGTTATGTCCGGTGAGGCGTTTCGAGACTGGCGCAAACGCCTCGGCCTCAAGCAGAAGGATGCCGCCGAACTGCTTGGGCTCAAAAAACGGATGATCCAGTATTACGAGACCGGCAAACGCTCCGGCAACGACGTGGCCATTCCCAAGTCTATCCGCCTCGCCTGCTATGCGCTGGAGCGTGGAATCGGCGATTTCGATGGCGAGAGGGTGACCGGCCACGTCGATCTCGGCCCTCGCCTTGTTCGAACCACTGAAGGACCACCTGATCTCAGTGTCGTCGAAACGATCCACGCTGAAAAAGACATCGGCTAGCACCGAGCCCGATCAAGCACCGGATGTCGTTTCCGGGCCCGTTTGCCAATGCTTCCCATGATCACTATAGAGCCAGCGATCCCTCTGCGTCTCGGGACCTGATCGCGGCTCGCTGCATCGTAATGCGGTGAGCGCAAGGGCACCGAACGCCTCAACGTCTGTCCGCCGATCGAGCCTTAGCCATGCCCAAACGCACCGATATCAACTCGATCCTCATCGTTGGCGCTGGACCCATCATCATCGGCCAGGCTTGCGAGTTCGATTACTCCGGTACACAGGCCTGTAAGGCGCTCAAGGCGGAGGGGTACCGGGTCGTCCTGGTCAATTCAAACCCCGCAACGATCATGACCGATCCGGATCTCGCGGACGCGACCTACATCGAACCGATAACGCCGGAAATCGTGGCCAAGATCATTGCTGCAGAACGCCCTGATGCAATCTTGCCCACGATGGGTGGCCAGACGGCGCTGAACTGCGCTCTGTCGCTGAGGAAGATGGGCGTCCTAGACGAATTCGGCGTCGAGATGATCGGCGCGACAGCGGAGGCCATCGACAAGGCCGAAGATCGCGAGCTTTTCCGTGAAGCGATGATGAAGATCGGGCTGCAAACGCCGCGCGGCGAAACGCTTAAAGGCAGTTTGCGCACGAAGCTCGACTCGGCTGGAAATCCTGTGGTCGACCGCGCGGGCAATCCGATCAAAGAACTTTCCCCCGAAGGCTTGGCAAAGGCACTCAACCTGCTCGATATGGTCGGGTTGCCGGCCGTTATCCGCCCATCGTTCACGCTTGGCGGGACGGGCGGCGGGATCGCCTACAATCGCGAAGAATTCTTGCAGATCGTGGAGGGCGGTATCGACGCGTCCCCTACCAACGAGGTGCTAATCGAAGAATCGGTCCTCGGCTGGAAAGAGTTCGAGATGGAGGTTGTGCGCGACAAGGCGGACAACTGCATCATCATCTGCTCGATCGAAAACGTTGATCCCATGGGCGTCCACACCGGCGACTCGATAACCGTCGCCCCTGCCCTGACGCTGACCGACAAAGAATATCAGATCATGCGCGACGCTTCGATCGCGGTTTTGCGCGAAATTGGCGTCGAAACCGGCGGCTCGAACGTGCAATTCGCGATCAACCCGGTCGACGGGCGCATGGTGGTGATCGAGATGAACCCGCGCGTGTCGCGATCCTCTGCGTTGGCCTCCAAGGCGACAGGCTTCCCTATTGCCAAGGTCGCCGCGCGGCTGGCGGTCGGCTACACCCTTGACGAATTGGACAACGACATCACCGGCGGCGCAACGCCCGCGGCCTTTGAGCCGACGATCGATTATGTGGTCACCAAGATACCGCGCTTCACCTTTGAGAAATTTCCTGACGCCAGCCCCGTTCTCACCACCTCAATGAAATCGGTCGGCGAGGTCATGGCCATCGGACGGACCTTCACCGAGAGCCTCCAGAAGGCCTTGCGCGGGCTTGAGACGGGGCTTTCCGGTCTTGATGAGATCGAGATCGACGGCATCGGAAAGGGCGACGACAAGAACGCGATCCGTGCGGCGATTTCGACGCCCACACCGGACCGGCTGCTTATGGTTGCGCAAGCTATGCGCCATGGCGCAACCGATGAGCAAATTCACCAAGGCTGCAAAATTGACCCATGGTTCCTCGCACAGATGCGCCAGATCATCGATCTTGAGGCGCGTGTTCGGGCGCATGGTCTGCCCGACAGCGAAGGCTGGATGCGCGAACTGAAGGCAAATGGATTTTCCGACGCTCGGCTCGGCGCACTTGCTGGACTTTCTGAGGCTCAGGCTAAGGATCATCGTCTGTCGCTTGGCGTGCGACCCGTCTTCAAGCGCATCGACACGTGCGCAGCGGAGTTCGCCTCTCCCACGGCCTATATGTACTCGACCTACGAGCAGCCGTTCGGCGACGTGCCTGACAATGAGGCCGCGCCGTCAGACCGCAAAAAGGTCGTCATCCTGGGCGGCGGACCCAACCGCATCGGCCAAGGCATCGAGTTCGACTATTGCTGCTGCCACGCGTCGTTCGCACTGCGGGACGCAGGCTTCGAGTCGATCATGGTCAACTGTAATCCCGAGACCGTATCGACCGACTACGACACGTCGGATCGGCTGTATTTCGAACCGCTGACGGTTGAAGATGTCCTCGAAATCCTTGAGCTTGAGAAACAGAACGGCACGCTGCACGGCGTAATCGTGCAGTTTGGCGGTCAGACCCCTCTTAAACTTGCTGCGGGCCTTCAGGAAGCCGGCATCCCGATCCTGGGAACCTCACCGGACGCCATTGACCTCGCCGAGGATCGCGACCGGTTCAAGCGGCTCATCGAAAAACAGGGGCTGCGTCAGCCCGAAAATGGCATCGCCTACTCAGTCGAGCAATCCCGGCTGGTCGCCTCGGACTTGGGCTTTCCCCTCGTCGTGCGCCCCTCCTACGTCTTGGGCGGACGTGCGATGGCCATTATTCATGACGAAGCAGCCTTTGATGAATATCTGCTTGGAACGGTGCCATCACTCGTGCCCGCCGACGTAAAGGCCCGGTATCCAAACGATAAGACCGGCCAGATCAACACGGTTCTGTCCAAGAACCCGCTGCTGTTCGACCGCTACCTTGCAGGGGCGATTGAGGTTGACGTCGATGCGCTGTGCGACGGTACGGACGTGCACGTCTGCGGCATTATGGAGCATATCGAAGAGGCCGGCATCCATTCCGGCGACAGCGCCTGCGCCCTACCACCGCACACCTTGCCCGCAACGATCATTGATGAGCTTGAGAAACAGACACGCAAGCTTGCTTTGGCGCTTGATGTCGGCGGGCTGATGAACGTGCAGTACGCCATTCAGGGCGACACGGTCTACATCCTTGAGGTGAACCCACGCGCTTCGCGAACCGTACCGTTTGTCGCCAAGACCGTTGGTGCGCCAATCGCGAAAATCGCATCACGCGTGATGGCAGGGGAAAAACTGACGCGCGCCATCGAAGCCTACGGGCGAACGCCGCAATCGCGCGACCTGCCCCATATTGCAGTGAAAGAAGCGGTGTTCCCGTTTGCGCGTTTCCCAGGCGTCGACACGATCCTCGGCCCGGAAATGCGCTCAACTGGCGAGGTCATGGGCATTGATGAGAGCTTCGGCTACGCGTTCGCGAAGTCTCAGCTTGGAGCGGGTTCCAAAGTTCCCCTCCTGGGGACGGTGTTCGTCTCGCTGCGCGACAGCGACAAGCAGGCGGCTTTGCCATCGATCAAGCTTCTTTCAGAGTTAGGCTTCGGCATCCTTGCAACATCCGGCACGCAGCGCTTCCTGAGTGAAACCGGCGTCAAAGCCGAACGGGTCAACAAAGTGCTTGAAGGCAGACCGCACGTTGTCGACGCGATCAAGAATGGCGACGTGCAATTGGTGTTCAACACCACCGAAGGCGCAAAGGCACTCGAAGATTCGCGTTCGTTGCGTCAAGCAGCCCTCATGAACAAGGTTCCTTACTACACCACCCTCGCCGGGGCAGCCGCCGCAGTACAGGCGATCGACGCCATGCTCTCGCGCGATATTGCGGTAAAACCCTTACAAGCGTATATGTCTGGCTTGGCGTAACCGGCCGCTCCCCCAAACCATTGGAAGCCGATCGGAAGACCGCCCCGGACCACTGTTCGGGGTTCAAGCGCATGAGGAGGGACCATGGAAAAGGTACCTATGACCAAGCAGGGCTACGAAGCCCTTCAGGTTGAGCTCAAGAAGCGGCAAAGCGAGGATCGCCCGAAAATCATCGAGGCGATTTCAGAAGCGCGCGCGCATGGTGACCTGTCCGAGAACGCCGAATACCACGCCGCAAAGGAACAGCAGAGCCTCAATGAGGGCCGCATCAATGAACTTGAGAGTTTCATCGCGCGGGCTGACGTGATCGACCCAGCCAAGATATCCGGCGATACCATCAAGTTCGGTGCCAAGGTTCGCGTCGTCGACGACGAGACCGAGGAAGAGAAAACCTATATCATCGTCGGTGACGTCGAGGCGGACATCAAGCAGAACAAGGTTTCGCTTTCCTCGCCCATCGCGCGTGCGCTGATCAACAAGAAGGTTGGCGACTTCGTGGAAGTGGCGGCCCCAGGCGGCAAGCGCGAATTGGAAATCATAGACATAGGCTACTGAGCACCGGCAAAGCTCTGTGCTTGAGCGTCAAGCTGCGCGTAGCTCATCTCCATTCCGTCGGTCATGCCGGTTGAAAGAGCACCGTCGCGCGCTTCCTTGTTCTCAAACACCATCGATGTTGTGACTATGGTGCCACCGTCCTCGAGGTCTTCAAACCGAATGGTGACGAGCATCTCGTTCGCCATTGCGCCGGTCCCAGAGCCCTGAGGCGGGTCGTAGATCTCGTTGTGAGCAAAGCTCTCCATGGGGACGACCGACGAGTAAGTACCGTGGAAGCCAAACGTTCCAGACGTCTTTCCATCGCTCCAACCCCAGCGGTACGCGCCGCCCGTGCGGACATCCATTTCGCAAATCGGCATGGAGAATCCCGGCGGTCCCAGCATCCATTTCTGGATCAGCGCTGGCTCGGTAAACGCCCTCCACACAAGGGTGCGGGGGGCCTCAAAGCGTCTCTCAACCTGCACTTCGCGGTCGCTGAGCACCGTGACAACACTCGACTTGGCCATGCCTAGTCTCCCTGGATTTCTTGTACTTGCAGTTCGGTCAACACGGCATCGAGCCGCTCAAAGTTGGCATCCCAAATCTCCTGATAGTGCTGAATAACGGCCTGCACCTCGCCAAGGGGTACAGGGTTCAAGCGGCGCGGGCGGCGCTTTCCATCGACCGACACGGTGATGAGTTTGGCCCGTTCGAGCACTTTGAGGTGCTTGGTCACCGCCGGTTGGCTCATGGAGAAAGGCGCGGCAAGCTCGCCAGCTGATGCTTCGCCCTCAGCCAAGCGCGCGAGGATCGCACGCCGGGTGGGGTCAGACAGCGCCATGAAGGTGAGATCGATCTGCCGAGAGTCCATCATTTAACCTATCAGTTAATTTACTTTACGGTTAAATGATTGGAAAGCACGGGTCAATGCGGACGCGCGCAAAACTCCGGTCGCGCTAAACTGCCGAACCAAAACCGGAGGCTTCACTATGCATCTCGGCGCTTTTTCGATTAGCTTGCCGGTCCAGGACCTCGCCAAGTCAAAGGCGTTCTATGAAGCGCTCGGCTTCGAGACTATGGGCGATTATTCGGATCAGGGATGGATCATCCTCAAGAGCGGTGACACCATTATTGGGCTGTTCAAAGGTATGTTTGAAAAGCCCATGCTGACGTTTAATCCAGGCTGGGATCAAAGCGCCAAGCCATTGGAATCCTTTACAGATATTCGAGACGTTCAAGCACATC
The DNA here is from genome assembly GCA_039024915.1 of Pseudomonadota bacterium. NCBI lineage: Bacteria > Pseudomonadati > Pseudomonadota > Pseudomonadota bacterium. The sequence continues at coordinate 23,263 of JBCCPK010000002.1, forward strand.
TGAAGGCGCAGGGTATTGCGCTTGATTCAGAAGTTGAAGACGGATCAACCGGTCCAGCGAGCGTGCTTATCACCGACCCCGACGGCAACCCAATTCTGATCGATCAGCACATCTAACGCATCGCGCAAACCGAACGCGCCCTGCTAATGCTCCACATCAAGTGGCGCGACACCCGCGTCTTTGACGCGCCGCAGAGTCAGGGCGGTTTTCACGGACGCGATGTTCTCCGTTGTCGTCAGTTCGTCGATGATAAAACTCTGAAAAGCTGAAAAATCGCGCGCCGTACATTTGAGGATGAAGTCAACCTCACCTGATATCGCGTAACAGTCGCGCACCACTGGCCAGGCGATCACCTGCTGCTCAAAGGCTATGAGGTCGGCTTCCGACTGGTTCGTCAGACCCACCATCGCAAAAGCTACGATATCGAAGCCCAGCGCTTTCTCGTCGAGCAGCGCCCTGTACCCGCGGATCAAGCCCGCCTCTTCAAGCGCGCGGACCCGGCGCAGGCAAGGCGGCGCCGAGATGCCCACCCTGCGCGCGAGTTCGACATTCGTCACCCTGCCCTCATCCTGCAATTCAGACAGAATACGCCAATCGATTGTATCAAGAAGAGCTTTCATCACCGCCTCATGGTGCCGCTGGGATGCGACGGTTCTGTAACGCGCGGACGCAACAATCTTGCGTCATCTTTGATTGACAGTTTCAAGTGTCACAGACAAGCAAAGCCATGATGGAAAAACAGGCATCCGGCGCGGATCTTGGGCAGGCGCTTGTTCTGACCGACGGCAAGGCTGGCGATCGAGCTCAGTGCATTGGGCTTGTTGAGCGGCTCGAGATGCGAGCAACAGAAATTGTCATCAGTCCTTCTCTGGTGAACCGCACTGTTGGGGTTAAAGGCCATGACAGCTCTTTCGATAGCGCCCTTATCAGCGTGCGTTCCCCGCCGTCGCTGGTCGTTGCTTCGGGGCGGCGCACGGTCCCCTACCTTCGCTATCTGCAGGAGCTATGGGGCGCCTCGACGCTGACTGTTTTCTTGAAAGATCCCAGAACCGGCTTGAAAACTGCCGATCTGATATGGGTTCCCGCACACGACCGGTTGCGCGGGGGAAACGTTATCGTGACACCGACGGGACCGCACAGGTTTTCAACCACCGTCCGGGCCGAAGCGCCAAAAAAGCTGCAAGCACGTCTCGGCAAGAAGACAGAACGCCCATGGCTGGCGGTGCTTCTCGGCGGCCCCAGCGGTCGGGTCCGATATGACCGATCGACATGCGACGCGTTGGAAGCTGCCCTTCGCAAGGCCGTCTCGAGCGGTGCCACACCCATCGTTACCGCATCGCGCCGGACGCCTGCAGCCCTTCTGGACGCAATTAAAGCGGCGCATCCTCAAGGCTGGGTTTGGGATGGCAAGGACGAGAACCCTCTCGCAGGCATGTTAGGGGCTTGCGACGGATTCTTTGTCACGGGAGACAGCCACAACATGGTGTCCGAAGCGCTGTGCGCAGGGCGCCAGACCATGGTTTTTCGACCAAAAGGCCTACCCAAAAAATTCGTTCAGTTCCTCGACAGGTTGGAGTGTCGAGGCGCCATCTGTGCTCCAGTTCCACTCGATCCGGAACACCGGCAGGAGCCTATCGACGCGACCCCGATGATCGCCGCCAGGATACGTGAAGCATTAGGTGAACTTTGTTAGAGCTTGCTTGGAGAGCTTACTTCGAGAGCTTTCTTGGGGATCGCTTATCGGAAAACCCTGCTGCCGCCCAAGCGGCATGGAACTTGACGGCCTAAGCGCATACATATGTTGCAATCTCATTCACGCTTTCGGAGCGACCATGTCTGACCCTATCCGTACCAAGGTCCTGATCATCGGGTCGGGACCGGCGGGCTATACCGCCGCAATCTATGCCGCGCGTGCCATGCTGGAACCGGTGTTGGTTTCCGGCCTTCAAACGGGCGGCCAGCTGACCATCACCACCGATGTCGAAAACTACCCCGGCTTTGCCGACGTCATTCAGGGGCCGTGGCTCATGGAGCAGATGAAGGCGCAAGCGGAGCATGTTGGCACCCACTTTGTGCAGGACATCATCACCGATGTCGCGACCGATCAGCGACCATTTGTTTGCACGTCCGATTCGGGGGCGACCTACATAGCCGACAGCATCATCATCGCGACCGGTGCACAGGCAAAGTGGCTCGGCCTGCCCTCGGAGCAAACCTTCATGGGTGGCGGCGTCTCCGCCTGCGCGACGTGTGACGGCTTCTTCTACAAAGGCAAACGGGCTGCCGTGATCGGCGGCGGCAACACCGCTGTGGAAGAGGCGCTTTACCTGGCCAACCTGTGCAGCGAGGTGACCCTCATCCATCGTCGAGATGAGTTGCGGGCCGAGAAAATCCTACAGGACCGCTTGCTCAAGCATCCCAAGATCAAGGTGATCTGGAACCACACAGTCGAGGAATTCTGCGGCGAAACGGGGTTTCCGCCACGCATCACCCATCTACGCCTTAAAAACAGCATCACCGGGGACGAGATGAACCATCCAACGGATGGCGCGTTCGTTGCGATTGGCCATGCTCCAGCGGTCAGCCTGTTCGAAGGTAAGGTCAAACAGAAAGACAATGGCTATCTATGGACGGCCCCCGACTCGACAGCGACCGATGTCCCCGGCATCTTCGCCGCGGGCGATGTCACCGACGACATCTACCGCCAGGCCGTCACGGCTGCCGGTCTCGGATGTATGGCCGCCTTGGAAGCGGAGAAGTTTCTCGCAGCAGCCGAAGTTGACGACGCAGCCCTGCCTATCACTCAAGCTGCGGAGTAATGCGTCGTCGCTGCGCAACGTGTGAAGCCACCCCTCAAGGCTAAGGAACGCTGATGCCGAACACCGGCCGCATGATTGTCCATGACGACACGGCAGCCGTCATGGACTGGGACAAGCTGCGCATCTTCCATGCGGCGGCGGAAGCTGGCTCGTTTACACATGCTGGAGACGGCCTCAACATGAGCCAGTCTGCGGTCAGCCGGCAGGTGTCAGCGCTTGAGGCCGATCTTAACGTGAAGCTGTTTCACCGGCATGCGCGCGGACTGGTGCTTACCGAACAGGGAGAGCTTTTGTACCGAACGGCCCACGAGGTGCTGCAAAAGCTCGATTCCGTCCGTACCCGCTTATCGGATTCGAAAAACCAGCCGACTGGTATCTTGAGGGTAACCACCACGGTTGGTTTGGGCTCGACCTGGCTGACGGCGCGCCTGCAAGACTTTCGCGAACTGTATCCCGGCATTCAGCTCGAATTGATCTTGAACGACGACGAGTTGGACCTGTCGATGCGCGAAGCCGATGTCGCCATCCGCCTGCGGAAGCCGGTTCAGCCGGATCTCGTGCAACGGCGACTGTTCACAGTACACTTCCATGTCTATGCAGCGCCGGACTACATCAAACGCTACGGTCAGCCGAAATCCGTCGCTGACCTCGATGATCATGTGATCCTCAGCTACGGCTATCCGGCACCGCCCTACCTGCGCAACATGAACTACCTTGAGACCGCTGGTCGGCCCGAAGACGAAGCAAGGCGCGCGCAGGTCCGCATCACCAACGTCTACGGTCTTCGCAAGGCATGCCTTCGCGGAGTGGGATTGGCGATGCTGCCCGATTACATCGTCGAAGACGACAAGGGCCTCGTGCAGATAGGCCTCGATGGGGAAAGCTTACCCCATTTCGACACCTATTTCGTCTATCCCGAAGAGATGCGGAACTCGGCGCGGGTGATGGTTTTTCGCGATTTTCTGCTGACGAACGCGCGCCGCTGGCAATACTGACGTTGCATTTGCGCAACATCGCACACCCCTATGGATGCGCGCGTGCATCAGGTGCATGTGCATAAAACGGCAACACGCAGAATAATTGCCCAGAAAATCAACAAGCTATGCAGGCGGCTTGATTTGTTCACGTTAAGCTATGCATTCAATGCATGACTGACATGCCAGTACGTTGCTTGTGATAAAATCATTCTAATCTACCTTGTTTGTTGACACGATCGAACGCACTCCCTCCCTGTGCAGATCGCTGTTCCCCTCAAGGCGTCCGTTCGCCCTCGAACGTCGATGCCTGCAACTGCAACGCCGGGCCTGATCGGTTTTTGAACCAGATCGCCCGGCGTTTTTTTGTCGGGGGGTTAGCTTGCCACCGAGATGTCCGGCAGAGCCTGTGACGCGTCCTCTTTTAGCCATGACGGGACGGGCAGGTTCTTCTCGCGGAGAAAAGCCGGATTGAAGAGCTTCGACTGGTAACGTGTTCCGTAGTCGCACAGGATCGTCACGATCGTTTTGCCCGGTCCGAGGTCGCGCGCGAGGCGCATCGCGCCGGCGATATTGATCCCTGATGAACCGCCCAGACAGAGACCTTCTTGGGCGAGCAGATCGAACACGATCGGAAGCGCTTCACTGTCGGGGATCGAGTAGCTGTAGTCGGGCTTAAATCCTTTCAAATTCTGCGTTTCGCGGCCCTGCCCGATCCCTTCGGTGATCGAACCACCTTCGGCCTTGAAGTCGCCGGTCTTATAGAACGAGTGGATCGCCGAGCCGTGCGGGTCAGCCAGACCGATTCCGACCCCCTTGGGTTGAAGAGCCATCCCGACGCCAGCCATCGTGCCGCCGGTTCCGACCGCGCAGATAAAACCATCGACCTTACCGTCGGTCTGGGCCCAAATCTCCGGACCCGTCCCTTCGATATGCGCCCGCCGGTTGGCGATGTTGTCGAACTGATTGGCCCAAACAGCTCCATTGGGTTCGCTGTGCGCCAACTCTTCGGCCAGTCGCTGCGAGTAACGGACATAATTGTTGGGGTTTTTATAGGGAACCGCCGGAACCTCAACGAGCTGCGCACCAGCGAGGCGCAACATGTCCTTTTTTTCCTGGCTTTGCGTTTCAGGGATCACAATCACACTCTTGAAGCCCATCGACGCACCAACAAGCGCCAGCCCAATGCCCGTGTTGCCAGCCGTACCTTCAACGATTGTGCCGCCAGGACGCAGCGCACCGCTTTCCACCGCATCACGGATGATGAAAAGAGCGGCGCGATCCTTCACCGATTGACCGGGATTGAGAAATTCGGCTTTGCCAAGAATGGTGCAGCCAGTTGCGTCGGAAGCCGCGCGAAGTTTGATCAGTGGGGTGTTGCCAATTGCAGAGGCAAGATCGGCGCGAATGGTCATGATAGGATCCTTGTTGGAGGCTTCAGCGCTCGACGCGCGCCAGTGCCAGCCCAATGCCGGCGGCCATGAACAGACCACCTGTCAGCTTCTGCCGAAGGGCACCAAACCGCTGAAGCGCCGGTGCGGCACGCTGGGCTGCTGTGACCCATAAAAGATCACCGATGACGATAACGGTCAGATAGAGTGCAATCGGTACAGCGAAACCTGCAAAACCGGCTTCAGGCGCTATGAACTGCGGCACGAAAGCCGCGTTAAAAAACAGCGTCTTGGGATTGAGGAGCGAAAGGCCCAGACCTTGAAGAAAGGCTCCCGACACCCGCCGTGGCGCGGGGTTTGATGCCGCCATGTCAGGGGTATCGCTCCGCCAGGTACTGATCCCTAACCAAATCAGGTAACCAACCCCCACCCACTTTACCCAGACCAGCGCCGATGCGGCCACGGCCAAAAGCGCGGTGAGACCCAGAACGACCAAAGCCAGCTGAAGCATGATGCCAGTGGCGGTGCCTGCAACGGTTATTGCGCCGACCGTCCAGCCGTGGCGAAGCGTGTTCGCGACGAACAGAGCCAGGTTGGGCCCTGGGATCAGGACCATGATGATCGTGGCGAGTACGAGAGCAAAAGCGGCGTCAATGGCCATCAGGCATCCGTGCGGCGTTCAAGTGAGTTCAGCGCGCACGCTAGGCCCATAGAACCGACCGCTCAACAGCTGATCATCCAAGGCACACGGCAAACGAGAAACAGGCATGCGCCGACCCAACGGACCGCGCATACCTGTGTCGTGCATCGGCGTCAGTTGGCTACGCCGCCAAAGCTGGCCATCGGTACCCAACCAAGCGAACCATCGCTCAATTGGATCTGGCACCAGTCCAGTGTTGCGTTGCACGCCTGGATCCGGCCGCCCTCATTGGGCGCGATCTCGGACAAGGCTGCGCCTTCACCGCCCGCTTCCGCGAAAGCTTGAACCGCCGCATCGGTGGTGTTGACGAACGGCACCTCAGGGCTAAACGTGCTTTGCCAATCAACCTCCGGCGTCACCGCGTCCTGGATGGCGTCAACCGCGTCAGATGCTGCGGTTTCGACGGCATCGGTAGCTTCCGCTGCCCTATCGGCTGCTGCTGCTGCAGCATCTTCCGTCGCCTCGGCAGCATCCTCTACCGTTCCGGTAAGCGCACCAACCAATCCGGTTACAGCCTCCTGGGTACCCTCAGGTAGTTGCTCGGTGAGCAACTCGGTCGCTTCGTTGGCCGCGTTGTCGACCAGCTCACTGGCCGCTTCACCGACGGATTGGCCTTCGTTAACCACCTGATTGACGGCGTCTGTGGCAAGTTCCGTTGCTGTCTCGGTGGCCTGCTCGACCACGGTTGGCTCAGGCGCAGCCAACTCAGTCGGTGGCGCATCGGCCACCTCTTCGGTCTCAGGGACTGTCTCTTCGGCCTGCGCCTCAACTTCTACGGGCGCTGGCGCCTCGGCTTCGGCGGATTGTTCTTCTTCGCCGCAACCTGCAAGGGCAAGCGCTGCAGCAAGAGGCAGGATTGCGTATCGTATGCGCATAACAAGGTTCCCCGTTTTTGCATCACAACGCGTACCCCTTATCGAAGGCCCCCGGCACGCTCCGCGGGTCCCTAACAAAAAAAACCGCCGACTGGCAAACCAACCGGCGGCTTTTTTATTGCGATGCACAAGTGGCTACATCCACAAACGAGGATCGTCGATTTGGCTGTACAGCTCGGCCACCTCTTCGGCATATCCGTTGTACAACAGTGTGGGGACACGCTCCTCACCACCCAGCAGGCGTTCGGTCGCCTGGCTCCAGCGTGGGTGCGGCACCTCTGGGTTCACATTGGCCCAAAAGCCGTACTCGCTGGCGTTGGCCTCCTCCCAGAACGTAAGAGGACGCTCATCGGTAAAGGTGAACCGAACCAGGGATTTGACGCTCTTAAATCCATATTTCCAAGGCACAGCGAGGCGAAGCGGTGCACCATACTGCTTGGCCATGGGCTTGCCGTAGACACCGGTGACCATAAACGCCAGTTCGTGGGTTGCCTCTTCCATGGTCAGACCCTCAGTGTAAGGCCATGAATACCAGCTCTGCCGTTGCCCGGAGGCCATGTCAGGGTCGTTGAACGTTTCCATGACCACATAGCGTGCCGACGATAACGGCTTGGCATAAGCCACCAGGTCGCGCATTGCGAAACCCGTCCACGGCACCGTCATGGCCCATGCTTCAACGCAACGGTGGCGATACACCCGCTCCTCAAGCTCCATCGCCCCTATAAGCGTATCGATATCGACCGTTCGTTCCTCCTCGACCATGCCGTCAAAGACGACCGTCCACGGCCGGGTCTCCAGGTTCTGAGCCGCACGCCAGATACCCTTGTGAGAACCAAACTCGTAAAAGTTGTTGTAGGTTGCCGCATCCATCTCGTTGGTAAGCGGCCGGTCGGCGTTGGCGAAATCAGGATTGGCAAAAGCGGGATAAAGGTTAGCCGTCGGATCCCCTTCAACCGTCAGGGGCACATCGTTGCCTCCGTCACGGTCGAACAGACCAAAAAGCGCCTGTGCGTCGCGCGGCGCAGCACTCAGGCCGGTACCTACAGCACCAAGAGCCAGAGCACCTTTCATCAGACTACGGCGGGACAGATAGACGCTTTCACTGGTTGCTGCTTTGTCTGGCAGCTGCCACCTCTTGGGCGATCGGATAAGCATGGCTCAGCGCACCTTGGGTTAGTATCTGTGTTGAAGTAGTTGGCGATACGCAACAGATAGGCAGGCAGGGGCTCACCGTCCACTCACAAGCCCGTGCGAGGGTCCGTGAGCAGACTGCGTTATGTCAGGCTACGCTTCCACAAAAACGCTGAATGCGTGTGCAGGCTTCCTCAAGCGCCTCATTCGAGGTCGCATATGAAATCCGAAAGTTGGGCCCAAGGCCAAAAGCCGAACCCTGAACCACTGCCACGCCTTCACTTTCCAGAAGCTCCGTGACGAAGTCTTCATCGCTCTCCAGAACCTTGCCTGAGGGCGTTGCCTTGCCGATCAAACCCCCGCAGGACGGGTAGACATAGAAGGCGCCTTCTGGCGTGGGACAGCTCAAACCGTTAGCCTGATTAAGCATACCAACCACCAGATCGCGGCGGCCTTTGAACAGGTCGTTGTTCGGCTCGATGAAGTCCTGCGTGCCGCCAAGTGCCTCAACCGCCGCCCATTGCGAAATAGAGGACGGGTTAGAGGTTGACTGCGACTGGATTTTCGCCATCGCCTTGATCAGATGCGCTGGCCCGCCAGCATACCCGATCCGCCACCCGGTCATGGCATAGGCTTTGGAGACGCCATTGACCGTGAGCGTCCGCTCATAAAGCCCCGGTTCTATTTGCGCAGGTGTCGTGAACTGGAAATCGTCGTAGACTAAATGCTCATACATATCGTCGGTCATCACCCAAACATGCGGATGCTTCATCAGCACATCGGTCAGAGCCTTCAGCTCGTCACGTGAATAAGCGGCGCCAGAGGGGTTCGACGGAGAGTTGAAGATGAACCATTTGGTCTTCGGGGTGATCGCCGCATCAAGCGCCTCAGGGGTGAGCTTGAACTGTGATTCGAGTGTCGTCTCGACAAAGGTGGGTGTTCCGCCCGCCAGCAGAACCATATCCGGGTAGCTCACCCAGTAAGGTGTTGGGATCAGGACCTCATCACCTGGGTTCAACGTCGCCATCAGGGCATTGTAGAGCACCTGCTTTCCGCCCGTGCCGACCGTGATCTGACCCGTTTCGTAGGACAATTCATTGTCACGTGCGAACTTCGCTGAGATGGCAGCCTTCAGCTCAGGGATTCCATCCACCGCGGTGTATTTCGTCTTGCCATCGCGGATCGCAGCCATCGCCGCTTCCTTGATGTTATCGGGGGTGTCGAAGTCCGGCTCACCAGCCCCCAAGCCGATCACATCGCGACCCGCAGCTTTCAACTCCCGCGCCTTGTTCGTGACCGCGATGGTCGCCGATGGTTTAATCCGGGAGAGCGCGTCGGCAAGGAAAGCCATCTTCGTCAAAGTCCTTTGCGTTTTGGGAGTGTCACCACCACTGGTGTGTAGCTTTGCTCAAGGCACCGCGCAACTCAAACAGCGTCTGAAAGACAGGCGAACGGGAAAGACGAAGATGGCGCTCCCCGCCGCCTAAACGCCGCCGATGTGACGCCGGACACACCGAGGTTGCCACATTTGGGTCATCAAACAACCCGGCTGTTGCCCGAACATGTCCCAGCTGAGGTCACATCGCTGGGGTCTGTGGTGACAACAGGAATGTTTACCCGCTTTCATGAGGTCCACCGTGTCCGCCCAAATGCCCCAAAGCCAAGCCAGCCTCAGCGTCTTCCAGACCGACAACGCGTTACCTGAAGCCGCGGTCAGCAACCCAGCCCGTACCGAGCCAAAGACCTTCCCATTTGCTTCTGCAGTGTGTCGCGGGCTGAGCGGCGCTTTGGTCGCGGTCATCGCGATCGTACTTATGCTGCCGGCGCGGGCACACGCTGGCAACGAAGCGCTCGCTCACATGACGACCCAGTCGACTGGTGTGACAATGCTTGCGCTATTGGCCCTGTTCATCGGTATGCTAGCACTTGTCGGGCACAGCTGGTCAAAAGCGGCGGCGTCGGTTCGCCAAAACGCTGGCCGCCAGAGCAAACGTATCCGATAAAGAAAAAAGGCGCCCCGTGAGGAGCGCCTTATCTGACGTTCACCGCCCGCTTACAGCGCGTAGGCTGGGATGTCTTCCATGCCCTGCGGCGCATCCTTGGATACGCGAAAATCCACCATGCGTTGGATGGCGCGCTTTTTCTGCAAACCGCCATACTTGAAGGCCGCGGCGATCCCCATCTTCGGATAAACGGTCGGGCTATCGATTGAAGCGGCCGGGTTCATGCCGACGCGCGAGCGCAAGATGCCATTGGCGTACCGCATCGCGTAAGCCTTGGTGACATCCTTGGTGTAATGCTCGGTCGTGATCGAAACGTTCAGCATGCCGAGATTTTCAACGCGGTGCGGCGCGTTCAGCGGCCAATGCAGCATCTGCCCCGGCTCAAGCTCGACGACAGAAGCGTGCTCATCGTACCAGGGTTCGTAGTGGATCTCTTCCTCGGTCTCGCCGAGAATGATCTTCTCCATGTCCGGCTCGGTCAGGAAGGGCGCGGTGTTTGGGTACACGTAGACCTTCTTCTTGCCGCGGACCTGCCACAGGGACTGGCCGGGAATATCGCAGTGATAGAAGACCTGCGCCCCCGGCGATGAAACCAGAATGCCCAGATTGTGTTTGAAGGTCTTGAAGTCCGGCATGTAGCCTTCAAGCTCGCCAAAGATGGTGTCGATCAGCTTCTGGTAGCGCTCATCGACAATGTGGGTGTTGCGCATGTTGATCCAAAGCTGACCGTTCTCGATGGCCTTGAACACGTCTTCCCCGCTTGAATTGCCCTTTTCGCCTTCGCGCCAGAACGACTTCGGCGCACCAGGCTTGGCCATGGTCACCAGATTGTACTGGTCGCGCGGATAGCGGTCGATCAGGTCCATCAGCGTCTCATCCGAGAAAAGATCGTTCTCGTGCAAGGTATGCTGCAGCTGGACAATGTGCTTGCCCCACAACTTCCGGTCCTGTTCAGAAAAGGATTTGAAGATCATCGCTTGCTCCATGACGAAGGCATTGGCCTGTCGGCCAGCTAACGGCAGATATCCTTCAAATCCTTAAGCTGCACGTGGTTTTCAAGTTTGGCATGCTTGCATGGTTAAGCCTTTACCATCAGCGCTCAGTCCCTAACTCCTATAATGTCACCGCCTGAACTGACGTTTGACTTGACCGAGAGGATCAACCGCGATGCCCAGCCGCGCGAAGCCGATAGCAACCCTTGTTCTCACCGCGAGCACCGTCGCGCTGACCGGCCATACATACGCCTTGGCGCAAGATGACTTTCGCGATCAAAGCCAGGGCTGCGCGCTTGAAGCCTCAATCGTGACGACCGGCTTCGAGCATCCTTGGGGTTTGGCCTTTCCACAGAACAACCAAGCGCTGATCACCGAGCGGTCGGGCGGCCTGCTCCTCGTCGATCTTGACGATGGTTCGGTAAGCGGTGTCTCGGGCGCCCCGAACGTTGTCGATAACAGGCAAGGCGGGCTCCTAGACATCGTTCTGGCGTCAGACTTCGAGCGAAGCGGTACGATTTACCTTTCGTTTTCTGAGCCGCGAGGAAGTGGGTCAACGGGAACGTCGATTGCGCGGGGAACACTGCAAGGGCTCGACACCGGTTCTCCGACTCTGTCCGACGTCGAGGTGATTTTTCAGCAGTCGGACCCCGATAATTCGGGTTTTCATTTTGGCTCGCGCATCGTCATCCTGCCCGACGAAACGCTTGCATTTACGATAGGTGATCGCGGTACTGACCGTCGCGCTCAGGATCCGTTTGACCATGCCGGTTCGGTTTTGCGCATCAATGCGGATGGTTCGATCCCCAGCGACAATCCGTTTGCCGATGGCGCACAAGCCGCGCCCGAGATCTGGTCCACAGGTCATCGCAACCCGCAGGGCGCCGCTCTGGACGCCGAAACCGGAACCCTTTGGACCGTCGAGCACGGCGCGCGCGGTGGTGATGAGATTAATCGCCCGCAAGCAGGCCTGAATTACGGCTGGCCCACCATCTCCTATGGCGTTCACTACTCCGGCGCTCCCATCGGTGAAGGCACGGCGGCTGACGGGCTCGAGCAACCGATCTATTTCTGGGATCCATCCATTGCGCCGTCAGGTATGGCAATCGTCAACGACAGCGCACTGTTTCCAAGTTGGCAGGGCGACATGTTGGTCGGAGCGCTGCGTGCACAGATGCTTGTCCGACTTGACCGGCAAAACGGGGCAATCGTAGGCGAAGAACGCCTGTTCGCCGAACAGATGGGCCGTGTTCGCGACGTGCGCCAAGGACCGGACGGTGCGATCTGGCTGCTTACGGATGACAGCGCGGGATCGCTGGTGCGAGTCGCGCCAGAAGACGAGGTTTGTTGAGTTTCAAGCCTCGTCGGCTTCCACCACCCAGGGTTCGGCGCTGCCCGCAGCTTCCCATTCTCGCCAGGCTGGTAGGTCTTTGATCGTTTGCATGTAGTGCTCGGTACGGCGCGAGACGTCGTGATCGTAAACATCGAACCGATTGACGACGGGAGCATACATTGCATCCGCAATCGAGAACCCACCGCATAGGAACGGCCCACCGCTTTCTTCCAACGCATCGGCCCACATATGTTCGATCCGATCAATATCGGTCCGGATTGCGGGCGTCACGGTGATCGCGGAGCGTGGCCGTCTCATATTCATGGGGCAAGCTGCGCGCAACGCGAGAAACGAAGCCAACATCTCACACGACATGGCCATCGCCCGACTACGCAAGCTGGTCCGGGACGGCCAAAGCCCAGCATCGGGGTGTTTGCGCGCAACATGGTCGAGGATTGCCAAAGACTGCCAAACGGTGAGTTCGCCATCCACGAGCACTGGCACCTGAGACGTTGGCGAGAACTGGGCGTATTGGGGGTTCTTGCCCTCATTGTTGAAGGGGATCAGCCGCTCATCGAAAGGGATGGACGCGACGGTCATGCCGATCCAGGGGCGAAAAGACCAGGACGAGTAATTCTTGTTTCCAATATACAGCGTGAGCATGAGTATCTCCGATGCCCGCAGCGTCGACAGATTGTCACCGTATCCTGATTCTCTGTCCGTGGGTGCCAAATTGCATACTGCACCACGGAACGCAGCAGATGCGGGACGCATCATCAGATCGAGCAGAAGGCTTCGAAAAACCTATGCTCTGGTCCACGTAGCAGGAGGGGTGACAATGTTGGGATGGATAACTGCGGTTATCGTCGTACCTGTCGTGGCGGTCGTGGCGTTTTTCGCCGTAGGACCTCAGACGGTTTGGCGGACCCTGGCCGGCGACCCAGATACTGGCCGGCTTGCGCTTGCCGACATAGCGCGCACGGGAAAGCCCAATGATGCGCTGCTGGCACCTGAAACGGCGACACCGATACCGCCTGATCGCGTGGCACCGGTCTTCGCCGTTGCCGCGCCCGTGCTGTTCCAGACGGTGATCGACCGGGTCGAAGCGCAGAGCAGCGTCACTTGGGCGGAAAAGGACCCCGAAGGACTTTATGCCCGCGCGGTGACCTTCTCACCAACGCTCCGATTCCCAGATGTCAATCACATCTGGGTGGTTGCAGATGGCGATGCGAGCGCCAGCATCGCTTTCTACGCGGCAGCCCAGTTGGGCCATTCCGATCTGGGAAAAAACCGGCAAAGACTGGAAACTTGGCTCGGTCTGCTGGATGATGTCCCAAAACGTGCGCAATAGGTCTTCGGGCCTCAACCGCAGAAGGGGAGCGGGATGCAAAAGTCACTCAGCGTTGATCTATCAATCGACCCGGCAACGGTGCGCCTGTTCATTAACAAGGCAAAAGCACTTGCAGCCGACATTGGTACCGATCTCGAGCACCAGCCCGGTGAATCGGTGGAATTTGATGCCGAGCGTCTGACCGACACACACCATCATGATGGGCTAGCCGAAGAAGAGAGCGATGACCTGACGGCCACCGAGCTCGAAGAACTCATTGATGATTTGAACGATGATGAGGCCGCTGCCCTTGTCGCGATCGCCTGGGTTGGTCGCGGAGATTTCGATGCGAGCGGGTACGAAGAGGCTAAGGAACAAGCGGCTGATCGCGCAGAAGGTCCGACCAGCGGCTACCTGTTAGGTATGCCGATGCTTGCTGAATATCTTGAAAGCGGGCTCGATGCGCTTCAGCCGTAAAACAACACTGTCAGTAAGTACCGTGATCGTGGCGATTGCTGCCGTCACAGCGGGTGGCGACGCCGCGCTGGCTGGTGAGGCCGATATCATTGCCGTTGAAGCCACAGCGTTGGGCGACGAGCAATGGCGGGTAAGCGCAACGGTTGCACATGCTGATACCGGTTGGGAGCACTATGCGGACCGTTTCGATGTCCTGGCCCCGGACGGAACAGTCTTGGGCGAGCGAGTGCTTCTTCACCCGCACGTTGAGGAGCAACCGTTCACGCGATCGGTGACTGTCACAATTCCAGCAGACATCACCACCATCACGGTGCGAGCGCATGACTCACAGCACGGCCTCGGCGGCGCCGAGCTGACCATCGATCTTGAGCGCTGATCCGCTTTTCCCTGGCTTTACCACCGGCTTTCACAGCTGCCTGGACGGGGTCGATATCGCCTACGTGGCCGGTGGCAACGGACCGCCGCTCCTTCTATTGCACGGCTATCCGCAGACCCGAGCCATGTGGTCGGAGCTTGCGGGCACGTTAGCCCAGTCCTTCACCGTGATAGCGGCTGATCTACGCGGTTACGGCGCGTCGAGCAAACCCGAACCAAACCAGGACGGCGCACCCTACAGCTTCCGCGACATGGCCGCTGATATGCTCAGCTTGATGAGCGCACTGGGGCATCAACGCTTTCATCTAACGGCCCATGACAGGGGTGCGCGCGTTGGCCATCGGCTCGCCCTTGATGCGCCGGAGCGTTTGATCAGCCTGTGCCTGCTGGACATCATCCCCACGACCGACGTTTGGGCAAACATGGACGCGGAGATGAGCCTCGCCTACTGGCACTGGCCACTGCTCGCCCAGTCGCCCGGCTTTGCAAGCAGCCTGATCACGCCGGATCCTGACGGGTTCTTCGAACACTGCCTGCAAAGCTGGGGGAAGGCAAAACTGACCGATTTCGATCCGGAGAGCCTCGAAGCCTATCGCGCGGCCTGGCGTGATCCTGCCATGATCATCGCAACCTGCGCAGATTATCGTTCGGGGGCGTTCGCAGACCTCGATCACGACCGGCAGGACGAACAGAAGACCATCCAATGCCCGTTGCTGGTGCTTTACGGAGCACGTGGCGTGCTTGCCCAAAAGTTCGACGTTGGTGCGCTTTGGCGTCGGCGCGCCAGCGGGCCGGTCCAGTGCGAAGCCATCGATGGGGGACACTTCTTCGTCGATACCGCTCCAACCGAAACACTCGCCGCCTTACGCGACTTTCTTCACGCGCCGCCTTAGCGCTTGCGCGCGACGAGAAATGGCCGGGTATCCTTACCCTTTGACGCATGGCTTTCTTCGAGGATGACGTCAAATCCAGCCTCATCAAAGGCACGTTCCATATCGCCGAATTTGAGGCAATGGACGGTCGATGGTGCCTTGCCGATGAGCGACAGGGTCGGGATCATCACCCAACGGATAAGCGGGTTCATCTCGCCAATGCTTGGCGTTTTGGACATCAGGAGACCGCCTGGCTTGATGCTTGCTGCAATGGCGGCGAGCGCTGCATCAATATCCGTGACCAGATGAAATAGGTTGAATGCCAGCACGGCATCGAACTGCTCGCCAGAGAACCGGACATCGTCCGCCGTGGCTGCAACGAAGTGTACCGTGTCTATGCCTTGCTCATGCGCTTTGCCGCGGGCAATCTCAACCATCGCCGGTGAGATGTCGGTCGCGACGATTTCCTTGGCGTGTGGCGCAAGCTTCAGGGCCGTTGTGCCGGTTCCGCAGCCCACCTCGAGAACACGGTCGGTTGGCTGAAGATGGTCGACAACGCGGCTGAGCGTGCGCTCGTAGCCGGCTGGGTCGCCGATCTTGCTCTTTGCGTACTTGGCGGCGATCTTGTCCCAGAAGCGGGCATCTTTTGCGGTGCTATCGGACACGGTGGGGCTTTGTGCTCGGCTGGCGTTGGCGGCGGAAAAGCGCGCGGTTTCGAGGGTCTTGATGGTTTGTGTGGTCATCGCATGTCTCCTTCAAGACCGCATCTAGCGCTCAACAAATTTTTATAGAATTGCCCGATTTTGAAGGCATGATATACAAATCTGTATGAGTAGCTTTGACTGGAACCAGATGCGCGGTTTCCTTGCCGCAGCCGAAACGGGTTCCTTATCGGCGGGCGCACGCAAGCTCGGTCTGACCCAACCGACGCTCAGCCGCCAAGTGGCGGCGCTTGAGGAGCGACTTGGCCTGACGCTGTTCGAACGCATCGGCAAGCAACTGATTCTCACCGAAACAGGTCTCGACCTGCTCGAGCACGGGCGACGGATGGGCGAAGCGGCCGACGCGCTCGCGCTCACTGCCTCTGGCCGATCAGAATCGATCGTCGGGCGGGTCAGTATCTCGGCTGGCGACAGTATGTCGATCTACGCGCTACCGCCGATCGTCGCAAAGATAAGGCAGATCGCGCCGCAGATCAGTATTGAGCTGGTGTCGTCCAACACGCTTTCCGACCTGCGCCGCCGGGAAGCCGACATCGCGATCCGCCATGTCGAACCGACCGAGCCCGACCTCATCGGCAGGAAGCTGCGCGACGATGTCGCTCACTTTTTTGCGTCGGCCGATTGGATTGCACGCAACGGCCACCCCAAGGACGCATCACACGTGCAGGCCAGCGACTTCATCGGCTTTGAGCCGACGGAGCGGTTTGCTCGATTTCTGCGAACGATGGGGTTTGATCTCGGCGTCGATGATTTCATGGCCCTGTCCAACAACACCGTATCGTGCTGGCAAATGGCGCGTTTAGGCCTCGGTATCTGCGCTATGGGCCGTGATATCGCAATCCAATTTCCGTCAATGGTCCGGGTTCTGGAGGACGTGCCAAGTATCCCTGTGCCGATATGGTTGCTTACCCACCGGGAGCTTCGGACGTCGAAACCCATCCGCTTGGTTTTCGACCTGCTGGCCGAAGAAATGGCGAAGGCTCCTCACGAGGGGAGCTTTGCGTCACTCGATTAGGGGGAAGGTGGCACTACTGCGCCTGACCCTGATTGGCCGGCACACACCGCTGGCTGGGCTGGTCAAACCGCTCACCCTCGGCGCACTGCGGCGCTCGGGTCTCACTGGGCGGCAACACTTTGGCCTGGGCAAACAGGGGGGCGGCAAGCAGGATCGCAGTGAAGGTCAGGCGTTTCAGCATGGGAGAGCTCCGTCTCAGATCGTGCGGGGATCGATGGATGATGACCACATCATCCGCCGACCACCGCGCACGGTCCAATCAAGCCCTGGTGAGCCCGCCGTTATCGCCGGCTTGCCCTACAGCGTGATGCGGAACCGCGCAAAGCCATCAGGCCCGTCGCCCGCCGGCTCAATGGTAACGCCCGGCACCTGGTCGGCGTACTGCGTTGCCGCCGGCCCGGTATCGAACAGGACCGTGGTGCCATCCATCGGCGCAAACGACCAATTGGCGTCAGCACGCGGGCTGATCGTGCCTTGCTCCACGATGTAGCGAACGATGACATCGCGGTTCGTGTCGGGTCCCTCGAAGATCGTCGTGTCAGGCGACGCGCCGGGGAAATTTCCGCCGCCACCAGCGCGGTAGTTGTTCGAGGCAATCACGAACTGCTGGTCAGGCGTCACCGGCACACCATTATAGGCGAGGTCGACAATCCGGTTTGCATCGGGCGCGACCACATTGCCGTCCGTATCGAACTTTGAAGGTTGCGACAGGTCGATCTGGTAGGTCACCCCGTCGATCACATCGAAATTGTAGCTTGGGAAGGATGGGTTGAGCAGAACCTGATCCTGACCGCCGGGTTCGATCTGATTGAAGATGCCCGCAGAGCGCTCGAGCCAATCCTTGAGCTCCGCACCGGATACCAGAACTGCCCGCGCGGTGTTCGGATAGAGGTAGAGATCGGCAACGTTCTTGATGGCGACATCGCCCTCGGGGACATCGGTGTAGTATTCGGGACCGCCGCGCCCGCCCGCCTTGAACGGTGCCGCCGCGGACAGGATAGGCAGGCCCTCATACTCGGTTCCCTGCATCATCTGCTCAATGTACCACGTCTGTGCGATCGACACGACCTGTACGGAGGGATCGTCGGCGACGAGCGCGAAGTAGCTGTGCAGAGCCGAGTCCGTCCGGCCGACCGCGCGGCGCACATAGGCGAGCGTCTCATCATGCTCCTGCTGAACGGAAGCTTCGACTTCCGGCACGCTCTCGACGAGTGCGGTTACCGAACGGTCCTCATTGCGCATGGAAATCGGCCGCGCTTCCGATGTGTGCGCGGCAATTTTCCAGCTGCCGCCGTCGCGTTCCAGCATGAGGTCGACAAGACCCATATGGCTTCCCCAGAAGCCGCCCATCGCGGCCGGCTTGCCCATGATCGTCCCCGCAGCCGCATCGACGCCCGCGGTCTCTTCATAGTCCGGCCCCGGGAAGACCCGGTGATGGTGGCCGGTCAGGATGGCATCAATACCAGCAATAGCCGCCAGCGGCACTGAAGCGTTCTCCATCCCGTCGGACACGTTCGCTTCGCCGATGCCGGAGTGCGACAGCGCGATGATGATGTCCGCCCCCTCCTCCTTCATCTGCGGGATATAGGCGTTAGCGGCGTCCAGAATGTCACGCGCCTGCACATTGCCTTCGAGATGGCGGCGATCCCAATTCATGATCTGGGGCGGCACGAAACCGATCAGCCCGACCTTGATGGGGTGCGTTTCGCCCGCGCCGTCGGTCACCTCATGATCGAGAACGACGTAAGGCGGCACGAAGGTTTTGTCGTCGCGCGCGGTGGCGCCCATTTCCATGGCAACATTCGCGCAAACCACAGGGAAGGCAGCGCCCATCAGCGACTTTTCAAGGAACGACAGGCCGTAGTTGAACTCGTGGTTGCCGAGCGTGGAGGCATCGAACCCGAGCACATTCATCGCATCAATGATCGGATGGGTGTCGCCTTCATTCATCCCGCGCTCATAGGCGATGTAATCGCCCATCGGGTTGCCTTGCAGAAAATCGCCATTGTCGATCAGAAGCGAATTGGTGCTTTCGTCGCGCACATCCTGAATGAGGGCCGCCGTACGCGCCAAACCCACCGTGTCGCGAGGTCGATCAGAGTAGTAGTCATACGGGAATACGTGCACGTGCAGGTCGGTCGTCTCCATGATCCGAAGATGTGCCTGGTTCGCCATGGCGCGCGCGGAAAACGGATGCAGTGCGATGAGGCTGCTGGCCCCGGCAACGGCCGTGCCGGCCAGAAAAGTTCGACGATTGAGTGTGATGGACATGATTGGCTCCCCGTTTCGGCCGGAGCCCCCACCCCGGCGCACTGTCACGACGCTGCTGGTTTAGCAGGCGCACATGACACAAATGCACGCCCGTCGAAGAGATAAGTCAACGCTGATTGAGCCGGGTAAGGGTTCTTGCGCATTTGCAAGGCTCGCCACCAAGAAAAAAGGCTCCCGCCCCGGATGGGCGGAAGCCTCTTGATGCATACGCATCGATGACAGGAAATCGCTAGATCAGCTTGCGTCCAGTGACGTCACCGTTCCCGCGGAACAGGAAGAACAAGCCGCCTGCGAGCAACATACCCTGCAGCTGCCAACCGGCGAACGGGCCAAAGTAAATCATGACGATCACGCCAGCGACCACGCTTGCGATGGCCAGTCCACCGAGGCGAGTGAGAAGATCTGCGAACCAGTTATTGCGGATCAAACCACCCAGCAGAATAGCGGCACCGCCAGCAAATTCCGCGAACGTTGCAAGTCCAAACAGGATCAGCGGCAAACCGTAGGCTTCGGCTTGTCCGGCGAAGTCCGGCAGTTTGAAGGTTGCCTGCTCAATGATGATAACGGCAAGTGGAATACGGATAAACCAGTCCGCGCTGCGGATGGTTGGGATGCGTCGGCTGACGTTTGCAACGGAGCCGACTGCAGCATCGAGGGAAGCCATTCTATCAATCTCCTTTCTACTTAGGTCTTATGTTGCCATACGTTTTCAAGTTTACCGATAGATCATCCGCAACAGCGCAATCATGTGCGACATGCCGCCGCGTATGATTTCGGCAGAACGGCCTGCAATCGTGTCAAAGCTGCTGACAAACCCTTGTCAGGAGGTCACCAATTGAACCCTTTCCCCGCAAGGCCATTGCCGCCATATAGGCAGGAATGAGCA
The DNA here is from genome assembly GCA_039024915.1 of Pseudomonadota bacterium. Lineage (NCBI taxonomy): Bacteria > Pseudomonadati > Pseudomonadota > Pseudomonadota bacterium. Next base: position 43,429 of record JBCCPK010000002.1, read on the forward strand.
CCGCCAAAAAATCCAGTTCCAAGCCATCAGGTTTTGAGGAAGCGCCGCAAGCCGCGTTCGACGCCGGCGAACCGGTGGACATCTTCGACCCGATGAAGATCGCTAAGCGCGCCAAGGACGAGGCTGCCCAGAGTGATGTTGCGTCTCGCTTCGCGAAATCGATCAACGAGGCATTGGACACGTCGAAACCCGAGCCCGGCTCACCTTCAACCGTTCAGCGGACCGCAAAGAGAAGCGCCAGGGAACGCGCCCGAGCCGGTGGTGATGAAGCGATCCCATTGAACGTCAAAGACGGTCGCAAGAACAGGCGCTCGGCAAAAGGCGCCAAGGCCGATGGGACCCTGGGAGGCCAAACCGGCGAAGCCAAGCGCAAGACTTCCAGCAGCAAGACTTCCAGCAAAAAGAACACCGACAAAACCTACACCGTTGGCGATAAACGCACGTCTGGCGGCTACTCCATCGGCGGCACCTCCGACCCCAAGAAGCGGGCCGAAGCGGGCCTCAACCCGGTGGCGGGGCTCGATGTCTCGCTGGAAGATGCCAAGAATCTGCCCGCCAATACCGGCGTCACCGCAACGGTCGCGGCGCTTGAGGATCTTATCCAGAACGGGCACCCGGCGTTCCGTGACGGCACATGGACGCCGCACCGCCCGGAACGGCCGACCAAGTCCGAGGGCGGCATACCCTTTAAGCTCGTGTCGGAGTATGAGCCGCGCGGCGACCAGCCGACCGCTATCGCTGACCTCGTTGAAAGCATCAATGATGGCGACGCGACCCAGGTGCTGCTGGGCGTCACCGGCTCGGGCAAGACCTACACAATGGCGCAGGTCATCGCGCAGACCCAGCGCCCCGCGGTCGTCCTTGCCCACAACAAGACGCTTGCGGCCCAACTCTACGGCGAATTCAAGACGTTCTTCCCCGACAATGCGGTGGAGTATTTCGTCTCCTACTACGACTACTACCAGCCCGAAGCGTACGTCCCACGCACCGACACGTTCATCGAGAAAGAGTCGACGATCAACGAACAGATCGACCGGATGCGCCACTCGGCAACCCGTGCGCTGCTCGAGCGCGACGACGTCATCATCGTCGCCTCGGTCTCCTGCATCTACGGGATCGGCTCGGTCGAGACCTACACGGCGATGACGTTCGAGTTGAAGGTCGGGGAGCGTATCGAACAGCGCCAACTGCTCGCTGATCTCGTGGCGCTGCAGTACAAGCGCAACGATGGCGCGTTCGTGCGCGGAACCTTCCGGGTCAAGGGCGACACGATCGACATCTACCCCGCCCACTATGACGACCGGGCGTGGCGCGTCTCGCTGTTCGGCGACGAGATCGAGGCGATTTCCGAGTTCGACCCGCTGACGGGCAAAAAGGCGGGCGACCTCAAGAGCGTGAAGATCTACGCCAACTCTCACTATGTGACCCCTCGCCCGACGCTGAACCAGGCCATCGAAGGCATCCAGCGCGAACTACAGGTGCGGCTTCAGGAATTGAAGGGTATGGGCCGGCTCCTCGAAGCCCAACGGCTTGAACAGCGCTGCCAGTTCGACCTCGAGATGTTGCAGGCGACCGGGTCCTGCGCCGGAATCGAGAACTATTCGCGCTATCTGACCGGCCGCCAGCCCGGCGAGCCGCCCCCTACCCTGTTCGAATACATCCCCGACAACGCGCTCATCTTCGTCGATGAAAGCCACCAGACGATCCCGCAGATCGGTGCGATGTATCGCGGTGACTTCCGGCGCAAGGCGACGCTGGCAGAGTATGGCTTCCGCCTGCCCTCCTGCATGGACAACCGTCCGCTCAGATTCGAAGAGTGGGACATGATGCGCCCGCAGACCGTGGCCGTCTCCGCGACCCCGTCGAAGTGGGAGCTGGAAGAAGCCGGCGGCGTCTTCGCCGAGCAGGTGATCCGCCCCACGGGGCTCATTGATCCACCGGTCGACATCCGGCCTGCAACGATGCAGGTCGATGATCTGCTCGACGAGGTCAAGAAGGTCGCCGCCGAGGGCTATCGCAGCCTCGTGACTGTGCTGACCAAGCGCATGGCCGAAGACCTCACCGAATATCTCCACGAGCATGGCGTGCGCGTGCGCTACATGCACTCGGATATCGACACGGTGGAGCGCATCGAGATCATCCGCGATCTGCGGCTCGGCGCGTTTGACGTGCTGGTGGGCATCAACCTCTTGAGGGAAGGCCTCGACATCCCCGAGGTGGCACTGGTGGCGATCCTCGACGCCGACAAGGAAGGCTTCCTGCGTTCGGAAACCTCGCTGATCCAGACCATCGGCCGCGCCGCGCGCAATGTCGATGGCCGGGTGATCCTGTATGCCGACACCAAGACCGGCTCGATGGAGCGGGCGCTCGCCGAAACCACCCGCCGCCGCGAGAAGCAGCTCGCCTATAATAAAGAGCACGGGATCACGCCGCAGAGCGTCAAGCGGGACATCGCCGACATTCTCGACAGCCCCTACGAGAAGGACCATGTCCGGGTGAAGCCGGGGCTTGTTGAAGAGGGCAAGTTGGTCGGCGGCAACATGAAGGTGACGCTGGAGGAGCTCGAGAAGAAGATGCGCGACGCGGCTGCCAACCTCGAATTCGAGGAAGCGGCCCGCCTGCGCGACGAACTCAAGCGCCTGCGCGAGACCGAGCTTGTGCTGGCCGACGATGCGCTGGCCCGCCAGTCAGACGTCGAGAACGTCACCGGCGGATATCAGGGGCAGAAGAAAGGCGGCGGCGCGAAAGCGCGAAGCAAACGGCGCTGAGCGGTTGTTCCGTTAGGAACAGAGCAAGCAAGAGTGCGGTCGGGCCGCAGGACCGGAGCGGGTAAGATGCCGGTTGTTCCGTCAGGAACAAAGCAAGCGAGAGTGCGGTCGGGCCGTAGGACCGGAGCAAGCGAGAGTACGGTCGGGCCGCAGGACCGGAGCGGGCAAAAGTACCGCTTGTTCCGTCAGGAACAGAGCAGGCAAAAGCGCCGGTCGGGCCGCAGGTCCGGAGCGGGTGAGAGTGGCCGGTCAGGCAGCCTAAGCCCAGCCCAGCTGCTTCAACGAGTGGACATCGTTCCAGATCTTCGTGACGTGGCTGATCTTATCGCCATCGAAGGCCATCGCGTAGACATAGTCGGCGGCGACCGTTTTGCCGGTAGCTGGCACGGGGCCGTCCACGGTGTGGGTTCCGTGAAACACGGCAAAGGCCGTGGCAATCCCGCGCTCGCCGTCGACTGAAAACGCCTTCAGCTCGTAATGCCCATCAGCGACCGGCACCAGGAGCCCTTTCATCCACTCGGTGTAGGCTTCAAGCGTGACGACATCGGCAAGCGCGTCAGCCTGGGCGGAGAAGGTCGCCTTATCCGTGCAGAACGCTTGGCAGACCGACCAGCCTTTCCCGGTTTCGCAGGCGTCGAAAAACGCCATCGCTGTTGCTGACATATCCATGTGTGATCCTCCCGGCATATTCGGTGCAGAGGATGAGACTAAGCGACGACCGCCCATGAGTCTCGGCGGGACGGCGGATCAATGCTCAAAACCGATGCGCGCCGCGCCTCAATTGCGGGCTGAAGGGGAAAATCACACTGGAGAGACCTGTGCAGGTAGCCGGAGCGCCTAACCCGACGTCATGGCCGGGCCTGAACCGGCCATCCAGCTCTATTCGGAACAACAGCTACCAGCGGCCAGACACTCGGGATGGATCCCCGGATCAAGTCCGAGGATGACGCTTAACAGCGGTTGGGCCGAAGGCCCAGAGCGAGCAAGGATGCCGGTTGGGCCGAAGGCCCAGAGCGAGCAAGGATGCCGGTTGGGCCGGAGGCCCAGAGCGAAAAAGATGGAACAGAGCAATCAGGGATGAAGCGGCGCTAAAGCACCTGGTACGAAACCCGGCAAGTGCCCGAAGAAATGCAGCCGATCTGCCGCGCAGCGCCGCGACTCAGATCGATGCCGCGACCGCGAATGAACGGCCCGCGATCATTAATGCGCACCGTGACGGAGCGGTTGTTCGATAGATTGGTGACCCGAACGCGGGTGCCGAACGCCAGGGTCCGGTGCGCGGCGGTCAGCCCATCGGGGTTGAAGCGCTCGCCATTGGCGGTGGTCGAGCAGCATTGGTACCAGCTCGCGGTGGTGACGGTGCCGTCGGCACTATTGGTGGTGTGGTGGGACAGAACGGGCAATGACGCGCACGCCGAGACGAACAGGCCGAGGGACACGGCTGTGAGAACCTTCTGCATGGAATTTCCTTGGATTGGGGAGAATGCGATGCGGCGCGGTAGAAAGGCGGAATGCGGAGGAAGTGTGGCGCCCCAGCGCGGAAATCGGACTTGGCATGCTCGGCTAGTTTCGCAGTCTTGACTAACGCCCTTGTTGTGCAAATCCGCCGAGTAACACTCTAACGTATTGTTGTTCGATGTATTATCTGGGCAGAGTCGCGAGCGCTAAATTCGTTTAAGAACGGGAATTACCTTGGAACGCATCCGTGACCCGATACACGGCCTGATCAAATTTGAAAGCAAGATTGATGAACTTGCCTGGTCTCTGATCGAAACACCTGAGTTTCAGAGACTGCGACGAATTAAGCAACTTGGTTTTTCGGAATTAACCTTCCCGGGAGCTACGCATAATAGGTTTGCGCATTCCGTTGGTGTTTACGCGAATGCACGAAAGCTACTAAACGTTGCCGAGGGCTACCTAGGGAGCGGGGCAAGCCAATACGACCCCGATCGCGCGGATGACATTCTGATAGCCTCGCTGCTTCATGATATTGGCCACGGCCCCTTCAGCCACGCATTCGAAAGAGCCCGCGAGGTAGTTGCGGAACAACGCGACCATGGCCCGATAGAAAAGCATGAGAAGTATTCAGCCAAAATAATTTTAGATCCAAATGGGCAGATACTCCCCCTTTTGGAAGATCATCGAGCTGGAATGGCCACCAAGGTAGCCGCTGTTATTAGCTCTGATGAACCAAGAGACATATATGATGCAGTTATCTCAAGCTCTTTCGATGCAGATCGTTTAGACTATTTAGTCCGTGACAGATACATGACGGGCACCGGTACGGGTGCAATCGATGTCGACTGGTTGATGGACAATTTGGATGGCTTTCTTCTAACAACATCACAAGATGGCGATGAGGACACCTTAACTACGCCAACCTTCGTTTTCAAAACAAAAGGCCGGCAAGCTGCGGAAGATTTTCTACTGGCAAGATTTAGGCTATATACTGAGGTTTATCTTCATAAGACTACCAGAGGATTTGAAGTACTGCTGACTCGACTTATCGAGTTAATTGGCAGCGATGATATAGATTCGAGCAAGTTAAATCTGCCAATTGATGACCCGCTTCTGCGCTTTATGCGCGGAGACATCTCGCTCTCCCGATACCTGCACCTCGACGACTTCGTAGTTTGGAATGCGATTAGGCTCATAGCCGAAGGGGTTCACGCTGAAGCTTCAACGCTTGCGAAACGGCTGCTAAACCGAGATCATTTGTATGTTCTTGATTTGTTCTCTGAATTCGGACATAATGATGAAGTGCTTCTGAATGTGGAATACAAGCTTCGTAATCACGCAGGCGCGGAGCTTGGAAGGAGCGTTTTTGTCGACGATCCCCCAATAAACCTTTACTCGTCAATGCAAGGCGAATCTGAAAAGGTGCATAAAATTGTTCGGGTACTCAACGGGTCTGGCGAAGCCAAAGAGATTACAGATTTTCCCGAGACAATAATTAGCAAAAAATTAAGGAAAAAAAGACGTTTGGTCCGCTTCTATTATCCCACAAGAGAGATGCGCGACGAGGCAGCAAAGCTTTTAAGGGGACGATGAATGGACAATCAAATCATAGCGACCGTTTTAGCCGCGACTGAAAGAAAGAGGATTGTCGGTCGTATCCGTTTCCAAAAAGTATTTTATCTACTTGAACAGCTTGGATTAGATTCTGGCCTTAAGTTTTCTTATCATCACTACGGCCCTTATTCAGAGGAACTCTCTAAATCTGTTCAGTCCGCTTGCGTTGTTGATAAAATTTTGAAGGAGCAAGTCGACTATACCGTATATGGCAATCCTTTCAGTACCTATATCCTGGAAAACGGTACCGAGCAGACTATCACAGCTAAAATTCCGCCTGAAAAGATGGCCAGAAGCCTTGCTGAGATGTTGAAGCTTTCCTCTGTCCAGATTGAGTTAGCGGCAACCATCCATTGGATCGCCACCAAGGAGAATTTCCAGGACTGGCGTTCTGAGCTGGTTGCTAGAAAAGCAGGTAAGGCTACAGATGCGAATGTTAGTCGTGCGCTCTGCTTGCTGGATAAACTCGGTTTGTCTGTCAGTTGACTAATAACACGGCGGATAGACCTCCCTCTTATCCCCGCCCGATTTCCCTCCCCTATCCTCCTCCCACTTCCGTTCACGTGGACAGCGCGTGTGCACCGTGAACCATGCGTGGGGCGGGAGGGCAGGTTTTGTTGGAAGCCGCATCATTCAATGGTGGGCGATCCGCGCTCCGTTCCGTCTTCGCCTTTCGCCTTCGGGCGCGTGGCGCATCGGAATGACCGCTTGGATCGCTGTTTCATGAATGGTGACTCACACGGTTCCCAACAAAGGCCGAACCCCGATAGCGCGAGCTTGAGGGGTGCGCTGGTCGAGCATTCTTTGTAGTCAATCAGGATCGCACGTTGAGCATGCGACCAGCATGCGAAGCGCAAGATCCTGATCAACAAAAATGCCGATCTTCATTTCTGCCTTCGGGCGGTGGGCCTCCCAGTCGCTGGGTCGACGGCAACTGTGGATTAAAAAGTGGATGGCGGGGACGCGAACCATCTTCGTCACATGACCCACCTCGATCGCGGATAGCGCATCTCATCGGTGACAGATTCACCGGCGGGCAACGGTTGGCCCCTGCGGGCGGGGCGCATCAAGCGCCACCCAATAAACAAAGCGGACCGGCGTTTCATGCGCCCCGCCTCGTTCACGTCTCTTGCTCAAAGGCTTGCGCGTCATTCGCGCATGGCCGCGCTTGGCTATGGCTTTGATTAGGGCATCCTTGTTTGCTCTGCGCCTCCGGCACAAATGCAGCATCTCTGTTTGCTCTGTCCCTCCGGCACAACCGCGGCATCCTTGTTCGCTCTGTGCCTCCGGCACAACCGCTGCATCTCTGTTCGCTCTGTGCCTCCGGCACAACCGCAGCATCCTTGTTTACTCTGTGCCTCCGGCACAACCGGGGCATCCCCGTTTGCTCTGTGCCTCCAGCACAACCGCAGCATCCTTGTTTGCTCTGTGCCTCCGGCACAACCGCGGCATCCTTGTTTCCTCTGTGCCTCCGGCACAACCGCGGCATCATTTTTTGCTCTGTGCCTCCGGCACAACCGCAGCATCCCTGTTTGCTCTATGCATCCGGCACAACCGCGGCATCCTTGTTTGCTCTATGCATCCGGCACAACCGCGGCATCCTTGTTTGCTCTGTGCCTTCGGCACAACCGCGGCATCCTTGTTTGCTCTGTGCCTTCGGCACAACCGCGGTGCTTGACGTATGGGCATACGCCCGGCACGCTCCCAAACAGCCATTGGGGGCGCACGTTGAGCCAAAGCGAAGTGCGAACCCCGGCCAACAAACAAGGGGGAACCAGCATGACCGTCGCACGCGTTACCGAGATCACCGCGTCCTCGCCAAAGAGCTTTGACGATGCACTCGACATCGGCATCGAGCGAGCCACCAAGACACTCAAGAACGTCACGGGCGCCTGGATTCAGGAGCAGAAGGTCGTCGTCGAGGATGGCAAGATCACCGAGTACCGGGTGAACATGAAAGTCACCTTCATATTGGAAGACTGATGGCGGGCCGTCTCTTGCAGCTTTTCGCCATCTTGGCGTTCGGGGCGGCTCTTGTTCCTGCGCCCGCGCTGGCGCAAAGCGACAGTTTCACCTCCATCGCCTACTCGCAATCGACCAACGCCGTCGGCTACGCCTACGACGCGCCGAGCCAGGAAGCCGCCGAGCGCGATGCGCTGGCCCGCTGCTCCGAGCACGCCGACGATTGCCAGGTGGTCAACTGGTCACAGAACGCCTGCAGCGCGCTGTCGGTTCAAATCAGCGGCAATGGCGGCTGGGGCGCGGACTGGGGCGAAACGTTCCGCGAAGCGTCCAACAACGCGCAACAGGAGTGCCTGTCGCACAACACTGCGTGCCAGCCGTTCGTTTGGGTCTGCAATTCGAGCGCGACGCCGAACTAGGTCGCAAACGCAGGGCCTTCGGCGGGTTGCTTGGCCGGTTTGGTCTCGGCGTCCGCTCCGCGCAGGCGCTTGACGAGAACGATGGCGAGGCCCGCGAGCGCCGCGCCCGCAACCATGTCGATGACGTAGTGTCCGCCTTCGAGCACCGTTCCGAGCAGCACGAAGATGTTCACGATGAGGATCGGCCAGCGCAGCAGCGCGATCGGCCAGTAGGCCCACACCGTCAGCAGCGCGAGCGTGGTGTGGAAGGAGGGAAAAGTGACGAGGCCCTCGATCTCCATCAGCTTGAAGACGCTGAACGAGCCGTCGCGCAGGGCGTTGAAATGCTCAAGATGCCAGATGCCGGCCTGCGCGCTCATCACCTGCAGCTCGGGCGGTGGCTGATAGTAGATGTAGGCGCCGATCGCGGGCATCAAACCGGCGACGATGACGACAACGAACACGGTCCACGCATAGGTCAGCAGGAACCGGCGCAGATGGTCGAACTGGCCGCAGAAGCTGAGGATGAAGAACGCGGCAAACAGCTGCCAGGCTGACGAGTGATAGGCGAGCTCCATCGCGGTTGTGAACCACGGGTACTGCGCCGAGAACGCAAGGAACGCGAGCCAGTCGATGCCCACCGCCGCGTCTATCTGCGCCAGATGCTCGTCGATGAGCGGGCGGTTCAGCGTCACCATCGTGTAGGAAATCAAGCCGATGCAGGCCGACACGACCGTCATATAGCCGACTGTTTCGGCGGTCGTCGCGATCTTCGCGTCGGGCCGGCGGTGGGTGTAGAAATAGGCCAGCCCCCACAGCAGCAGCGCGATGCCGGCATTGACCGCAAACGGCGCCGCTTCAATTGCAAACGGAGCGAAAGCGGCTGCGAGGCAAGCAGCGGAGATGATTGTGACAGTGGTGAGTTTCAATGCGCGCGATAGCGACATGCTCAGACGTTCCAACAAGCCGACCGTGTAAACCAGCCGCGACTATGACCGCCGTGTCTTAAACAAGCGTGCGCAGGCCAAGCCCGGACGGCAGAAAAACCATTATGGTCAACCGAAGACTAACGGCTCGTGCAGCGTTTAGGCGCTGAAGCCATCCTGCAGGAATGGGTTGGTCTGGCGCTCGCGTCCAAGTGACGAAGCCGGGCCGTGGCCGGGCAGGAACTGGTAATCATCGCCGAGCGTAAGCACCGTCTGGAAGATCGACTTCATCAATGTACCGTGGTCGGCAAGCGGCAGGTCCGTTCGGCCGACCGATCCGGCGAACAGTACATCGCCCATCACGATAAAGCGGCTCTCGTGGTTGACGAATATGACGTGTCCAGGAGCGTGGCCCGGCGTGTGCAGCACCTCAAAGACCACCTCGCCAACCTGAATTGTATCCCCGGCCTCAAGCCAACGGTCTATGGTTGGCGCCCGAACACCGGGCACACCGAACATCCGCGCCTGGTCCTCAACATTATCGATCAAGGGCGCGTCCGCACTATGGGGTCCGACAATGGGAATGTTGAACTGATCAGCAATATCCTGCGCGCCACCGATGTGATCGATATGACCGTGGGTCAGCAAAACCTGTTCGAGCTCGATGCCGCCTTGCTGCACCAAGTCGATCAGCCGCTCCGCTTCGCCGCCGGGATCGACAAGGGCAGATCTGCGCGTTGCGGTGCAGGTCAGAACGGAACAGTTTTGCTGAATATCGGTGACCGGAATGACCGAGACTTCGAGGGCTCGGGCCGGCTGATCGGTGCTGTTGCTTGTGTCTGTCATTGGGCTGGGTTGGCATGGGCCAACCGTGTTGACAAGCGCGTAACGCAAACCGCTTCCCATTTTACCTCGGGGTGTGCCAAAGTGCCGAAGACCGGAGGATTCTACCAATGACGCCCCCTACCAAAGCTGCCACTGCCACCACCTGTCTCGCCGCGCAAAAAAGCGCTGGTTCACGTGCCCGCCAAGCCTTGATTTTCGCGATGCTGCCGGTTGTTGCATTTGCGTTGATGCTCATTGGCATAAGCGCCGCATGGTCCCACCCAGGCGCGGGAACCCATCCTCCATCAGGCCATCTCGATCATCGGTCACTACCAACTTGTGAAGCGGATCGCGTACTCAATCTGATATTGCGCGACACAAGCAACACAGGTGCCATACCGTACCAGCACCCAATTGAAGTTACGGCAATCGATCGCATTCAGCAGACGCGGCATGTCGGCTCGATGGGACCGGGGTTGCGTGAGCGCCGTTGGTGCACCGCGAGACTGACCCTTGATAGCCATCAAACGCGGACGGTTTGGTACCTCATTGAGGGGTATGCTGGATTTGCGGGCATCCGATTTGGCGTCGAAAGCTGTGTTGCAGGCCGGGACCTGTGGAACGTTTACGGCGGCGATTGCAGCGTCCTTCGCACCTGGTAAGCCCAAATAAGGCGGACGCGTATGCTCAGCCTCCGGCGAGCAGGGCAGATCACGATCATCGCAATCGGGATCGCGGTCGCAGTCGTTACGGGAAATGGTGGTTTCCGTGGGGATCCCACGAACGATCAACAGTCACCAGCTGATCAACCATCAGGCTTCGATTTTTACGTTCTGGCACTGAGTTGGTCGCCCGCATTCTGCTTGACCGACGCCGGCAAGAATTCGCCGCTGCAGTGCGGACCAGACGCAGAATTTGGCTTCATCACGCATGGGCTCTGGCCGCAGTTCGATGATGGATGGCCATCGTTCTGCCAGACAGACTATGGTGACCCGCCGCCGGACTCGGTCGTGGATACGCTCCTTCCAAGCATGCCCGATCGGGGATTGATTGAGCATCAATGGGACAAGCACGGCACCTGCACCGGCCTTTCCCCTGCGGCCTATGCGCTGGCGACCATCGCAGCGCGTGACGCTATCGCAATACCAGGCGCTTTGTTACCCGATGGCGGAGGCCACCAGCTTCCACAGCGCCTTGATGCATCCGATATTGAAACCGCTTTTCTGTCTGTCAATTCCGGTTTGCGCAGGGACGGCATTGCAGTTCAGTGCCGAAACGGGCGGCTTACCGAGGTGCGCGTTTGCCTAACCACAGACCTTGATCCACGCACCTGCCAGCAGGTTGATCGAAACGGCTGCACACAATCAAATCTCGAAATCGTGCCGCCTTGAACCCAGCAGCGCTTGACGACAAAGGGCTGAGAGGGCCAACCAAAGGCTTCACGAACCGCACCTCAGGGTTACCATGGCTATTTTGCGAACCTCCCCCGCCTCACCGTTCGGGCGCAAATGCGCAATCGCTGCGTTGGTGCTTGGACTTGAAGATCACGTGACAACTCAATCGGCCGACACGTCGGATCCACTTGATAGCCTGCGTCAGCAAAATCCATTGGGCAAAATTCCAACTCTCGTTCTGGAGGATGGCGAGACCTTCTATGATTCAGCAGTAATCATCGCGTACCTCGACCACCTTGCTGGCGGCAACAAACTCTTTCCGGTCGACCCGATGGAACGAATTCGGACGTTGCGCATGCAGGCGCTTGCAGATGGAATCATGGAAGCTGCGCTGCTTCAGGTTTATGAAGTACGCATGCGCCCGGAAGCTCAGCGTACCGCGTCCTGGACTGATCGACAGGCCGAGCGCGTGCAGACCGGGCTCGCATCGATTGAGGCAGACCCACCCCCAGCAACCGGTGCACCGACCGCCGGGACCATCGCGATTGCGTGCGCACTGGGTTACCTTGATCTGCGGTTTGAGGGCGCATGGCGGCGCAACCGACCCGAACTTGTCGCTTGGCTCAACGCTTTCAGAACGGCAAATCCGGCCTTTGATGCGACATCGCCAACCTGATGGTCTGTCCGCGTGCTTCGCTCCGCACTCAGGGGTCGAACAACGCTTAAATTGCGAACTTCCTTTCTCCGGGGCTTGTCAACCTGCAACACCAGCAGCACATGAGCCTTTTAAATGCGGCTTGCAGTTGGGCGCGGAGCACCATCCACCCGGCGGTCGAAATGTCTGAACCGGTCTAACGAGCCGCGCGAATAGAAGGCCGAGCTTGCTGCAATATCTCATACTTCTGCTTGGACTTGCGGGTTTGGTGATCACCGGCGACATGCTTGTGCGCGGGGCAGTTGGCCTTGCGGAGCGTTTCGGCATTCCTCCTTTGATCATCGGTCTGACGGTTGTCGCGCTGGGAACCAGCGCGCCGGAGCTCATGGTCTCGGTGCAGGCTGCCTTCGAAGGCGTCGCCGACATCGCAATCGGCAACGTCGTCGGCTCGAACATCGCCAACGTTCTTCTGGTGTTGGGCGTCCCCGCGCTCATTGCAGCCATTCCCTGCAACCAGAAGGGCCTGAAGCGCTCGACGTTTTTTATGTTGGGCGTATCGGTGCTGTTCATCGTCTTCGCTTTTTCAGGACGCCTTGAGCTTTGGCACGGTCTGGTATTTCTGGCGGCTTTGCTGCTGTTTCTGTACGGCTCTTACCGATCGGCAATCGCTGATCAGACTGGGGCAGACATGGCGCAGCTCGAAACCATAGACGGTGTTGAAGGTGTGCCCCACTCTCTTTGGGCAGCCCTCGGTTTCTTCGCTGTCGGCGTCATTGGCCTGCCTTTTGCCGCAGACGCCACCGTTGATTCCGCCACAGCGATTGCACGGTCACTCGGCGTGCCAGAGGTCGTGATAGGCCTTACGATTATTGCCATTGGCACATCCCTTCCAGAATTGGTCACGACCGTGGTCGCCGCATTGAAGGGACAATCCGATGTTGGTGTCGGCAATGTCATCGGCTCGAATATCTTCAATATTCTGTTCATCCTCGGCACGACGGCCGCGATTACACCGATCCCGATTGCCCAACAGATCATCCGTTTCGATATATGGGTCATGCTGGCCGCATCGCTCTTGCTCTTGCCGTTCGTCCTGGGCCGACGGGATATCGGACGGGCAACCGGCGTGATTTTCCTCCTCGCCTATGTCGCCTATCTCGGCATTCTGGTTGCCCATGCCACTTCGTAGTTGGCAAAACCCGGCGGCGGGCCGAGTTGAAGGGTGCGCACGATGAACGGCTCGCTGCCCGCCGCGCTGATCACAGGTGCCGCGAACCGCATCGGTCGGGCAATTGCCGTCGAGCTGGCATCTCATGGCACGCCGGTCGCGGTGCACTACAATCGCTCCGCCGACGCAGCGTCCGCTTTGATTACAGACATCGAGAAAGCTGGCGGGACAGCGGTTGCGATCAGTGCTGACCTACTGAAGGCTGATCAGGCGCACGCCGTTATTGGCGACGCCAGCCGTGCGCTGGGCGAACCGATTGGATGCCTGATCAACAACGCATCGATCTTCGCGAAAGACGAAGTGGGCTCGCTGAGCGCGGATTTGTTCGAAGCGCATTTCGCAATTCACGCCACGGTACCGGCCTTGCTATCTGATGCGATGGTCAACCAGTTACCGGCAAGCGAAGACGGTTTGGTTGTCAACATCATCGACCAGCGGGTCTGGCGGCTCACGCCACATTTTCCTTCGTACACCGCGTCGAAGGCTGCGCTTTGGTGCCTGACGCAAACCTTGGCGCAGGCCTATGCGGAAACGACGCAGGGTCGTGTTCGCGTCAACGCAATCGGGCCGGGGCCAACGCTTGCAAACGAGCGGCAACAGCCCGAGGACTTCCAGGCGCAGTTGGACGGAATTCCATTAGGACGCGGCGCGCAACTTCGTGATTTTGGCACGACGATACAGTACTTGTGGGCGATGCGGTCGATCACCGGTCAGATGGTTGCGCTCGACGGTGGCCAACATCTGAGCTGGCAGACGCCGGATGTGCTTAATGCGAACGAATGACCAGCGGGACACCAGCGACGCCGACTGCCGCCAAACGTGGCAGGAAAAGGCGGCGACCGAAATGGCTCAGGCCTAGATTTCCCGAGGGATCAGAGGGCACGATGGAGGCTATGGAAGACGGCGATTCCCTCCTATCAAGCGGTCCGAGCGGCAAGGCAGCGCTCGCTGACGGTACATCGCCGCACGCGAGCGAAGTCTGGGTCGGTGATGATCTGGGCGACGACGGTCTGGCGCAATCGGGTTTCGAGGTCATCGCGGCCTTCGTCAAAAGGTTGCCAAACACGCCGGGCGTCTACCGGATGCTCAACGCCGATGGAGACGTTCTGTATGTCGGCAAGGCCCGGCGCCTGAAGGCGCGTGTGACCAGCTATACACGCGCAACAGGGCTTACGAGCCGGATCGTTCGCATGATCACGCAGACATCGGCGATGGAGTTCATCTCGACCCGCACGGAGACGGAAGCCCTGTTGCTTGAGGCCAACCTGATCAAGCGCCTGCGCCCACGCTTCAATGTCCTTCTGCGCGACGACAAAAGCTTCCCTTACATCCTTCTGGCGGAAGATCATCAGGCAGCGCAGCTCGCCAAGCACCGTGGCGCGCGGTCGCGCAAAGGTCAGTATTTCGGACCGTTTGCCTCGGCTGGCGCCGTGAACAGGACCGTCAATGCCCTGCAGAAAGCGTTCCTGATCCGCACGTGTACGGACAGTGTCTACGAAAGCCGCACGCGCCCGTGTCTGCTGTACCAAATCAAACGTTGCTCAGCGCCCTGCACAGGCGAGATATCGCCCGGCGATTACGCCGCGCTTGTTGCCGATGCGAAGGGCTTCCTTTCGGGCAATTCCCGAGAGGTGAAGGCTGATCTGGCCAACCAGATGGAGGAAGCTTCCGAAGCGCTCGATTTCGAACGGGCGGCTGTTTATCGCGACCGTATCTCCGCGCTCAGTCAGATTCAGAGCCACCAAGGTATCAACCCACGGACGATCGATGAGGCCGACCTGTTTGCCTTGCACAGCGAGGGAGGCCAATTCTGCGTCCAGGTGTTCTTTTTTCGGACCGGGCAAAACTGGGGTAACCACGCCTATTTTCCAAAGGCAGACAAGAGCCTGGAACCGGAAGAGGTGTTGCAGAGCTTCGTCGGGCAGTTCTACGACAACAAGCCGATCCCGAAACTCATCCTCGCCTCGCACGCTCTCCCCGAGGCGTCACTTCTTGCCGACGCACTCTCGCAGCGGGCCGATCGAAAGGTCGAACTCACCAAGCCGCAGCGCGGCGAACGGCGCGAACTGGTCGAGCAGGCCACCACCAACGCCAAAGAGGCACTGGCCCGCAAGCTTGCGGACACCGCAAGCCAATCCAAATTGCTTGAGGGTCTGGCCGAAGCAATCGGATATGATGGGCAGCTTCGGCGGATCGAAGTCTACGATAACTCGCACATTATGGGCACCAACGCCGTTGGCGCGATGATCGTTGCAGGCGCGGACGGCTTTGTGAAAAACCAGTACCGCAAGTTCAACATCAAAGATGAGAGCCTCACCCCCGGTGATGACTTCGGCATGATGCGCGAGGTTTTGACGCGACGCTTCAGCCGGCTGATCAAAGAACTCGACAGCCCCGGGGCACTCGACACGCCGATCGATGACGAAGCGGAGTTCCCCCAGTGGCCTGACCTCGTGCTGATTGACGGAGGCAAGGGCCAGATGTCTGCAGCTAAAGCGGTCCTCGACGACCTGGGCATTGCCGAGCAGGTTACGATGGTCGGTGTAGCAAAAGGACCGGATCGCGACGCCGGCCGGGAAATTCTTCACCCCATGATCGGCGAGCCGTTCATGCTGCAGCCGCGTGACCCTGTCCTGTACTTTATCCAGAGGCTGCGTGATGAGGCGCACCGCTTCGCGATTGGCACCCACCGAGCAAAACGTTCGGCGCAGCTCAGGGAAAACCCGCTAGATGAGATCGGTGGTATCGGGCCAACCCGTAAACGGGCACTGTTGAACGCGTTTGGTTCCGTGAAAGGAATAAAACGCGCGGCATTGGCTGACCTGCAAAACGTGCCGGGCATTTCCGATGCACTTGCGCAGACTATTTTCGACCACTTTCAGGGGTCATAAGCACGCGCAATCCACCCACGTTGACGGCTAACACCGCGCGTGATGAAACCAGTGCGTGGGCATAAAATCCGCAGGACGCAGACCCGATGGCGGCAGTTCAAAGCATGGTGTTGTCGATACCGAACCTCTTGACCTACGCGAGGATTCTCGCCGTACCGGCAATTGTGGCATGCCTGTTCTCAACCTCACACGTCTGGCTTTGGGTGGCTGTATTGGTCTTTATAGCTGCCGCGATAACCGATTTTTTTGATGGCTATCTCGCCCGCGTTCTCGACCAGCAATCGAGCTTGGGAAAAATGCTCGACCCGATTGCGGACAAGTTGTTGGTTGGAGCGGTGCTCATCATGCTGGTTGCGAACGGCACCATTGTCGATTGGACACTGATACCGGCGATCATCATCCTGAGCCGCGAAATCCTTGTTTCGGGCCTACGTGAATATCTTGGCCAAATGAGCCTTTCGGTACCGGTCTCCAACCTCGCCAAGTGGAAGACGACGGTACAGATGATTGCGTTGGGCGTTCTCATCGCCGGTCCTGCCGGAGACGTCGTGATCCCGATCGCGACACAAGCAGGTATCGTGCTTTTGTGGGTTGCCGCGCTTTTGACTGCCTGGACTGGATATGACTATGTCCGCGCGGGTATCGCCCATCTGGTTGCCGCCGATATCCGGAGCCGAGCGCAATGAAACTGAAGTACTTCGCCTGGGTCCGCGAGCGTATTGGGGTGCCCGAAGAAGACGTCGACCTACCAGCTTCGGTGGACACGGTGGCCGGCCTCAAGCACTGGTTGGCGCAACGCGATGAAGGCTATGCCTACGCACTTGAGAATCCCGCCGTGGTCCGCGTCGCACTGGACAAGAAACTGGCCGACGATAACGCACCGCTTGGAGGCGCGACCGAGGCAGCGTTGTTTCCGCCCATGACGGGCGGCTAAGTGGGATGCGGCTTCGAGTTGCCGTTCAGGCCGATAGCTTTGATGTCGGCGACGAAGCCGCGATGGTCCATGCGGATGACCCGGCAATCGGCGCTGTTGTCACGTTCACAGGATATGTTCGTGACGAAGGTGGGAGGCTGGCTGCTTTGGAGCTGGAGCATTTTCCTGGCATGGCGGAAAGCCAGCTGAGAACGCTAGCCAGCGAAGCGGGCGGCCGCTGGCCTTTGGCTGCGACCACGATCATCCATAGGCACGGCATGCTCAAGCCGGGCGAGCCGATCGTCCTCGTCGTGACCGCCAGTGCGCACCGTCGCGCCGCCTTTGAAGCGGCAGACTTTCTCATGGATTACTTGAAGACCCAGGCACCGTTCTGGAAGAAGCAGCATCCAGTCGGACCGCATGCCGAAGCTGCTTGGGTCGAGGCAAAGGCTTCCGACGACGCAGACGCTGACCGCTGGCGCTGACAGTCTTCCGCGCCAACACTGCAAAAACACCGCGACAAGATTGCAAGCTGGAAGCTAGGCTTCGCGCTGTAAGCTATGCGGCGGCACGCGCGGAACCCGGTTGAACCGCCGCCTCGTAATCAGAGATGAGCGCTCGTGAGATGTCTCCCGGTGTGAACTCGAAAGGGCCGATCTGCGAAACCGGCGTGACCTCTGCTGCCGTACCGGTGATGAAACACTCTGAAAAGGACGCCATTTCGTGCGGAAGAATGCGACGCTCGACCACCTCAATGCCGCGTGCCTCAGCCAGTTTCATCACTGTCTGGCGGGTGATCCCATCAAGGAAACGGTCGGCAGTCGGCGTATGCAGAACGCCATCCGAAACGAAAAACACGTTCGCGCCCGTGGCCTCCGCGACATAACCTTCCCAATCGTACATCAGCGCATCAGCGTAACCTTTGGCTTCTGCGGCGTGCTTGGACAGCGTACAAATCATGTACAGGCCAGCCGCCTTAGCGTGGGATGGAGCTGTACGCGGATCAGGACGGCGATACTTGGCGATGTCGAGGCGTATGCCTTTCATGCGTTCCTCGGGGGCGAAATAGCTCGGCCACTCCCATGCCGCGATCGCGACATTGATACGGTTGGCTTGTGCTGAAACGCCCATCATCTCCGACCCACGCCACGCTATTGGGCGCACATAGGCGTCGACGAACCCATTTTTGCTGATCACCGCCTCGCAAGCCGCGTTGAGCTCTTCAACGCTGTAGGGCATCGTCATGTCGAGGATTTCTGCAGACGTGTGAAGGCGCTCATGGTGGGCGGTCTGCTCGAAGACAACACCACCGTAGGCCCGCTGACCTTCGAACACCGCGGAGCCATAGTGAAGCCCATGGGTCAACACGTGGACCTTCGCGTCATCCCACGCCACAAACTCACCGTTCATCCAGATCCATCCGGATAATTGGTCAAAAGGAACGCCGGCCATATCAAAACTCCTACCGCTTGCAGCTGCCGGGCACCTCACTGTAAAGGCCCGTCCGTGGGAAAGCACTTAAGTCAATCACCGCCAGTCAAAGGTGCCCCACTGACGGCCTAATAAACAGGCACGTCGCGAAACAATTGAAAAGCGTGGCTCGTCATACTGATCATTTCTTTCAGATGACGGGCTGCGGACGTAACAAGCTTGCAAAAAAATGTCAACATGACTGACATATTTTTATGATGAGAAATTCGTGCTGTACGGAAGCCTGTTGATGACAGAGACGCAAACAACCCAAGAGCTCGAGATCATCGAGGCACTGTTCTTCGCCTATCGTGATTTTGTCGGCGAGCCGGACGGTGTTCTTAGCAAGCTCGGCTTTGGCCGTGCTCACCACAGGGTCCTGCATTTTGTTCATCGCAATCCAGGGATGACCGTCGCTGTCCTGCTGGACATTTTGCAGATTACCAAGCAGAGCCTAGCGCGTGTGTTGAAGTCTCTAATCGATGAAGGCTTTATCGAACAAAGGCCTGGGCCGCGTGATCGAAGACAGCGGCTCTTGTACACCACCGACCAGGGTGCAACGCTCGCAAACGATCTCATTGCCATACAATCGTCACGGATTGGGCGCGCTCTACACGCTGTGCCAGCCGAACAGCGGCCGGCAATAGGTCTTTTCCTACGCAGTCTGCGTAACCAGCCTACGGCACTCACCCATGGCTTTGCCGGGAATGTGCAACGCGATGCTGGTGTCGACGAGACGCCAAGTGAATGAGCGAGGCCGTTTATGGCTCTGAAATTGAAATCCGCCATTCCTTCCGACACCGCCAGCCATATTCTGATTGTCGATGACGATGCCCGCATAGGCGAGCTGCTAAAGCGCTACCTCGGCGACCAAGGATACCGGGTCACGGCCGTCGCTTCGGCCGCTGAAGCCCGTGTCGCTCTCTCAGGCTTATCATTCGACTTGATTGTTTTGGATGTCATGATGCCAAACGAGAGCGGGTTTGAGTTCCTCGAGAGCACACGCAAAGCATCGACGATTCCCGTCATCATGTTGACGGCACGGGGCGAAGCCGATGATCGGATCAACGGCCTTGAAGGGGGCGCGAACGATTATCTGACAAAACCATTCGAGCCGCGCGAACTGGTTTTGCGGATTGAAAACATTCTGAAGGCTGGACAATCGGGGCGAAATGCACCGGTCGATATGGTGGATTTCGGCGCATTTCGCTTCAACCTGAAACGCCGCGAACTGACCCGCAACGGCGAATTGGTCCGGCTGACCGAACGCGAACGCGAAATCATGGCGCTGCTTGCCGCCAGGCCCAACGCCACGGTGTCGCGCTTCGACCTTCTGGGTGCTGACGACTCCAAAACCGATCGTGCCATAGACGTCCAGATGACCCGCTTACGACGCAAAGTTGAGACAGACCCAGGAACGCCCGCCTATCTTCAAACAGTCCGTGGCTTGGGCTATCGTCTTGTCAGCGACTAGCGAGCAATCAAGCGCTCGCGCCTGACGATAGTGGAGCCAAGCGCGTTGGACCATGGCCAACATTGAACGATCCGATGCTGAATTGGACCTGCCATCGACGCAAGGCATCGCGCGCGACGAGGGCCAAGAGAGCCATGCGGTTGGCGCAAAAAGCGGCGCAACGCGGCAGTGGCTGAGTTCGCTGTTAGCACCACTGGCTTGGCTGCAGAGACTCATCGGCAAACTCATCAAACCAATCTTGCCGCGCGGGCTCTATGCGCGGTCTTTAATGATCATCATAGCACCGGTCGTCCTGCTGCAATCTGTAGCGGCCTTCGTTTTTCTCGAGCGCCACTGGGAGCTGGTCACCGAGCGCTTGTCAGAAGCTGTCACGCGCGACATCGCCGCGGTCATCGCAATGGTCGAAACCTATGCTGACGATGATGAGGCGCAAGCGGACATTTTTCGGATCGCTCGAGAAACGCTCGATCTCAACGTTGCAGTCTTGCCAGAAACCTCTCTGCCAGATGCCCTTCCAAGGCCCTTTTTTGACCTGTTGAATCGGACCTTGTCCCAGAAGATCGCTCAGAGGATCGATCGGCCCTATTGGGTCGATACGGTCGGTCGTTCGAACCTGATTGAAGTGCGCGTTCAACTCGACGACGGGCAAACCTTGCGTGTGTTCGCCCGTCGCAGCAACGCTTACGCTTCGAATTCGCATATCTTCCTCGTCTGGATGACAGGGGCCTCACTTGTCCTGCTGATCGTCGCGATCCTGTTTCTGCGAAACCAGATTCGGCCAATTTTGGAGTTGGCCGGCGCAGCGGACCGATTTGGACAAGGTCAAGCTGTTGATCGCCCAATTCGGTTGAGGGGTGCACGGGAAGTACGCAGCGCCACCTTGGCTTTTTGGCGCATGCAGGAGCGCATCGAGCGGCACGTGGACCAGCGCACGGCCATGTTGTCCGGTGTCAGCCACGACCTGCGAACCATCCTGACCCGGTTCAAGCTGGAATTGGCACTGTTATCCGACCAAGAGGCCGCCAGATCGTTGACGCGTGACGTTGATGACATGCAAGCAATGCTGGAAGGCTATTTGGCGTTTGCCAAAGGCGATGACGGCGAAAACTCGATCCCAACAGATGTCGAGGCACTATTGCACGACGTTGCGTCCCAGGTCGGCACCGCAGATGGACCCATCGCCGTTAGCTTTGAAGGCGACGCCGAAACGTCCGTTAAACCCAACGCCTTCAAACGCTTGATCACCAACCTCATCATGAATGCTCTGCGGCACGCGGAGCATGTCACAGTGCGCGCGACTCGCTCCGCCGACCTGCTCACCATCGATATAGACGATAACGGGCCTGGTATTCCTGCGCACAAGCGTGAAGAGGTTTTTCGACCCTTTTACCGCCTTGATGAGGCCCGCAACCTCGACGACAGCGGGACCGGGCTTGGCCTGCCGATCGCCCGTGATATCGCGCGCGCACATGGAGGCGATATCACACTGGACGAAAGCGCGATGGGGGGCTTGCGGGCTCGGGTTACTCTGCCGGGCTAGCCTGTTAGCAGATGGCCGCTGTCCCTTTTCAGTACATCCGCCCGCCATTTGGCACAGATTGGGTCGGCTCCAGGAGAACGACCTCACCTTCAGTGTCCGAAACACCCAAGGTCAGCACTTCAGACATGAACGGACCAATTTGGCGGGGTGGGAAGTTCACGACGGCCATGACCTGTTTACCCAGCAAACCTTCAGGCGTGTAATGCGCCGTGATCTGAGCCGAGCTCTTCTTGACCCCGATATTGTCGCCAAAGTCGATTTTCAACTTAAAGGCGGGTTTGCGTGCTTCCGGAAAGGGCTTGGCTTCGACGACCGTACCAACGCGAATGTCGACCTTAAGAAAATCGTCGAAAGAGATCGTTTCAGGCAACTCGCTCATGCGGCTTGGCCGGTCGTCGCATCCTCGTTTGCGCTCCCTGCACTTTCGCCATCACGCCGACGGTCCATTGCAGCGCGCAGACGGCAGAGCGGACCGCCGGTTGGACCGCCCTCCCCGCGCATCAGTGTCACACTGCGATCAATGTCACGCATTCTGCGTTCCGCTTGTCGCAACGCCGTGTCCAGCGATGCCATGGTCTTGGCTTGCCCGCCTTCCTCTTCCGCCAAAAACACGCGCATCGTGCGCTCATGCAGGCGCAGCAGACCTGTCAAGACCAAGCCGCCGCGGGCCCCTTCAACATCAAGGTCGGCTCTGACCGCCATACGCCGCATCGAGCGTGACGCAATGCGCGCCAGCTCAAGCATAAGCGCGGGGTCACGCCGTGCATCCTTTTCCAGTTGGATCAATGCCAGCTTGTAAGGTAGCAGCGCGTCGTACCGGCGCATAAGCACATCAAACAACCGCTCACGAGCGGGTTCATCACCCATATCTGGGTCGTCGTCAGCGAGGACGATCTCATCGATCCGTGATGCAAAAGCGTCCAACAGTTCGGTCTTTTGCGAGAACGTCATGACAAGCTTGGCGAGTGGGACGTTCGCCTCGTCCGCCACTCCACGAAGCGTGACCGAAGAAAATGACTCGGTCACCAGTAAATTCATGAACGCATCAACCGTTTTTGTGGACTGCGCCTTGGTCAGCATGGTTAGCTCCGAAATGAATAATGAACAGCTCTAATCCGATTACGAGTTGCACCTCTATTCAGATGACGCCAACTCCGCAGACCGGTCTGCCGCCGCTTGCACGGTCGCGGCAAGTAGGTCCGCCAAGGCTCCGCTATCGCGCAACACCTGCAAACCCGCTTGGGTGGTTCCGCCCGGAGAGGTAACATTCTCTCGCAAGGTGGCAGCATCTTCATCACTGGCTGACAGCAATGCTCCCGCACCAACGACCGTCTGCCGGGCAAGTGTCATGGCGGTGTTTGCTGGTAGACCCAGCTTCTCACCGGCGGAAGCCATCGCTTCAACCAAATGGAAGACATAAGCTGGGCCCGATCCAGACAAAGCTGTGACCGCGTCCATGAGCGCTTCAGCATCCACCCAAACCACCGAACCCACAGCCTGCATCAGCGCTGCAACACGTTCACGTTCTGCTGACGAAGCTGATGAGGCAAAGCACGCCGTGATTCCCTCCCCGACCGCTGATGGTGTGTTGGGCATCGCCCGGACGACCGTTGACCGCGGAAGAGCGGCCCTGAGCGTGCTGGATCGCACGCCTGCCGCAATCGATACAACGACAAGATTATCGCGATCCAGAGCTTTAACGGATGCCAGCGCGCTCGCCATGATCTGGGGCTTTACGGCAAGCAGGATAATCGATGGCTTTTTGATCCCAGCGCTCTCAACCGAAACGCAAACGTCGACCCCTTTGTCTATCCAGGTGCCTCCGCCCTGGGCGAAGATCGGGTCAACAAGTGTAATCTCACCGGCTCGATATCCGCGAGCCAACCAGCCGTCGACCATGGCGGAGCCCATCTTCCCCGCTCCGATCACCATGATGGGCTGGATGCTATGAGCCGATGAACCGGCGCCCCCGGTCATGCCTTGCTAGGCCTCGCCAGCCGTCTCAAACAGAGCGTCGGAAAGGGCGTCTTGCGCGTTTTTTCCAGCCCAGACGACATATTGAAAGGCCTCGTAGTACCGTTCGCAGGTATCAACTGCAGCCTCCAGCATGCAGGCGCATTGCTGGGAATTTGCATCTGCCCCACCGCTGAGCAAAAGGGTTGCCCGGAAAATAATTGCTGATTGTTCACGCCAAAGATCAAAGTGGCCAAGCCACAGCTGTTCATTAACCAGCGCGAGCAGCTTTGTGACCTCAGCCAGCCGGGTTGTTGGCACCTTAAGGTCGAAACCACACGCGAGGTGCAAGGCCTCGTTCTCTTCCATCCAAGAGAACGACACGTGGTAAGGGGACCACGATCCCTCAACGGAGATGGTGATTTCGTGATCGCTCGAACGCTCAAATGCCCACTCGTTAAGAGAAGCAAGCTGTTCCACCACATCAACAGGGTGAACCAAGCGATCAAGCTCGAGATCGGCAAGCGACATGCACACTATCCTTCCGGCCCGCTAGAAGGCTGGTATTTGGCGCAACCGGATCGTCAGATGCCAATTGAGCGCCAACAAACGAGCGGATCGCTGCGCGAACACCGCCCGAATCTTTTTACAGTTTGGAGTATAGCTTTACGGCAAAGCCGCGGCACCAGCCACGCAAGCCAGGCGCCTGACTTATCCGTGAACAATTCCACCTTATCGTGTGGAACACCGCGCCAACTGGGCGTTTGCAAGCGATTTAGCGCGTTGATTAACCTGCTTTTTCGCTTAGTTTCGCTTCAAGCGCGTCAACGCGTTTGGCAAGTTCCACGTTTTCTTCGCGCAGGGTCGTCAGCATATCGCGAAGTGTCTCAATGTCTTCTTCGCGAGCGAGATCCATCGTCGCCAGAGCCCGCTCCATCTGACCCCGCGCGACAGTTTCAACCTCGCGGCGCACGCCGTCAGCCAGCCCTGCCGCATCTGTCATCAGGCGGCCAAGATCGTCGAGCAGTCGGTTGTTGGGTCCTGTCATCGATTTCAGTCCTTCTAAAGACGGGTTCGTATGCCAAGCACGACACACATGACTTTCACGTATTTGATATGGTTTGCGCCTGTCGATCATGCAAGACGATTGACAGGTCGCACAAGCGGGCATGCGGCCACAGCCCATGTAATGTCCTTGCAGGCCTGAGCCAAACAACCAACGGTTTGAAGGAAGAGAAACGCTGTCCCTTACGACCTTACCCGCGATCGCATTTCCGGTCATTGACCCAGTTCTGATCCAAATTGGTCCCCTCGCCATTCGTTGGTACGCCCTGGCCTATATTGCAGGCCTTGTTGGCGGGTGGTGGTATGTGCGCCGTTTGGTGCGGCGGCCGTCTTTATGGGCCAAATCAGCCGCACCCTACACGCCGGCGGATATCGATGACTTCCTGACTTGGGCAACGCTCGGGGTCATTATCGGCGGACGGCTTGGTTACGTGTTGTTTTACGAGCCCGACCGGTTCCTCGCCGAGCCCGCCGCCATTTTATATGTCTGGCAAGGTGGAATGGCGTTCCATGGCGGTCTGCTGGGCGTGATCGTTGCGATGATCGCCTTCGCGCACAACCGGGGCCAAAGCGCGCTGAGCCTGTTTGATGTCATCGGGGCGGCAGCGCCGATTGGCCTGTTCTTTGGACGCATCGCCAATTTCATCAACGCGGAACTATGGGGCCGTCCGACCGACCTGCCTTGGGGGATGGTATTTCCGACCGCAGACGAGCAGCCGCGCCATCCTAGCCAGCTTTATCAAGCGTTTGGGGAAGGGTTGGTGCTGTTTGCTATTTGTGCCGTCGCCATCGCGCTTGGCGGTCTCAAGAAGCCCGGTCTTGTCGGCGGCCTGTTTACCGCAGGGTATGGCTCCGCCCGATTTCTTGCCGAATACGTGCGGGCGTTTGACCCGCAAATCGGGTTGCTGTTCGGCGTGCTTACGATGGGACAGCTACTGTCACTGCCAATGATAGCGGTTGGGCTACTCATGATTGCATCAGCCCAACGCCGCACCTCCCATGAACCCGCTTGATGCACTCATCAGCACAGAGATTGAAACGACCGGGCCGATAACGGTCGGCCGATACATGCAGCTTTGCTTAAGCCACCCCAAGTATGGCTACTACACAAGCAAGCAGCCGCTCGGGGCACAAGGCGATTTCACCACCGCACCTGAGATCAGCCAGCTGTTCGGGGAGCTGGTGGGCGTTTGGCTTGTCACCGTCTGGCGCGCACTCGGCCAGCCAAGTCCGTTTGCATTGGTCGAGTTGGGACCGGGTCGCGGAACACTGATGGCCGATATCCTTCGGGCGGTAGCGGTCGACCGCGCATTTACTGATGGTTGCAAGGTCCACCTGGTCGAACTGAGCAAACCCCTTCGCGACCTTCAGTCCAAAACACTGCAAAGCTCTTCGATCGCGCCCACATTCCACAGCGACATCGCTTCACTTCCCAAGCTGCCAACTCTCTTCGTGGCAAACGAGTTTTTCGATGCCCTGCCGACCAACCAGTGGGTGCGAACAGACAGGGGCTGGAATGCCAGAAAGATCGGCCTGGACGCGGACAACAAGCTTACCTTCGGTGTTGATCCAACGCCGTTGCCAGCCCCACCAAAGCTCATTCGAGAAAACGCGGCGCTTGGTACGATCGTCGAACACAGCCCGGCGCAAGACACTATCATGGGTATGATGGCAGATCGCATCGTCCGCTACGGGGGGGCCGCTCTGATCACCGATTATGGCAGCTTGAGCACCGGTTTCGGGGACACGCTGCAAGCCGTCCGAATGCATCGACCTGCTGATCCGCTAGACGATCCTGGAGCATCTGATCTGACAACCCAAACCGACTTCGGCCATTTGCGCAGCAAGGCGATTGATGCTGGCGTTCGAACGACAGCTTGGTCCGCCCAAGGGGACTTCCTGATCGCGATGGGACTTTTGGAACGGGCGGGGGTGCTGGGCGCCAACGCCGGCCCCGAGGAGCGCGACGCCATAAGCGCTGCGGTGGAGCGGCTTGCATCGGATGCGGCGATGGGCAAGCTATTCAAGGCCATGGCCCTCGCCAGCAAAGAAATCCACTTACCTGGCCTTATTGTTGTCAACGACTAACGGAGTACATTCGGTCATATGAACGCGACTCCGCCATATCTGACCGCGCCTACCTTCGAGCCAATCCAGGGGGTTCGGCACGCCTTCTTCACGCGGCAAGGCGGAGTTTCGGATGGACTTTACGCAAGCTTGAACGGCGGCATCGGTTCAAACGATCGACGAAGCAAAGTCTTGGAAAACCGAGAGCGCATGAAAGCAGCTTTGGGCGGCGAGGCGCTGCTTACAGTCTATCAGCACCACAGCACGACCAGCATACGGACCGCTGCGGCGTGGGAAGCGGGATGCGCACCGCGCGCGGACGCCATCGTGACCGCAAAACCTGGACTTGTCGTCTGCGCTCTGGCGGCCGATTGCGGCCCAGTGTTGTTTGCCGACCCCCATGCAAAAGTTGTCGCGGCCGCTCATGCCGGTTGGAAAGGCGCCCTTGATGGGGTGTTGGAAGCAACTCTCGAAGCGATGGAAGCGGAGGGGGCAACACGAGATCGGATCATCGCCGTACTTGGTCCATGCATCAGCCGGAACGCCTACGAGGTCGGGCCGGAGTTCAAAGCGCGTTTTGTGAGCGCGAATATCGCGAATGACCGGTTTTTTGAACCGTCGCAGCGCGCGAACCATTCCATGTTTGATCTGCCCGCCTACATCCTCGCGCGACTGCAAGCAGCTGGCGTAGCAGCTTCAACGCTGGACCGATGCACGTATGGCGAACCTGACCTGTTCTACAGCTACAGACGCTCCACCCATCAACGCGAACCCGATTACGGCCGGCTGGTTAGCGCCATCATGTTGACATAGGCACCCGCAATAGGGCCAAAACGATTGTTGTTGGACATCCAGCGCAACCGCGCGCCGTAGAAGCCTGTGTACCATGCGTTTTTTCTTCCTCTCCGTCGGTCTGCTCGCGCTTACCGCTTGTGCGTCGGTTGAGGGTCCAGGTTCACTCGGTCGTGTGGGGGCAAGCAGCCCTGCCACCACTCAGCCGCCGGTCGCGCAGACAGCGCCCTTACCCGCACCGGTCTCGTCGCAAGCACTCAACACACCCGGGCAAGCAGCGCCGAGCCTTTACAGCAATCAGATTGGTGCCGAAGGCGCTGAGTCGATCTTCGCATCACCCGGTCAGCCATCTGGCGATCCACTCGTCAGCCCGCAAGTCAACGCAGGGGTGTCATCTCAGTCTTCCGGTTTGACCTTGGAAGATTTCTCAAGCATCGATCCTCGTCTCGTGCCAGAAAACGACCCTTTTGCTGACGAACGTGAGGCGCAAACCCTGAATACGCTAGGCGCCAACACCTTCGGGGACGGGACGCAGCGATCCATGGAAGACTCAGTTGAGCAAAGTCTCACTGGACAGGCGACCCCTGGACTTCTGCAGCCGGCAAGGCCCCAGTATCCCCGCGCTTCGCTGGCGCCGATTTCAAGCGCGCCAGAACCACAGTCCACCCAGCTTTTCGATGCGTTAGACGATGTGATGTTCGAAGGTGGTATGCAACTCGCGTTTTTTGGCGATGACACAGCCCAGTTTGTGGTGCGCTCGCAACTAAGCGCCATACCGTCAGATACGAGCACCCAAGTCTTGTACACCTTTGACGTTTTTGACGCGCGGGGGACGCTGCGCCACCGCGTGGTTGGCAGTTTGGCGGTTCCACAATCTGGCCCCAATGGATGGGATTTCGTCAATCCAGCAGCCATTACGACGATCGCGCGCGACGTTGGGGGTCAGTTGCTGCCGTGGTTCCGGTTAAATCCACAGGGATAAGGGCCAAGCGCGGCGAGAGAAAACCCGCCAATCGGTTTATGGACTCTCGCGGCACGCTTGATTAAAGGCACCCCCAAGCGGCTCGCGCAGGATGACATTTTCATGAAACTTGTATCTGGCAACTCAAACTTGCCCCTGTCGCACGCTATTGCCAACTATTTGGATGCATCGCTTTGCAAAGCGGACGTCAGACGCTTCGCAGACCTCGAGATTTTCGTCGAGATCGAGGAGAACGTTCGCGGCGAAGACGTCTTTGTGCTCCAGTCGACCAGTTTCCCGGCAAACGACAACCTGATGGAGTTGCTGATCCTAATCGACGCGCTTCGTCGATCCTCGGCCAAACGGATTACCGCCGTCATCCCCTATTTCGGTTATGCCCGGCAAGATCGACGGACGGCGGGCCGAACACCAATATCCGCCAAACTCGTCGCCAACCTGATCACCGAAGCCGGCGCCGATCGTGTGCTGACGCTCGATTTGCATGCCGGGCAAATTCAGGGCTTTTTCGACATACCCACCGATAATCTTTTTGCCGAACCTGTCATCTCCAGGGACGTCATGGACAACTATATCGCCAACGGTCCGGTCGCCGTGGTTTCGCCCGACGTCGGCGGGGTTGTTCGCGCCCGTGCGATCGCCAAACGGATCGACGCACCACTGGCTATTGTCGATAAACGCCGGGATCGCCCCGGCGAGTCGGAGGTCATGAACGTTATCGGAGACGTGCAGGGCAAGTGCTGCTTACTGGTTGATGACATCGTCGATTCAGGCGGTACGCTGTGCAATGCGGCCGATGCCTTGCTGGGAATGGGTGCCACACAAGTATCAGCGTACATCACTCATGGCGTTTTGTCGGGCGGTGCCGTGGCCCGGGTCTCCGGCTCCAATCTGAAGGAGTTGGTCATTACCGATAGCATCGTGACAACCGAGGCGATCAAGACGGCCCACAACATCCGGGTGATCACAGTCGCGGGCCTGCTTGGGGAAGCAATCAACCGGACGGCTTTGGAAAAGTCTGTTTCCAGCCTTTTTTCCTAGCCGCCGCCTCAGTCCAAACGCACAACCCGACGCAGGAAGCGCGTGTCATCAAAAATCAGGCGTACCGTGTCCCCCACACTGAGAGGGTGAGACTGGGAAAACCCTTCGATCAAACGATCAAGGATCATGCCATTGGCGAGCCTGAAGGTGCCGCGCCGCGGGCCGTGCGCGACTATCTGGGTATCGATGATGTAGACCTTACGATCCCAATAAGGGAGCGCATTTGCCTGAGGCTGCGGCCCACATACCGCACCCAGAGCAATCAGAAGAACTGCAAGTCTGAAGCTAAAGGTCCGTACAGCCAGCATTATTCAAACTCCCCGACATCCAAGGGCCAAGAGTAGTCCAAGTTACAAAGCTAGAAAAGCAGACGGGCAACAACACCGGCAAAACCGCAAAGAGCAATGGTCGTCAGCAGCTGCACCCGTAAACCAAACAGAAGCACAGCAGCGAGGCTCACTATTGCAAGCGCAAGAGCATTGAGAGTGCTCAAGTCAGGTGCAGGCAAGCTCATCGGCCCGAACGATACCGTCGCAACCTCTGCGAACAGGACTTGCAAGGCAAACCAAACGCCCAGTGATGCGATGACGCCAACCACAGCAGACGTGACCCCGCGGAGGGCATTCTTAAGCCAGACAATCTCCCGTGAACGCTCAACAAAGGGCGCACCAAGAAAAATCCAGACGAAACACGGCATGAATGTCACCCATAGGGTCACACATGCGCCAAGTAGTCCGGCAAGGACGGGGTCAATGGCTAAACCTGCATTTGCGGCAGAGACAAAGCCGACGAAAACCAACACGAGGATCAAGGGTCCGGGCGTCGTTTCGGCGAGACCCAGCCCGGTGACCATTTCAGCCGTCGACAACCAAGCAAAATCCTGCACCACGACCTGTGTGATGTAGGCAAGCACGGCGTACGCACCGCCAAAGGTAATGATAGCTGTCCACGAGAAGAACAAGGCCTGTTGCGCCCAGATGGACTGAGCGCCCGCAAGGGCGACCAAACCCAAAACAGGAGCAAGCCATAAGCCTGCGCAAATCGCCGCCGCACGCATCGACGCCGCTTGCTGATCCTTTTCAACCGCAGGTGAAACGCCCTTGCCTTGAGGTTCGCCACGCCCCCAAACCGCGACCCCCAAACCGGCAGCCAAAGCGATAACGAGTGGAAACGGCAAGTCGAAGACGTACAAGCCGATAAAAGCGGCAACAGCTAAGGCAACGGAGAGTGGAGACGTCAGAGTTTTCTGCGACAGTTTCAAAAGCGCTTGGACGACAAGAACCAGAACAGCCGACTGAAGCCCAAAAAGCAGACCTTCAACGGCAGGGACATCGCTAAGCGTGATGTAGAGCGTAGCCAAGGCCACAAGCACAAAGAAACCCGGCAGGACAAACAAGGCGCCCGCGACCAAGCCGCCCCGCACCCCGCCAGTCAGCCAACCGATATAGGTTGCGAGCTGCATAGCCTCTGGGCCAGGCAAAACCATGCAGTAATTCAAGGCATGCAGGAAACGCTCATCATTGAGCCACTTCTTTTCGTCAACGATGACACGATGCATCAAAGCGATCTGCGCGGCGGGCCCTCCAAACGAGAGCAAGCCCACACGCGCAAAGGTGCGGGTGATCTCGCTCGTGGTGATGTTGGGAACTTCGGGAGTACTTACCGTTGCATCAGTCATGGCTGGGCTCCCATCGCGGGGTGGAGGGCCCGGTGGGCAGCCCTGCCGACTTCCATGCCGTCAACCCACCTTCAAGGTACATCGCGTCGAAGCCAAGACAACGCGCAACTATGCAGGCGGACTGGCTCACTGAATGGCCGTAGACACACACCATGACAAGCGGATGAAGGAAGCTTCGCGATCCCCGCAGCTGCGATAGCCTTGCGGGGATCAACCAGGGTGGAAGCCACTCAGCGCCAGAAATCGTGTCAGGTTCGCGTTGGTATGCCGTCTCGCGCCGAACATCAAAAATTAAGGCACGCTCAGAGGGCAGCTGAAACAAGGCCGGCACCGAGATCGCAGTGGCGGTGTTGGACACCACTCGAGATTTAATGGACAAGGCCATTCTCCTCAAACACCAAAGAGGAGCGGCACTTGGGTTCGGTGGAACCACATTGGGGCGGCCACTGGAGGCCCCATTGCTAGCGGGGCTATACGTAAGGCCCGACGATGGCAAGGCGTTGCATCGAAGGGCAAACGGCGATATGCACTGCCGTCCGCGCCAGACACCCCTGGAGGCAAGCGCGGTGAGCACGCCGGACTACCCGGCAGTTTTTATTGCATTTCTGGAGATATGCTATGCGTGAGAGCTACGAATTGGCTGGCACGCGGCGCGAACGGGTCGGCAAGGGAGCCGCCCGTGCATTGCGACGCGAGGCTCAGCTACCAGCCGTCATTTACGGTGACAAGAAAGACCCGATTCCCGTTGCCCTGCCCTATAAGGAAGTGAATCTGCTGATACATGGCGGCGGCTTCATGACCACGGTCGGGACCATCAATGTTGATGGAGAGCAGCATCAGGTTATCGCCAAGGATTATCAACTTGATCCAGTCCGCGATTTCCCGATGCATGTCGATTTCCTGCGGGTTGCCAAGGGCGCCGTGCTAACCGTCAATGTTCCGGTGCACTTTCTCAATGAAGAAA
The DNA here is from genome assembly GCA_039024915.1 of Pseudomonadota bacterium. Classification (NCBI taxonomy): domain Bacteria; kingdom Pseudomonadati; phylum Pseudomonadota; species Pseudomonadota bacterium. Next base: position 75,484 of record JBCCPK010000002.1, read on the forward strand.
CCAGCGTTGGGCTCAAAGCTGGCGGTGTGCTGAACGTTGTCCGCCACGAGGTGGAGCTCAACTGTCCTGCAAACGCGATTCCCGAGTTCCTTGAGCTTGACCTCGAAACGGCTGAGCTAGGCGATACGCTGAACATCTCGAACATCACTTTGCCTGACGGTGCCGAACCAACCATCACCGACCGCGATTTCGTGATCGCAACCATTGCTTCGCCGGCTGGCCTGAAGAGCGAGGACGATGACGCTGAAGGCGCCGAAGATGACGGCGCCGAAGCCTCTGAGGATAGCGCTGAAGAGTAAGCGGCGCCCATTGCTTCTCTGCCTGTAAGGGCGTTGGAGACAATCCGATGCAGGTAATCGTCGGTCTTGGTAACCCTGGCGCTCAATACGCGCGCAACCGCCACAATATCGGCTTTATGGCAGTCGACTCGATTCATGAGCGTCACGGCTTTTCGCCGTGGCGTTCACGTTTCTCCGCCGAAACCGCCGAAGGGCGGATTGGCAGCCAAAAAGTGCTCCTGCTTAAGCCGACGACTTTTATGAACCTGTCCGGTCAGGCGGTGGGAGAGGCGCTGCGCTTTTACAAGCTCGACCCTTCCGACGTTAGCGTGGTTCACGACGAACTGGACCTCGATCAAGGCCGCACACGCATCAAGCGCGGCGGTGGCCATGGTGGGCACAACGGTCTCAAGAGCCTCGACACACATATTGGCAAGGACTATCGCCGTGTTCGCTTGGGCATTGGTCATCCCGGCCACAAAGATCTTGTGTCAGGCTACGTGCTTAAGGACTTCCCAAAGGCGGACGAACAATGGGTCGAAGCGCTGTGCGACGAGCTCGCGCGATCAACAGACTTACTCATCGAGGGTAAGGATAGCGATCTCAACAGCCGCTTGAACGAGGCGACTGTATCGTTTCGTCAGAGCACGCCGAACGATGCAAAGGTTGCTCAGAAGACTGCCGCAGCGAAAGGGCGCTCGCACATCCGCCAGGCGCGCGTGCCGAGCGCCAACACACCTCAATCGAAGGTCCCTGAAAAAGGGCCCATGGCCGACATGCTGAGAACGCTGTTTGGCACCAAAGACTAAGAACGGACCATTGCGATGGGTTTTAAATGCGGCATCGTTGGCCTGCCCAATGTCGGCAAGTCCACACTGTTTAACGCGCTGACGAAAACCGCTGCGGCGCAGGCGGCAAATTACCCCTTCTGCACCATCGAGCCGAATACTGGCGACGTCGCTGTGCCAGACCCACGGCTCGCGGAGATTTCGATCATCGCGCAGTCAAAAGAAGTGATTCCGACCCGGATAACATTTGTCGATATCGCGGGCCTTGTGCGTGGTGCAGCTTCCGGCGAGGGATTGGGCAACCAGTTTCTCGCCAACATCCGGGAAGTCGATGCCATCGTGCATGTGGTCCGGTGCTTCGAAGATGACGACATCACCCATGTCGATGGAAAGATCGATCCGCTAGCCGACATCGAGACCATCGAAACCGAGCTGATGCTCGCCGATCTCGAAAGCCTCGAAAAGCGTGTGATAAACACACGCAAAAAGGCCTCCGGCAAGGACAAAGAAGCGTTGGTTGTGCTTCCCATCATGGAGGCGGCGCTCACCATGCTTCAACAGGGCAAGCCGGCACGGATGGTCGAACGGACGCCGGAAGATGAGAAAGCGTTTCGCGGCCTGAACCTCCTGACATCCAAGCCGATCCTCTATGTCTGTAATGTTGAGGAAGACGCAGCCGGAGATGGCAACGCATACTCCGCTAAAGTCCAGGACCATGCTGCGGCGACGGGCGCGCGCGCCGTGGTGATCTCAGCAGCCATCGAGGCGGAGGTCGCGGTTCTGCCAACCGATGAACAAGCCGAGTTTTTGGAAACACTGGGGCTTAACGAAGCGGGTCTCGATCGCCTCATTCGGGAGGGATATGCCCTGCTGGGTCTTGTCACCTATTTCACCGCGGGACCCAAGGAGACGCGCGCTTGGACCGTTACCACGGGTACCAAGGCGCCGCAGGCAGCCGGTGTCATCCACACGGATTTTGAGCGTGGCTTCATCCGCGCCCAAACCATTGCCTTCGATGACTATATCTCCCTGAAGGGCGAAGCGGCCGCAAAAGAGGCTGGCAAGGCGCGTGATGAAGGCAAGGAGTATGTCGTCCAAGACGGCGACGTGCTTCTGTTCAAGTTCAACACATGACATTCATCTGGCAGGCGTCTCGAAGCGCACTACCTATTTCGCGGTCACCCGCCGGAAAAGGAAATCGCCATGCGCCCGTTTGTAGCCTCCACCTTTCTCATCACCTGCGCGTTTGCAGCGTCGACCGCCAACGCCGAAATCGTTGGCGAAACCCACACCTACACGATTGGGGATCTGACCTTCGAAGGCTATGTCGCGACGAATACCGCGCTGGAACAGGCAAAGGGTACAGTCCTTATCGTCCACGATTGGGATGGTCTGACAGACTATGAGATGCGCCGCGCCGATATGCTCGCGGCGCTGGGCTACACCGCATTCGCCATTGATGTGTATTCAACAGACGTGAACCCGCAAGGGTTTGAAGAGTATCGCGCCGCTTCCGGCGCCATGTACGCAGATCGCGAGACCTTCCGTGAGCGCCTGCTTGGTGCCGTCACTGAAGCATCCAACATCGCGGGCGGCACCGATAACATCATCATGATCGGCTACTGCTTTGGCGGTGCGGCGGTACTCGAAGCTGCTCGGGCCGGCGCCGATGTCGATGGATTTGTGGCTTTCCACGCCGGTCTGGGCACACCGGAAGGTCAGGACTGGGCATCTGTCGCAGCGCCCATTCAATTCCACCACGGTACCGCTGACCCCGTATCGGGGATGGCAGACTTGGCGCAAACGCTTGATGAACTTGAAGCCGCCGGTGTCAATCATGCCGCGAGCATCTACGGCGGCGCGCGTCACTCGTTCACGGTGTTCAACTCACGAGACTATTTGCTCGAAGCCGACCAAGCGTCCTGGGCTGGCCTCCAGACCTTCTTGACAGAGCAGCTCTAGGCCTGAGCTCCGGCAGCGATAAGAGAAGTCGTGAACACCCAGACGCATTTTCTTGTCGCTGCCGCGCTGTTTGCAAGGCCGAACGCGCCACGCCGAAACATCGCGTGGGCGGTCGGCGCGTTTCTGCCCGATCTGGCAATTTTTGGCCTCTTTGCGTGGGCGCTGGTGACGGGCACACCCCAAAACGAGCTTTGGAGCCGAATCTATTTCTCTGAGCCGATGCTGACGCTAACGGCGATTGCGAACTCCGCTCCGCTGTACGTTGCTATTGCTCTGTTAGGCTGGTTCTGGGCTCAGGCAAGGGCGGGCAAAAGCGTGGACACCTTGCCCGCCCTAACTGTTTTAGGCCTCGCTGCATTGAGCCATCTTGCAGGCGATCTTCCAGTCCATGTGGATGATGCTCATCCACATTTCTGGCCACTGACAGATTGGCGCTTCCGTTCGCCGATATCCTATTGGGATGGCAACCACTATGGTCGTGAGTTCAGCTTGTTCGAGGCCTTACTCGGGATCGGGCTCGCAGTCTTTCTTTGGCGCCGTTTCGCAAGCATATGGTTCCGCGCTCTTCTTGCCTTATGCATCGCCGCGTACCTGATTGTGCCGTTATTTTGGTGGTTGCAGTTCGGCGGGTAACGTCAGCCGACTAGGCGGACTTCTTCGAGCAGGTCGATAGACCCAGTATGGAGTAGCCCGGGCACGTCCGCAGAAGCCCTGTTGTCGCCACGAAGAAGCCCAGGTAGCCGACGCCCTTCCAAGCGATTTCCTCCGGCCCAAAGACTGCAAACGCGACCATGGCAACACCGGCCACTACTCTCAGTAGGCGGTCGAGCTTTCCGACATTTGTTTCCCACATTGCAATGCTCCCCCTGTTGCTGTCGCTGCCTCAAGCACGTTTAGAACGGCCATGCATTGCGAAATATCAGGCTCGCTATCGTGGCCTGCACATCAGTCGCCCTCAAACTCCAAGAGCGCGTTCACGGGCACACCAAGCGCCTCAATTTTCTTCGCGCCACCGAGATCCGGGAGATCAATCACAAAGCACGCCGCAACAACCTGGGCGCCAATCGATTGCAGGAGTTTGATCGCGGCCTCCGCGGTACCACCCGTGGCAATCAAATCGTCAACAACCAGTACCTTCTCACCTGGACCGACGGCGTCTTTGTGCATCTCCATCTCATCGATGCCGTATTCAAGAGAATACGCGATGCGCACGGTCTCGTGCGGCAGCTTTCCCTTTTTACGGATCGGAACGAACCCAGCCGAAATCTGATGCGCGACAGCGCCACCCAGAATAAAACCCCGAGCCTCGATACCAGCAACCTTGTCGATCTTATGCCCTGCATAGGGCTGCACAAGCTGATCAACCGCACGCCGGAAAGCACGAGCATCACCAAGCAAAGTGGTTATGTCGCGAAACTCAATGCCGGGCCTCGGATAATCAGAGATTGTTCGGATTGCTTGTTCCAGAATGGGATCAGGTGCAGGCGCCACAGACATTGTCCTCAGCTCGGTAAAATCGACAGGCGTCGCACCCTATGGCCGTCTCACCGCATTGGAAAGCGCATGGCTGGCTTTGTCCGAACATAAAAAAGGGCCGCCCGATGGCGACCCTCCACTATTGCAAGACCGGCGCGGTTGATCAGTGCTCGATTGTGCTCCAGACCCGGCGCTTGGTCGCGTAGACCAAACCGCCAAAGATCAAAAGGAAGGCCATCACGCGAAAGCCCATTTCCTTACGGGCGTTAAGGTGCGGCTCGGCGGCCCACATCATGAAGGCTGAAATGTCCTTGGAGTACTGGCTAACCGTCTCCGGAGATCCATCCTGATAGGCGTGCATACCGTCCCACAACGGCTGTGCCATTGCGATATACTCACCGCCCGCAAAGTAGGGATTGTAGTTGCCGCTCTGGCCTTCCGGGTTGACGTGATCAGGATCATAACCAGTCAACAGGGAATAAATGTAATCCGGCCCATTCTCAGCGTATCCCGTGAAAATATCGAACACGAAGTTCGGGAAACCGCGGGTTGGAGCGCGCGCTTTGGCGAGCAGTGAAAAGTCTGGCGGATAGGCACCCATCGCAGCAACCGCAGCTTCCCGGTTCGGGAACGGCGTTGGAAAGCGATCAGATAAACGCGCCTCACGCTCAAACATATCTCCAAAGCTATCTGGCCCATCTTCCACAAAATAGGTCGATGCGATGGCGCGAACCTCGGCCTCCGAAAACTCTGGCCCACCGGGCTCCATGAGGTTACGGAATGCGATGCGGCTCAAAGCGTGGCATGCAGAACAGTTTTCCGAGAAAATCTGGAACCCGCGCTGAAGTTGGGGGGTATCGTAAGTGCCGAAAATGCCGGCGAACGACCAATCCTGTTCGCGCGGCGCTTTCCCGCCACCGGCAGCGAGCGCAGCCGATGCCGGAAGGATCGCCACCAAAGCGGCGACCAGCACGTTCTTGAAGGTCCGGCTTGGGAAGTAAGCCATTTATTTCGTCTCCTTAAGGAAGCTCAACCAATCAACCCTTCGTTTCAGGCGCTGCAGTCGCCCCAGCGGGCTGACCTGCACCTGAAGCAATTGGGCGCTTGGAAGACTTCTTGAGAACTGCTTCGGTGATCGAGGCCGGGAGAGGCTTTGGCGTCTCAAAGAGACCCAGCACCGGCAGAATGATCAGGAAGTAAGCGAAGTAATAGACGGTGCCAATTTGCATGGCGGGAACGTACCAGCCCTCGGCTGGCTTCGAGCCCAACCATCCCAGCCAAACGGCGTTGATAGCAAACAACCAGAAAGCGGTTTTGAACCAGACCGAGCGGAAGGCGCCGGAACGAACCTTCGAGGTGTCGAGCCATGGCAGGAAGAACAGCACCACAATCGCGCCAAACATTAATAGCACGCCGCCCAACGCAGACGGTACTGCGCGCAGGATCGCGTAAAATGGCAGGAAGTACCACTCAGGCACGATATGGGCCGGCGTCACGAGCGGGTTCGCCGCAATGTAATTGTCCGCGTGACCCAAATAGTTTGGCAGATAGAAGACAAAGTATGCGAACACCGCGAAAAACACGATCATCGCAAACAAATCTTTGACCGTCGCATATGGGGTAAATGGCACAGTGTCGGATTTCTGCTTGACCTCCACGCCGGTGGGGTTGGTCTGGCCTGTCACGTGCAGGGCCCAAACGTGCAGAATAACTACGCCGAGGATCATGAACGGCATCAGATAATGCAGTGAGAAGAAGCGGTTCAACGTCGGATTGTCGACAGCAAATCCGCCCCACAACCATTGCACCAGCGTGTCGCCAACGATCGGGAACACCGAGAAGAAGTTCGTGATAACCGTCGCGCCCCAGAAGGACATCTGGCCCCAAACAAGCACGTAACCCATGAACGCAGTCGCCATCATCAGGAGGAAGATGATCACGCCAAGGATCCAAAGAACCTCTCTCGGCTCTTTGTAAGACCCATAATAGAGCCCACGGAAGATGTGGAGGTAGACGGCGATAAAGAACATCGACGCACCAACCGCGTGCATGTAACGCAACAGCCAGCCGTAGTTCACATCCCGCATAATGTGCTCAACAGAGTTAAACGCCATGTCCGCATGCGGCGTGTAATGCATCACAAGCACAATGCCGGTCACGATTTGCGAGACCAGCATAATCATCAGGATGCCGCCAAACGTGTACATGTAGTTGAGGTTCCGAGGGATCGGAAATTCAACAAATTGGCCGTGCATCATCCGCACGATCGGAAGACGCGCATCGAGCCAACGCTCAACACCCGTCTTAGGAACGTAGCTTGAAGGTCCAGACATAAAATATCTCCTCAGAGATGATAAGATTGTCCGCCGGTATCAGCCGATGCGGATGGTCGTGTCAGAAATGAATTCGTAGGTCGGTATCGCAAGATTTTCCGGGGCCGGGCCGCGCCGAATCCGTCCGGCGGTATCGTAGTGAGACCCATGACAAGGGCAGAACCAGCCCCCAAAATCACCGGCTTCGGAAAGCGGAATGCAGCCCAGATGCGTACAAACACCCGTCATCAGAATGAATTCCGGACGATCGGCAAGCGAACGGTTTTCGTTCGTCGCTGTCGCTGCCGGGTCTACCTCAAGACGCGCATTCTGGTCGGGCAGTTCGGAAACTTCGACTGCTTCTGCTTCCGCAATCTCTTCCTCAGTGCGGTACCGAATGAAAACCGGCTTGCCCCGCCACATGACCGACACCTGGTCGCCAGGCTGCATGGATCCGATGTCAACTTCACTTGTCGACAAGGCCAATGCGGAGGCATCAGGGTTCATCTGCGCAATAAAAGGCCACGCGAGTGAGCCTACGCCGATTCCTCCCATCGCGATTGTCGCAATGTAAAGAAAATCCCGCCGTGTTGGCTCGTCACCATCGGGATCTGGGGAAATATCAGTTTGTGTCGACAAGGTCCTAATCCTCAGCAGAAAATCGAGTTGGCATACGCCTTTGTCCGCATCCTGCTACCCATTTACTTTAGAATGGTTACATAATTCAAATTGGCTCTGTGGTCAGTCTGGCAATTCGCCGCATTCCATGGCTGTTGGAGCAATCTTTCAGCGCGCCAAAAGTCTCAATGCAACACCTCTCGGCGGGACAAATGTGCAAGTTTTTTTGCTCCTGAGAGCTAGGCATCTTATCCAAGCGATGCGATACCCCAGCCTGTGACAGACATTAGTCTGTACGCAATTTGGTTCGCTATGGTTCACGCCCGCTATCACCCCGAAAAGTACCGCGTTTTATGGTAGCACTTGCACTGTTTCAGCCTGAGATTCCCAGCAATACCGGCGCATTGATGCGCTTGTCAGCGTGCCTCGATATACCGTTGCACATAATAGGCCCGACCGGTTTCGTGATGACGGATCGGGCGTTGCGGCGGGCTGGCCTCGATTATCGTGATAATGCCCAAACCCACCTCTATCCCGATTTCGATGCTTTTTCCTCCGCCATGGCGTGGGATCATCCGCGCCTTGTTCTGATGACAACGCAATCTCACGTCCCTTATCATGACCACCGCTTTGAAGCGGGCGACGTCATCGTTATGGGGCGCGAATCGTCCGGGGCACCTGAGTGGCTACACCAACGTGCTGATGTTCGTTTGTGCGTTCCTATGGCTCCAAACCAGCGCTCACTGAACCTCAGCATCGCAGCAAGCATCGTCATTGGCGAAGCTTTGCGGCAAACCAATGCGTTCCCCGGTCACTTATGATCAGCCAAACAAAGCATACACCGAACGAAGCCCGACCCTCATGACAAGCTTTAAACCGATCTTCTCGCCAGACGCTCTGCCGGCACAGCTGCCTGATGACACCGAAGACAAAAAAAATCTCGCCAGGACCTGGTTCGAACAGTTACGCGACCGGATCGTCGGGGCGTTTGAGCGCATCGAGCAGGATGCAGACGGAAAACCCGGCACAGAAGGCCACGCCGCTGGCCAATTTGAGCTACGCCCCCACGAAAGGACGAACCATGACGGGACCGCAGGGGGCGGCGGCGTCATGGGGCTGATGAAGGGAAGAATTTTCGAGAAGGTTGGCGTTCACATATCCACCGTCCACGGGACCTTCGCACCCGCCTTCCAGAAGCAAATTCCTGGTGCCGCAGACGACCCTCGTTTTTGGGCGTCGGGCATCTCGCTGATCGCCCACATGCGCAATCCGAACATACCAGCGGTGCATATGAATACGCGCATGGTTGTAACGACGAGGCAATGGTTCGGTGGAGGCGCAGACCTCACGCCCGTGCTTATGGCCCGCAGAACACAAGACGACCCCGATAGCCTAGCATTTCATCAGGCGATGGAAGATGCGTGCGACGGGCATGAGCCAGCAGACTATGCCGCGTTCAAGGCTTGGTGCGACGACTATTTTTATCTACCGCATCGCGACGAAGCGCGCGGCATAGGCGGCATTTTTTATGACTATCTGCATTCTGGCGATTGGAACGCCGACTTTGCCCTGACCCAGTCAGTGGGAACCGCTTTTGCCGACATTTACCCAAAGCTCGTCCGCGACAATTGGGACAAGCCATTCAGTCAAGCGCAACGGGACGAACAATTGGTCCGGCGCGGGCGCTATGTTGAGTTTAACCTGCTGTACGACAGAGGCACAATTTTTGGCTTGAAAACCGGCGGAAACGTCGATGCAATCCTATCGTCAATGCCGCCAGAAGTGCACTTTCCCTGACAAATCCTGCCAGTCTTTTCCCTTCAGCTTTTCAAGACATCCAAGAGTTCATCACGGCCCATTTGAAAGTCGGACGCCACCCAGGCTCCTTCCATCATACTAAGCGCAGCACCGAGCTGCGGGCCCTGCTCGATCCCGCGCGCAACAAGATCCGAGCCACTCACCGGAAGACTGGGCTTTTTCCAAGTACGGCTTTGCTTGAGCACATCGGACAACACGGCAACCAATGCAGCCGGTAAGGGCTGCTCAGGATCCGCGTCCAAAGATGCAGCGCCACGGAGGATGGCGGCATCAATGATGGCGCTTGCCCCGTGCTGGTAAAGGGACAGACGCAGCTTGGCCGGCTCGGAAAGCCGATCAATATTAGCATCCTCGATCGCAGAGCGCACATTAAGCAGTGTTTTGCGCTCTACACCCGATAGCCTCAGACGCTCGGCAAGCGCGTTGGTTCTATCCGGACCAAAAGGGTTCAACAGGACTAGGAGCCGCCGGAGTGGCTCCACCGGCGCTTCCAAGGCGCTCTCCAGGCGCTGCAACCGCGCGAAACCGTCCATGTCGCCGCTTTCGGGCAGGATGATCTGATACACCCCGCATTGGCGCATCCACAAAAGCGCTCGGCCTGCATCGGGTGCCGAAAGCAATTTCTTCAACTCTGACCAAACCCGCTCCGCGGAAAGCTCGCGCAGACCATCGCGTTTGTTGACGATGGCCTTAATGGCATCCCGGTCAGGCGCACCTCGACCGTACCAGCCGTAAAAACGGAAAAACCGCAGTATCCGCAGATAGTCTTCGGTGATGCGCTGAACAGGATTGCCGATAAAGCGTAACCTACGCGCCTCGAGATCATCGAGACCGCCAACCGGGTCGTGCAGCGTGCCGTCCGCAGAGACGTAAAGCGCATTCATCGTGAAGTCGCGACGCACAGCGTCGTCGCCAAGATGGCGGGAAAAGGCCACAACCGCGCGACGCCCGTCCGTCGCAACATCCTTGCGAAGTGTCGTGATTTCAAACGGAACGGAACCCACCACCAGCGTGACCGTTCCATGGTCAATCCCAGTCGGTACAGCTTTGATCCCGGCTGTCTGGGCGCGTGCGATTACCGCTTCAGGGACGGCTTGCGTTGCGATGTCGATATCACCAACGGGCTCGCCAAGAAGGGCGTTACGAACGCACCCTCCCACAAGCCAAGCCTCGTCTTCGTCCTGCTGGACAGCGTCGAAGACAGTGCGGACGCCCGGACGCTCAAAGAGCGCGCCGATTGCGTCGGTCATTCGGTAGGCTCGATAAAGCGACCTGGTACGATCTCGCCATCGACAATACGTGGCGGCTCATATTGACCAGTGGTCCCGCCCGTCTCGAACTGCGCCAGCGTGATCATGGAGACAAAAACGAGGGCCACACCGCTTCCAAGCAGCCAGTAAAACGGTACATCCGTCCGCTTGCCTCGAACCGTCGTCCAAAGCAAATACAGCGCGAACGGAACAAGAAACAGCGCCAGATTGATCACAGCGATACGAAGCACGGAAAACCACCTTAGTTTGTCAGAACCCGACTGGACATGTGGTGAATGATTCCTGCCGTCAAACCCCATATGCGACGATCACCATATTGATAGGTGTAAAAGAAGCGCTCCGCACCTTCAAAAAAGCGGCTTGTCTTCGATACGTTTCGCGGATCGAGCAAAAAACGCAGCGGCACAAAAAAAATGTCAGCAACCTCTGCAGGATTGGCGACCAGCGGCGGCCAGCCATCAACCAAAGACACCACTGGGTAGACCCGGTAACCGGTTCGGGAGGCGTAGCTTGGCAAAAAGCCCTTCAGCGATCCGGCGTCTTGATCGAGACCCACCTCCTCGAACGCCTCGCGCACCGCAGCCTCTTCAGGCGCCTCGCCAGGATCTATTCGGCCACCAGGAAACGCAATCTGCCCAGCATGTGACGACAGGTTAGCCGTCCGAACGGTCATCACAACCTCCGGCTCTGCCGCGTTGCGGTTTATCGCTATGAGGACCGCCGCCGGCTTGAGTGGTTGTTGCACCAAGCGACCAGAAAAGTCGGGGTTCAAAACATGATCACCGCTCGGATCGGGAACCGTGTTGGTCGGCCGCTCACCTGAGCTGAATATCGCTGGAGGATGTGTCACCGGGATGAGCGGCTTGAGAAGCAGGCTTTCAAAGAGCCTATCGAGCAATTGCGCACCGGACAGCGCAGAAAGACTATCGACCTTTGCGGCTTGCGACCTGCTCACGTTATCCATGAATAGTATATCCGGCGACGTCCGCCTGCCCTCTCCCGCGGCAGCAAACAATACAAGGGCTGGCCTTCGTCAAACGAGTGTAATGGGAAAGACTTCGCCGCCTGACCGAAGGATTGGCTGCTCATCGGAGAAGCCTACCAAGCGGTCATCGCTCAATATCGCCATCGTCGTGGAACGGTTGATCAAGGCTTCAATACGGCCGCGCACCAGAGCGTAGGGTTTGATGCCACCGGTCTCCGGCTCAACCTCGAAGCGAATTGGATGCTCTGAACCTATCTCCAGAAAATCATCCATGTTCGTTCGCAAGGCCAGAACGGGGCCATCCTTGGTATCTCGAATTGCGTGATCGACACCGATCAGCGGCGCGTCATCAACCGCGATGGCTAATTTCTCATGTGGCGTGACCAAATAGGTCACGCCGTCTTCGTCCTTGCGTAACAGTGAGGAAAACAGCCGCGCCAAGCGCGTACGATTGATTGGACCCCCTTCATGATACCACGTCCCATCCGCAGCGATTCGTATGTCGATGGACCCACAAAGGGGCGGATCCCAGCGATCAACGGGCGGTGTCCGCCGACCAGAACCGGCGGCGAATAGGAGAGTCTCAAACGGCGTTAGCGTGTCCATAGGAAAGAGTGTCGTGCTTTTTTGCCTTCAAGGAAAGAGCGTAATTGCCCGATATGTTTCGTGTGTGGCGCTGTGCGCTTTCAAATAACCTGTCGATGACACCTTAGCGCTCTATGTGCACAGCCAAGCTCAAAAGACATTGAGCTTTGTCAGAAAACTGCGTTCACTGCGGTTGGAATCATATGAATACGCGGCAACTAACTTGATCGACAGACGCCGCATCAACGCCATCAGACGGGCCTAATTGGTCATCACAGGTTGCAAGAGCAACTTGATCCAAGGCAGGAGAGCAAGTCTTGAGCGACGCTGTAATCGAAACGGCCCATGCCTCCGAGACACAAATTGCGGATCGGGCGGCGGCAATGTCCGAAAAGCTTGAGCAGGCGCGCGTTACGATTGGCCAGACGATCCTTGGCCAGCAAAAAGTGATCGATAGTGCACTGATCGCCTTGCTGTGCGGCGGTCACGCGTTGCTGGTCGGCTTGCCGGGTCTTGCGAAAACCAAGCTGGTCGAAACGCTTGGGACAGTTCTCAGCCTTGATGCGCGCCGCGTCCAATTCACACCCGACCTCCTTCCGTCCGACATCCTTGGAGCTGAAGTGCTTGAGGAGAGTGCGGACGGGCGGCGCGCCTTCCGCTTTATTGAGGGGCCTGTGTTCTCGCAACTTCTGATGGCCGATGAAATCAATCGAGCAAGTCCAAGAACGCAAAGCGCTCTTCTGCAGGCCATGCAGGAACAACATGTGACAGTCGCTGGCACCCGCCATGAATTACCAGCGCCTTTTCACGTTCTCGCCACGCAAAATCCCATAGAGCAAGAGGGCACCTATCCGCTGCCTGAAGCGCAGCTCGACCGGTTTCTTCTGGAGATCGAAATCGGCTTTCCCGACCGCGAAGCTGAGCGCGCTATGCTGAAGCTAACCACCGGGAGCATTGAGGCCACGCCAACCGCGATCTTATCGACGTCCGAACTGATTGCGGCTCAGGCCCTCGTTCGGGCCATGCCAGTTGGCGAAAAAGTTGCTGAAGCGATCCTGGACTTGGTGCGGGGCGCCAGACCAGGGCCGGAAGCTCACGCGGTCATCGGCGACCATCTGGATTGGGGGCCTGGTCCCCGCGCCTCCCAGGCTTTGATGCTTGCAAGCCGGGCCCGAGCCCTGCTCACCGGTCGCTTTGCCCCTTCTACCGAGGACGTCGCAGCGCTCGCCGAACCGGTCTTGAGGCATCGCATGGCGCTCACGTACGCAGCGCGGGCGGAAGGTGTCACGCGACGCGATTTGGTGGCGAAGCTCGCTGAGGCGGTCCTGTGATCAGTTTTGGCACCTTGCTGTCAAACAAAACTGCCGCCATCGGCCCGGATCAGCTCGACCCGGTTGACCTGCTGGACATAAGCACGCGACCGCGGGCTCTAGCAGACAGTATGCCGGCTTTGATGGTCGAGGCGCGCAGATTGGCGGCTTCTTTACTTGCTGGCCTGCACGGCCGCAAACGCGCCGGTCCCGGTCATGCCTTCTGGCAATTCAGGCAATATGGCGTAGGAGATGCGTCATCGCGCATCGATTGGCGTCGATCAGCACGGGGTGACACGTTATTTGTGCGCGAAATGGAGTGGGAGAGCGCCCATACGGTGCGGCTGTGTGTCGACATGTCTGCGTCCATGCGCTTCGCATCGCCCGATGCGCGCGAGCCGAAGCGAGATCGCGCGGTGCTGCTCGCGATGGCCTTGGCAAGCCTGCTGACAGCTGGTGGCGAGCGTGTCGCGCTGGTGGGAGGTGAGCGCCCGAAAACCGGCAACGCGGCGTTGCGAACAATCGCACAGGAACTGCTGACACGCGATACTGACAAGTCCGGCAAGCACGTTTGGTCGGATATGACGGCCGTGCGCCCACGGGAAGATGTCGTGATCCTTTCGGATTTCCTTTTCCCTGATGACGCTCGAACAAAGCTGGTGGATCAGTTGGTTTCGCGTGGGGCCCGCTCCCACTTTGTACAGATCGTCGACCCAGCGGAAGAAGCCTTCCCATTCAAGGGACGCATAAGGTTCGAAGGCTTATCCAAAAGCCGATCAAACCTCTTGGCCGGTCGCGCAGAAAGATGGCGCGACGGATACCGCGAGCTTTTCCTCGCTTTCACAGACGAACTGAGGCAGATCGCTCGGGCACGCGGCTGGAGCCATACACTTTCCCACACGGACAGGACCGCTTCGATACCGCTGCTCAGTGTCCACGAAGCGCTTTCACGCGCAAAACAGGCTTAAGGGTATGGGCGGCATGATCGGCCTGTCAGCCCTTAGCTTCACAGCACCTCTCGCGCTTTTAGGCTTGCTTGCCTTACCCGCGCTGTGGTGGCTCTTGCGCGCAACGCCACCTCAACCCGTTCGGACCTTTTTTCCGCCCGTTGAGATCCTGCGAAAACTTGAGCAGCCTGAGCAGACACCGGACAAAACACCGTGGTGGCTCTTGCTTTTGCGCCTGCTGCTGCTCGCCGCACTGATCTTGGCGTTCGCGGGACCACAATGGCGCGCTGGGAACGCGATCGCGCTCCCCGGCGCGTCGGATGATCCAATCCTGCTCGTTATCGAAAGCGACTGGGCGAGCGCTCACAACTGGACCCAACGCATTCAGCAAGCCGAGCGGATTGCCGATGCAGCCGCCCAGCAAGGCCGTCCGATCGCTTTGTTGGCAGTTCCGCAGCCGACGAGCACAGCACCATTTCCCTCGGATGGCGCTGCGGCAGCTTCACAACTAGACGACCTCCAGCCCCATCCGGCACGACTTGATCGGTTGGCGGTCGCCGAACGGGTCAGTGAATACCTCCAGACTGATGCCTGGACCAATCCAGCGATCATCTGGATGACAAGCGGTTTGGCCGAGCCCACCCCAAGTGATGACAACGCTCGGGCGCCCGCCTGGATCGAGCCCCTACTCCAAATGGGAAACCTCGCGATCATCCCAGGCGCCTCGCCAGAGCTTGCACTGACCCTTGACGGTGGGCGCGACGGCCCAGCCGCGCTAATCCACACCGTGCGGTCTGACCCGCAAACGGAGCCGTCCTTCCCAACTGATTTCAGGGCCCGTTCGGTGATTGCCTACGACGCAGCGGGGCGTCAGTTGGCAACCGTACCGTTGACTAATGCGGAGGGGGTCACTGCCGAACGTATCGCCTTTGACCTACCCAGCGACTTGCGAAATGACATTGCGAGAATAGCCGCCCAGCCGGTTTTACACGCAGGCGAGGTTCTCCTGATCGACGATCGAAATGAGCGTCGGCAGGTTGCCATTATCAGCGGCGATAGGGCTGACCAGGCCCAGCCGCTTCTATCCGCAGCAACCTACCTTCAGCGCGCTCTTCAACCATTGGCGGACGTTCGTGCCCCGCGAACTGGCGACGGTAACAGTGAGGTGCGACGGGCGATAGCAAATGGTGCGGACGTCATCATCCTGGCAGGCTCGCTAAGCCTTGTGCCCGGCACCGTAGCCGACCTTTCTCCGTGGATCGAAAGCGGCGGGGTGCTTATCCGATTTGCTAGCGCCGGGCTTGCTTCTAATCCAGATCCGCTGTTGCCCGTCCCGTTGCGCGCCGTCGATAGGCAGTTCGGTGGGGCGCTGACCTGGGAACAGCCGCAAAACATTGCACCGTTCAGGGCATCCAGTCCATTTGCTGGGCTAACCGTGCCCAGCGAGATTGTTATTGAAAGGCAAGTCCTAAGCGAACCGGGAAGCGCGCTCGCCACCAACACGTATGCTGAGCTGAGTGATGCGACCCCGCTTGTTACGGGTCAGCACAGAGGCTTGGGCCACCTGATCCTGTTCCATGTGACGGCGGAAACCAGCTGGTCGAACCTGCCCTTATCAGGTCTGTTCGTCGATATGTTGGGGCGGCTTATCGAACTGGCGGTTCCCAACACGAGCCGAGCGCGAAACGCCGAACGGACAGGTGCGCTGGCCGTTGACGACACAACGGCCCGCCAGGGCGAGGCTCAAGCCCTGAACCCGCGTCAGACGCTGAACGCCTTCGGCACTCTCGGCGGGGTCCCATCCTTCGCCGAAACCTTGGTTCTGGCCGCTGGCGTGGAGCCACTTGCTACCGTCGGAACCCCACCAGGGTTTTACGGCCCCCCATCATCGCCGTTCGCCCTCAATCTCTTCGATGGCGATCCCTATCTGGTCGCCGCGCGCCCGGATCTGTTGAGGGAGAGCGGTGCCGGTCTTTTGGTGATCGATGAACACGAGGGCACAGACCTGCGCACGGGGCTGTTCACACTTGCCATCTTGCTGGCCCTGACAGACGCTGCCATCGTACTTGCGCTATCCGGCGGTCTGTTGCGCGGTCGAGTTGCTTCGAGTGCCAGCGTCGGGTTTCTTGCGTGTGTGCTGGTCGTGGTTGATCCGGCCGGTACTGTTGCCCAGACCAACGAAGCGGATGCTCTGCAAAAAATCATTGCTGCAAGCAATGAGACGCGTTTCGCCTACGTACTCACCGGCGAAAGTGACATTGACCGTCGGTCCCGTGAAGGCATCTCAGGGATATCACGCATTCTCACGCAACGAACGGCTTTCGAACCGGCACCACCATTTGGCATCGACCCGGCGACCGATGAGCTATCGGTTTATCCGCTTTTGTATTGGCCAATGCCCGACACACCGATGGCCGTACCAGAGGCACTTGTGGAGCGCATTGACGCTTACATGAAAAATGGCGGCACGATCCTTTTCGATACGCGCGACGAAGCCAGCGATGCGTTTTCCAATGCCTTGACCCCGCAAACAGCCAATCTTCGCGCACTACTGGGCGCTCTTGACATTCCGCCGCTTGAGCCTGTGCCGGATGATCATGTCCTTACCAAGAGCTTCTACCTGATAGATGCTTATCCAGGGCGCTACCCCAATGGGCCTTTGTGGGTCGAACGCCTGCCGGATTCGCCCGATGATGTGGACCGTCCGGCACGCGGCGGAGATGGCGTCAGCGCCATCATGATCACGAGCAATGATTTTGCATCAGCGTGGGCACTATCAAACGATGGGCGACCGCTTTACCCCACCTCACCGCCAAACCCGCTGCAGCGCGAGTTCGCATACCGGACCGGGGTCAACATTGCCATGTACGTCATGACCGGAAATTACAAAGCCGATCAGGTGCACATTCCCGCGCTACTTGAACGGCTCATCCAATAATGACGGATTGGTCAATCACTGCCGACCCGCTGATCTCTCCAGCAGTCATTGGCGTTTTCGCTCTTCTCGCGTTCGCGGTCTTCACCGCAGGCGTTCTGCGCCGACGTCCAGGCGCGTGGCTTCGGGGGACAGCACTGGCGCTGGTAGCAGGCTGCCTGGTGAACCCCTCGCTCCGATTGGAAGAGCGCGAGCGGCAACCGACAGTGATCGCAGTCGTTGAGGACGCGAGCGCCAGCCAAACCAGCATTGATCCACGCCAGGAGCAAACCGCTCAAGCATCTGAGCTTCTCAAAGAGCGCCTCTCTGAGCTTGGGGGTGTGGAAATTCGGACGGTGACGCTTGGAACCGACCGTGAAGCCGGCACCCTCGCAATCGGCCCCCTCCAGGAAGCCTTGGCGGATGTCCCACGCGAACAGATCGGCGGAGCCGTGCTCATAACCGATGGGCAAATCGCAGATTTACCTGCAGCTACGCTGGACGCGCAAGCACCTGCTATTCTGGGTGACGGCATCCCCATCCACGCGCTGATCACTGGCGTGCCGGACGAAGGCGACCGGCGTATTGAGCTGCTCCAAGTGCCTCGCTTCACGCTGGTGGATCGCAGGGAACCGCTTGTATTCCGGGTTGTCGAGGATGGAGCCCCACTTACCGCGAACCCCGATGCCACCGTCAGACTTTCGATCTTGCGGAACAACGAAATCCTCATCGAAACAGAGGTGCCAATCGGCGTCGATATCGATGTGCCAATCTCGGTCGACCGCGCAGGCGACAATCTGTTTGAGCTGCGCATCGCGCAGGCCGATGGTGAACTGACCGAGTTGAACAACCAGGCAACTTTCTCAGTGGAAGGGGTCCGGGACACTTTGCGTGTCCTGCTCGTTTCGGGTCAGCCGCATGCAGGCGAGAGAACATGGCGCAACCTCCTGAAGTCCGACCCGGCTGTGGACCTGGTGCACTTCACCATCCTGCGTCCCCCCGAAAAACAGGATGGAACACCGATTGGCGAGCTGTCGTTGATCGCGTTTCCAACCCGAGAGCTATTCGTCGAACGTATCAACGATTTTGACCTTATTATTCTGGACCGTTACCAGCGTCGCAGCGTTTTGCCGCTGGTCTATTTTGACAACATTGCCGATTATGTGCGCCGCGGCGGCGCACTACTGATCGCAGCGGGGCCGGAATTTGCCGATGAGACCAGCATAGCGTTTACGGCACTCGCGGACGTCCTACCCGTTTTTCCAACCGGCGAAATTCTAGAAGCCCCTTTTCATCCGCGACTATCGGAGATCGGCCGAAGGCATCCAATCACCCGAGGGCTGGTAGGCGCCCCTACGGCGACGGAAACAGACGAAAACGACCCTGACTGGAGCCGTTGGTTCCGATTGATTGCGGCAGAAGCCACGCAAGCCAGTACGGTCGCAATGCGAACACCAATCGATGCAGCCGTTCCAAGCGCGCCGCTTCTTGCACTGGACAAGCGTGGGGACGGGCGTGTGGCTGTGTTGCTGTCGGATCACATATGGCTTTGGGCGCGCAACTTCGAAGGAGGAGGGCCGCATGTGCAATTACTGCGTCGGACCGCACATTGGCTGATGCGAGAGCCCGACCTTGAAGACGAGACACTTCAGGCTCGTGTTGTCGGGGAGCGTCTGCTGATTGAACGCCGAACGCTGGCCGATTCGGTGGACGACATCGACATCGAGGCGCCAGGCGGTGAGGAGCTTACTGTCTCTCTGGACAATCAGGGCGACGGGCTATTCCGCGTCTCGATAGAGGCTCGCGAGATCGGGCTTTGGCGCTTAACGGACGGCACCTTATCCACCCTCGCACACGTGGGGCCACCTAACCCCAACGAACTGCAGACAGTGGTCAGCTCAACGCAGCGATTTGAACCGATAGCCGCCGCGACCCGCTCTGCAGCAGTGCGCCTACAACCAACCGCAGATGGATCACTTTCTGTGCCCCGCACGCGACTGGTGGACGGCGCCGGCCGGACGACTGGAAGCGGCTGGATCGGTTTCCGGCGCAGTGAGGCATCTGTTCTTCTCGGCGCGAGGCAACAGCCGCTAACACTGGGACTTTGGACGCTGATACCTGCACTGATGCTTTGGGGCGCGACATGGTGGCGTGAAGGTCGCTAGCGGCTTATGTTCGACGCGGCAGTCGAGTTTGCCGCTCTCCGCGCGCGACCCCCTTGGGCATATCATCCGCGCATAGAGGCCCACGCGCAACCAACAAGCGGTCTGGCGCAACGGGACCGGGCATAACGATCTGATCGGCTGCGCAGGGCGTGAAGCCAAACGGTTCATAATATGGCTTGTCGCCAACGAGCAGCACGAACGGTTCCCCAGAAAGAAAAGCGCGCTCAACAGCCTTAGCAAGCAACGCACGACCAACGCCACGCTCGCGTTGGGAAGGCACAACTGCGAGCGGGCCCAGCAAAACGCCACGGTCAGCGCCAACGCGGATGCGCGAGACAGTCACAGCGCCGATGAGGTTATCTCGATCCATCGCCGTAAAGCAGAAGGATGCAATCGGTTCGGCCTGCTCACGCAGCCGAAACGCGGTGCGGGCGAAGCGGCCGGGCCCGAAAACTGACGCGTGCAGACGGTCCACGTCGGGTGCGTTTGTCGGATCAAACGGAACAAGAGAGAACGAAGGGCCGATCGCCGGGCCTGCAGAAGGCCGGGCACTGGCGCTTAGGGCATTGGGGGAGGTCATGGACTAACTCGCCACTGAAGATTCACAAAGCACAAAGGGCGATCCAGCCCCTTGCAGGGATCGTCAAATCGCTATGCTTCGTCGCAGTCGGGCTGAGGGTCTTGTGTCCATGACGATGCGGCTACCACGGGCAGCTTCGCGTGACAATCATTTGAACAGGCAACACGCGCTTCGAGAATGTCGTGCTTACCGTTGCGAATATCCAAACAGTTTGTCATGGGCGCCAGAGGTGGCCCGCCGTGTATGGACCGTTTATTGCTTTTCATTCTTAGAAAAGTTCAGCGACACAAAAGGGAGCGAACCGATGGGGCTTTTGGTTGACGGCGTGTGGCAAGATCAATGGTACGATACCCGTAAGACCGGCGGAAAGTTCGTCCGCTCCCAATCCCAGTTTCGCCATTGGGTCACCGCTCATGGTGACGCCGGGCTATCGGGCGTTGGAGGGTTCAAGGCGGAGCCTGGGCGCTACCATTTGTACGTATCCCTCGCCTGCCCGTGGGCCCATCGCACGCTGATTATGCGCAAGCTCAAAGGTCTTGAGGACATGATATCGGTCGATGTCGTCTCCCCACTCATGTACGAAAAAGGTTGGGTTTTCGACGATCAGCAACCCGAAGCAACATCAGACCGACTATTCGGATCATCAGCGCTTTCGGAAGTCTACGTGAAAGCCGATCCAACTTACTCCGGACGTGTCACGGTCCCGATCCTTTGGGACAAAGCGCAGAACGCAATGGTGTCAAACGAGTCGTCGGAGATTATCCGTATGCTCAACAGCGCCTTTGACGGCGTTGGTGCAACGCCCGCAGATTACTATCCGCAAAACCACCGCGTTGAGATCGATGCTCTGAACGAGCGGATCTACGACGCGATCAACAATGGCGTTTACAAATCAGGCTTTGCAACCACACAGGAAGCCTACCACGAAGCGGTCACAACACTGTTTGAAGCTCTCGATGAAGTTGAAGAGCGACTATCTCGGAACCGCTATCTGGTTGGGGATCAAATCACCGAAGCAGATTGGCGGCTGTTCACAACGCTGATCCGATTTGACGCGGTGTACGTCGGCCACTTCAAATGCAATGTCCGCCGGATTTCAGACTACGCTAATCTCTCGGGCTACTTGCGCGAGCTCTTTCAATGGCCAGGAATCGCCGAAACGGTCAGCTTCGATCATATCAAACGCCACTACTATGCCAGTCATGAGACGATCAATCCGACGCGGATTGTACCAGTTGGACCTGAACTCGACCTGGATTCACCGCACGGTCGAGATCATCTTCGCGCAGCAGCGTGACAGTCTAGCCGTTCCAATACGCAGAGATTGGGGAGCCCGCTTGCCATTCAACAATGCGGGCTCGCGTCCCTGCGCTCGTATCCGCAGGCAGATCGTCCGGTGAGAAAAAGCCTGTTTCCGCAATCTCAAAGCCTGGTTTCACGTCAGCCATCTTTTCTAAGTCGGTGGCATAGAAAACCACGACATGGTCGCCTTTCCAGAGCTTTCGATTGTACGCTACACCTTTGATGTGCATCCCGTTCGGGCATCGATATCCGGTCTCCTCGAGTAGCTCCCGCGCTGCGGCGGCTTCGAGGGTTTCGTTATAATCGACGCCTCCTCCTGGCAGGTGCCACCCTGGCGTGTACCCATGGCGAACCATGAGGATCCTACCAGAACGATCGACGGCCAGCACACGCACGCCAAGTGACATCCCTCGGAACACCATGATGAGCCGAAACCTGACCTCGCGCAGCAGAGACCTCAGGGGGCTCCTTGGCTTTGGACCTTCGAGCACGTCTTTCAACCTTTCCGGTACGCGGTGGGCGCAGAGCTGGGTTGCACAGGCGGGCGTTGCACAAATCGTTGCCGTTGCCACATGCGCGTTCCGCACAGCGAGACAGTCTGTGCGGTCAGTATGATGGAGTGATACAATGTTTAGGCAGTTTTGGACCATTCTCTGGTCCGCACCGCTCGCACCGCGCCATGCAATGGTTGACTGGTCAAAGCCGGGGATATCTGAGGCTCGATTCACGATGCCACTATAGGTTCGATTAGGCGCATAGGACTTTGCCTGCGGATCAAATTAAGGGCATTTGATAAGGCATGTCTTTTCGCATTGCACACCTATCAGACGTTCACCTAGGGCCAATGCCAGTGGTGAGCATACGAGATCTTCTTTCAAAGCGTGCGATTGGTTTCCTCAACTGGCACAAAAACCGAGGTAGATCCTTCCGCAGCTCTGTTACCGATCAGCTTGTTGGCGACATAAAAGCCAAAAAACCGAACCATATCGTTGTTACTGGGGACTTGGTGAACATTGGCCTTGATGCCGAATATGGGCGCGCGCGAACCTTCCTTGAACAACTTGGCGACCCTGCAGACGTTTCCGCTATCCCGGGCAATCACGACGCTTACGTGCAGGGAGCACTTGGTCAGTTTAACGCCAATTGTGGTGATTTCTTTGAAGGGGATCAGCCAGATAAGGAAGTTGGGCAGCCCTATCCGTTCGGTCGCTATCGCGGCCCGGTTTGCGTCATCGGGATATCATCGGCGGTCGCGACTGCACCGTTCATGGCAACTGGATTTGTCGATCGCCGCCAAAGGCGCGCTTTACAGCGACTACTGGCGCAAGCGGAAGGACACTTCCGCGTTGTTCTCGTTCACCACCCGCCATTCCCTAAAGCAACCCATTGGCACAAAAGGCTGATCAACGAGGCTCAGCTTCGGGAGGATATTTTTGATGGAGGTGCCGAGCTGGTTTTGCACGGGCACACGCACTTGCCCACGCAAACAACGATATCCAGTCGATCTGGACCCGTACCCGTGTTTGGCGTTTCCTCAGCTGCACAGGCTCCCGGTGGCCATAAGCCAGCGGCAGCCTACACGCTTTTCACCATAGCTCGGAGCACGGACGGCTGGTTGCTCAGCTTTGAAAGGCGAGGCTATGCAGATCGGAGCGATACGATCGATACACTCGAACGCGGGGAGGTCGCCATTTCGCGGAAGCTGACCTAGGAACCGGGATAAGCAAACCAAGCCCATAGAAACAGGACAAACACACCACAAAGCACACCCAGAAAAAACAATCCCAGTCCGGGCCACAGGCTACGCTTTGTGCGGGTAGATGCGCTCGTTTGCTTCGGTGACTCAGGTAGTTTCATCTCGGACGAGCGATGGACCGGCTGCATGAGTTGGTGACTTGGCGGTCCGTCCAATTCGCGCTCGACCAACCGCTGTGCGATGTAATCGGCGACTGCATCGGTCATGGCATCGCGGTCAGAGCTCTCAAACAGGGTATCGGGCCCTTCGCGTCGCTGTCGACGCAAACGATATTGCGCGCTTTGCGGGTCGATATCCACATAGCTAAGCGTGTCCACGACTATACGATCACCGACCTGAGACGGGATCAGCTCGAAACGATCAACGGCATCAGTATCTGAAACCGAATTCAATTCTTCAGCGAGATCATCAAGCTGAAGGGCGAGATGGGACAGGGAGCTTTCGCGGTTAGCGAGCTCGCGGCGAAGCTGTTCTTCCTGCCTCCCCCGCGCCCTTTTTAGCGCGTCTGCGAGGCGGCCCGCTCGGCTGACGATCGGAACCACATTGTCGGATGGCCGCGACTGCGCGTAACCGCCGGTACGATCATGCTCACCATCCACCATCAGCGCTTAGCTCCAGCCACAACTTACCCTTCCGCCAGATCAATCGCGGCGTGGGCGATAACTGCCTCTTCATCAGTCGGCAACACCATAACCTCCACCTGTGACCCGTCAGGGCTGACGACATCGGCATGCTGGTCGTTCTTCGATGGATCAATGGATAAACCTAGCCACCCAAAGTCGGCACAAATACGTTCACGGACGACAGCCGAGTTCTCGCCGATACCCCCAGTAAAGACCAACGCGTCCAGCCCGCCCAACACCGCCGTCATCGCGCCAATTTCACGCCGAATGCGGAAAACGAAATAATCGATAGCGTCTTGCGCTCGCGGACGGTCGCTCTCCAACAAGACCCGCATGTCATTGCTGATGCCAGAAATGCCCAGAAGACCGGACTCACGGTACAAAAGATCGGTGAGCTCCGCCCTGTCGAGCCCATGCGTTTCCATAAGGTAGATCAGGACTCCTGGGTCGAGCTGACCGCACCGCGTTCCCATCGGAAGACCGTCAAGCGCTGAAAATCCCATTGTGGATCCGATGCTTTGGCCCTCTCGGATGGCGCACATGGATGCCCCGCTTCCCAAATGCGCCACGATAACTTTCGCCTTTGCGAATTTTGGATCGCGCCGACCCAGTGCCTCGCTGATCGAAGTGTA
This sequence comes from Pseudomonadota bacterium, assembly GCA_039024915.1. Taxonomy (NCBI): domain Bacteria; kingdom Pseudomonadati; phylum Pseudomonadota; species Pseudomonadota bacterium. The sequence goes on from JBCCPK010000002.1 coordinate 99,806, forward strand.
TGAGAGACCATGAAAGCCGTAACGACGAACGCCCTCGTCAAAGAAGCGATAGGGCAACCCAAAAGTGTCGTTCACAAATGGGTGCCTTCGATGAAACGCGGTGTCGAAGCATCCAATCTGCGGCACGCCCGGAAACGCCCGGCGTGCAAGCCGGACGCCTTTAAGATTGAAGGGCTGGTGAAGCGGTGCAAGAGGCTCCAACTTCGCGAGCTCAGACAACGAAGCATCGTCCAAGACGATCGGGTTCGTGTAGGTCAGGCCGCCATGAACGATCCTGTGGCCAATCGCGTCGATGTTGCCAGCGGATTGGTGTTGGGAACTCCAGCGAAGCAGCGTTTCGAAGGCGGACGATAGATCGCCGGACTGTTCAAGCCCTAAGGCAAAATCCTCGCCAGTTGACAGCTCGATTGTCAGGCTATCGGGCGCTTTTCCAGCGTCGAAATGCCCTTTGAACAGACGGGATGGATCTCCTTCTGTTCGCTTGAAGCCGCTGAACTTCAAGCTTGAGGAGCCTGCGTTGAATGTCAGAACGATACCCATCAGGACGCATCGCCATCTTGGGCACCGAAAAGGCCCGGAGCGACCGGTAATCCCGTCCTCAACCAAACCTCATAGAGGACCGCGAGCGCACACGATGCTAATCGCGCTTTGTCGCCATCTGCCCTACTTGTCAGGATGACGGGGACACTGGCTCCCACCAGAAGCCCAGCAGCTTCCGCGTTGGCCAGGAACGTCAGCTCCTTAGCGAGCATGTTGCCCGCCTCAAGATTGGGCGCCACGAGCACATTGGCATAGCCAGCAACAAGGCTGGTGATGCCCTTGGTGCGGGCGGCACCAATATCGACGGCATTATCCATCGCCAATGGACCGTCAACCATGCCGCCCGTTATCTGACCACGATCCGCCATCTTCGAAAGCACAGCTGCATCAATTGTCGATGGCAGGGCGGGGTTGACCGTCTCCACCGCTGATAAGATCCCCACCTTGGGAACGTCGAACCCAATAGCTCGCGCCAGGTCGATAGCGTTCTGAACGATGTGGACCTTGGTTTTTAAATCTGGGGCAATGTTGATCGCCGCATCGGTAATGAGAATTGGGCTTTGACGGCCGGGCACGTCCATAACGAAAACATGGCTGATACGCTTGCCTGTCCGAAGCCCGCCATCAGACTTCAAAACATGCTTCAGAAGGTGATCGGTGTGCAAATGCCCCTTCATCACCGCGCGTGCAGCGCCCTGGTGAACCAATTCGACCGCACGCGCAGCCGCTGTAGGCTCATCTTCAATATCGATCAGTTCAATGCCTTGAAGTGAAATCGAAAGTTCACCGGCAGCCTCTGCTATCCTTGATCTCGATCCGACCAAAATCGGCTTAATCAGCCCCTCATCTCGTGCGAGAAGCGCGCCCCCCAGCGAATTGGGATCATCCGGAGCAACCACAGCAACCGGCATTGGGGGCAATTCTTGAGCGCGAGCCAGAAGCGCATCGAAATGCGCATGTTTTTGCACCTGAAGGTCTGGGACGTCGATATCGCCAAGAAAAAGAGGGCGGCTTGGCGCCCGCACACTTGCTTGACCGTCAACAAGCAATGCGTCGTCTGCGCTCCGTACGGTCGTCGCCAGCAAAACCTCACGCGCCTCGCGAAGCTCGAGCACCTTCAGACTTATGCGCAGTAAGTCGCCTACGCTTGCCCGGGCATGAAACCTCAGGTTCTGCGACAGATACAGGCTACCGGGACCAGGCAGGTGATTACCAAGCGCCGCAGAAATCAACGAAGCCAGCCACATGGATGGTGCGAGCGGCACGTCGTCGACGCCATCGCCGGTATAATCGGTGGTGGGCAAATGAAGCGGATTCCGATTGCCCGAAGAATGGGCGAAAACAATGAGGTCGTTTTGGGTACACAACCGCTCAACAGTCACGGTCTGGCCAACCTCGAGCTCATCAAAAGGCACGTTTACCGGACGCGGCTGCGCGTCAGAAAGTTTTTGGGGGGAAGCTGTGTCGTTCATCAGATTTAAGTCGGGGCTACAAATCAGCACGACGTAGCCAACCCCGATGACCGCGTCATGTCAAAGCCGGGCAATACCTACCCTCTTTTGTCGGTCATGAGGCCTCGCGTGCCCAGATAACGTCCGATTGGCGTGTCGGGATCGCTGTCCATCAGCCTATCAAACGGCCCGTCCTGCGCGATGCTGCCCTTATCGATAAAGACGAGGCGTTCACAAAGAGGTTGAAGCTCATAAGGCGAGTGAGAGATGATCAACATCGTGAGGTGATGCTGGGATTTAAAGCGAGCCAGTAAGTCGGTGAACCCCGCACGCATTGAAGGCCCCAGCGCAGCAAAAGGTTCATCCAGAAGAAGAACCGGCCGATCCCGAACCAATGCGCGGGCGAGCGCTACGCGCTGCGCTTCGCCACCTGAAAGCGTGTGGGCGCGCCGGTCTTCAAATCCCGCTAACCCAACCTGATTCAGAGCATCGAGCACAACCGATAAGTCACTGGATTTTCGCGAAAATTGTGGGCTGATTCCAAGCCCAACATTGGTCGCGACATCAAGATGATCGAACACATTGTTCGACTGGAACATCATGGACACAGGGCGGTGAGCCGGTGGTGACGCCGTATGGTTTTTGCCGTCGAGACAGACGCTGCCTCTGTCGATAGGCAGGAACCCACCAAGCATGGCTAACAGCGTCGATTTCCCAGCTCCGCTCGGACCGATAAGGCCCACACCCTCGCCCTTCGAAATGCTCAAGTCATAGGTGAAGTCCGCGCCCGTCGAGAATGAAATGCCCGCACCTTCCATCTCAATCATAGGGAGATCCTGTTGATCCGATCGGCGAGCCAGATAAGCGCGAAGACGAACAGCGCCAACGCCAGCGCGACGCCAGCAGCGTCGGTGGTCCGGTAACTTCCCATCAGGTTGAGGATCAGGATAGGCAGAGTCACAAGGTCATAAGCCCCGAAGATCGCCGCGGCACCAAGGTCGCCGACCGACAGCACAAGAGCGAAGGCGCATGCAGCTGCGAACGGGCGAGCGAGTACCGGTGCATCAATCAAAACGAAGCGCCGCCATCCAACAAGCCCCAAGCCTGCACACAAGGAACCATATCTGCGCATCGCCGCCTGGTGCGCTGGAGCAAGAACGCGCAGAACGAAAGGAAGAGCCATCAGTGCGTTGACGATAATCACCATCACAGCGGCCAGAGCCGTCTGATGAGCAGCGCCGCGCAGCAGTATAAACCAACCAGCACCAAGGATGATTGGTGGAATAGCGAGGACAGCCGACCCAACCGACGCGTAGCCGGCCATATAAAGGCCTCGAGCCACACCTCGTGGCGCAAGACCGCGATCCCTGCCAACAGCCAGCAAGTACGCCCCCGTCACCGACAAACACGCTGAGCACGCCGCAATGACCAAGCTCGTGATGGTAGCAGACCAAAGCCTTGGAAGGAGCACGAGCCGCTCCCATTCAGCACCAACACCGGCAGCGGCCAAAGCGACGAGCGGGGCCAGCAAGAGAAGCCCGTAAACGCCCAGCAAAGCCAAAACACTCCGGGGCAAATTCTCCCCGCCCATCTGCGGTCGGGATGAGGTTCCCGCCCTATCGTCGGGCGCACCGCCAAATCGATGTAAGACGAGAAGAATTGTTGTTGCCAACACCAGTTGCGCCAACGTGAAAACGGCCGCAAGGCCGGGGTCGAAGTCAAAACGGAGAGCCTGGTAAATCGCGACCTCGTAGGTGGCGGACGCGGGCCCACCACCAAGCGTCAGGACAATCGTGAACGACCCGATGCAGAGCATCAGCACGAGCCCGGCGACCGCCGGAAGATGCGGGAGCAAAAGTGGTGCCTCAAGCAGACGAACGCGCGACCACCCCGATAGGCCCAACTGATCGGCTAAACGAAACACGGTGTCGGGCTGGCGCTCAAGATGCGTAATCATCAAACGCGCAGCGAGAGGCAAGTTGAAGAAGACATGGGCAAGAACGACCCCTCCCATGCCGAAGATCGATAACCTCATATCAAGGCCAAGGAACTGCAGCAGATCGGAGACCGTACCACTGCGGCCCCAGACCTGAAGCAGACCAATGACTGCAACGAGCGGTGGAAGCGCGAGAGGCAGAGCCAGCAGTCGAATGATCCAGTCCCGCCCCATGAAGCGTCGATAACGGATCACAATCAACGCGAGCGGGATTGCACCCAAGATCGAAAGCCCAACCGATAAAAAGGCCTGAGAAAGCGTAAAGCCCAGTATGCGCAGGGCGTATGGGCTGGCGAGCCGATCGATAGGCAGGCCGAGCGGCCCACCGTCCGCCGCGCTGATGAGCGCGACCAGTGCCACCAGCGTAAAGCCACCAAAGCCCAAGAGGACAAAAGAACCAGAAACGAGCGCTCGGTTCACTGTCTGCTCAACCGACCGGACGAAACTACCGATCGACCGCGTTCAACCATTCATCAACCCACTCACCACGACGCTCGGCCACTATTTGCGGGTCGAGCAGCAAGGCTTGTGTCGGTTCGACAAGCCGTTCAAACGGCTCAGGCAGGGCTTCAGACCCGGGGGCCACAGGCAGCATCCAGTTGGTGACGGGAATAACCGATTGCGCCTGAGGAGAGATCAGGAAAGCGAGAAACTCTCTTGCAAGATCGAGCTCGCCAGACTGCGCTACAGCCGCCGCGATCTCGATCTGGATGTAGTGGCCTTCCTCAAACGCGGCGGCCTGATAACGCCCCTCCTCCTCGACGACCATGTGATAGGCAGGAGATGTTGTGTAGCTCAGCACCATAGGCGCTTCGCCTTGAGTGAACAGTCCGTACGCTTCGCTCCAACCGGGCGTGACCGTCAAAATGGTATCAGACAATTCTTGCCAACGTTCAGCGGCGTCATCGCCAAACACAGCCTTCATCCAGAGCAGAAAGCCAAGGCCCGGTGTCGATGTCCGCGGGTCTTGAATAACCAACGGCTGCGAGCCGTCGCTGGCGACGAGTTCCGCCAGCGATGTGGGCGGCGTTTCGATCGCTTGGGTGTCGTAGATCACTGCAAAATAGCCATAGTCGAACGGGACGAAAGTCTCGTCTTGCCATTCCACCGGCAGCTCGAGCGTCGAAAGATCGGTTTCGTGAGGCGCCAACAGACCGGTCTGCTGCGCTTCCGCCAACAGGTTGGTGTCAAGCCCAAGGACGACGTCCGCGTCAGTTGTGTCCCCTTCGAAGCGCAGCCGATTAAGGACAGCCACGCCATCGCCTGGAGCAACCCAATCGAGCGTACAGGAGCACTGAGCCTCAAAGGCCTCTGTGAGAACAGGGCCTGGGCCCCAGTCTGCAATGAAACTATCATAGGTGTAGATCGTCAGGACTCGTTCCTGCGCCCAAGCGCTGCCCGCGAAGCTGACGGGAACCACTAAAGCGACGGCAAAGCGGATCGCACGTGACAGATACATGAATGTTATCCCCTCGATAGCGACCCGGAAACAGCGGTGATCATGGGGGAAGACTGCTTTGTTCAAGCACGCCAGCCCAAATCCCTCCGCCGGCATGATCCGGATCAGGTTCTACGGGTTGGCGTAAGCGTTGTTCGCTTTCCGCCTCTCAGCCTCTTGGGCACCCCGGTGAGCAAGCCGCAAACTACGCGCCGTAGGGGCCCTTGTCTACCGCTTGAAACACGATGCAAGTCATGCGACTGCGACACGATGGCGACCGAAGCGGATACGCGCTATGCAATTCTCCTGGGCGGTGACGTAACCGCGTCGCAAGCGCTGAAAAAGCTCGTGCCGGGACGTCGCGTGATCGCCGCGGACGGAGGCATTCGACACGCCCGGCACCTTGGTTGTGATATTGAGCTTTGGGTTGGCGACTTCGACTCGGCGTCCGCATCCGATCACAATCAGTATGCGCAGGTCTCGCGGCTCTCCTACGATCCCGAAAAATCCGATACCGACGGCGCCCTAGCAATTGCCGAAGCGAAGAAGCGAGGGGCGACCGACATCGTCCTTGTGGGCGCGCTGGGCGGCCGGTCCGACCACACTTTTGCTCTGATGACACAAGCCATTGCGCTTTACGGAGAGGGGCTGGATGTCGTTTTAACCGACGGGGTGCAGTTTGCGGTGCCGCTTGGAGACGAGGAAATACACTTGGCCCTTCAAAATGGTGATCGTTTCAGTGTGCTTGGATTTACCGAAATGCAGGGCCTGAACCTTCACAACGCAAAGTGGCCATTGGTCGGGGCCAACGTTCCGTTTGGTAGCACTCTGACCATCTCAAACGAAGCGCAAGGGCCAGTAACCGCTTCCCTTGCCAAAGGGCGAGCTCTGTTGATCTGGTCTGCGTCACAGCCGGACGAGGTGGTTCAATGAACAGCGCCGTTTGCTTCAGGACGCCCTCGCCTTGTTGGGGAGCCGTCTGAAGATCGCCGAACCAGGGTTGGCTCCAAGACAACCTGAAAACCATCGGGCTGGGCGCCGGCCATAATGGAAAAAAGCGTCGATATCAGCCACTTGCCAATCTTCTTGGTTGGTTGGCTCATCGTCGTCAAGGGAGGCGACGTCGAAGATCCTAGCGGAACCCCGTCATAGCCAGTCACCGACACATCGCGCCCAACAGCGTATCCACGCGACGTGATCGCCTGAATGGCACCAATGGCAACGATGTCGGCCGGGCAGACTATCGCGGTCGGCTGATGCGAGTTTGTGCCATCAAACAACTGCGCGACAGCCATCTGACCGCTTGCCGATGTATGTTCACTTGAGACGATCTCAACATCCTCGGCAGATAAGCCACACGAGCGAGCGCCCCGGTCAAAGCCAGCGCGTCGTAGCCTTGCAAACGTCGCATCGTCTTTCAGGTCTAGGTACGCGAAACGCCGGTGCCCTAACGCGCAAAGATGATCGACCATGCGGGCGATCGCCGCTTCATTGTCCATATCTATGTAGGCAAACGGCGTTTCCGTCTCCGCTCGGCCGTAAACCACAAAAGGAACCCGCATCTCCTGCAAAAGCGCGATGCGAGGATCATGATCGCGGGAATTGGTAACAATGAAGCCAGCGGTTTTCTGCGCCGAGATCAGGCGGCGGTATACATCGACCTCCTCTTCGCCCTCACGCACCGTTGCAACAAGCAAATCAAAATCCTTCTCTGCCAGCGCAGAGGCAAGAGCATCGAGAAAATCCGACAGAAAGGGGTCGCTCATTGGCCCGTTTGCAGACGGCAAAATAAAAGCGACGGTTTCAATGCTTCCACGCGCCAGCTGCCGGGCACGGGAAGATGGCCGGTAGTTCAGCTCACGCGCAAGTTTCAAGATTCGGTCGCGGGTCGCTTCGGCTATGTCGGTGTAGCCGTTGAGCGCACGCGAAACGGTGGCAGGCGCCACCCCCGCACGCTCAGCGAGATCATTTATATTGATCCCCGCGTTTGTCCTCACCCTACGGGATCGATCTGAGACTGCTCCGGTCACCTTCTTGGTCACCTGGCCCTCCTGCGCGAAGCGGGTTTGACCCACTTTTTTGTTTCCGCGCGGCCTGCTAGCGGATTGATTTGCCACCAACCGCCGACGTTTCTCCCGTCCGCCGGTACCGTTTTCACAGGCAGCAAGCAACCATTGCCATAGTCTGATCGCTTCCTTCCAGCCACATTGAACGGGCCGCTATGCCACCGCGACATCTGGCAGACCTCTCCGAGAGAGCACGACAAAACGCATTGCCATAGCAAACAGCGAGAAAACGCTGCTCAGTAGGATAGCTTGGTAGAGCCCCAGAGGTCCGCCGCCTAGGTGGACGGCCAGCACCCAGCCCAGTGGCACCATGATAGCCCAATAGCTCACCAGGTGGGCCAAAGTTGGCACCCAGCTATCTCCCCTGCCGCGGCAGGCATGGTTGAGCACGGTTTGTCCGCCATCAGCGATAAGGGCCGCAACCATCCAAACCATCACTGGAGCCGCCGCAAGGAGAACCGCTTCGTCCGTCGTCAAAATGCCGAGAAACCAACGAGGCGCCAGAAGGAACAGGGCACAGAAGACCAGCGAGCAGAAAACGGAAAGCGAGAATCCAGCCCATCCGGCCCAAACCATGTCCCGAAGACTTCCCCTGCCCCAAGCGTTGCCCACGCGAACTTGCGTTGCTCCCGCAATTCCAAATGAGATCATGAAGGTGACGGCGAACAACTGAAACAGAACGCCCATCGCGGCCAGCCCTATAACGCCAAGCAGGCCGGCGATCAGCGTCAATGCTGTAAACGACCCCGCTTCAAGACCGTACGAGACGCCCGATGCTAGTCCCACACGGCTCTGTTCACGCCAGGTTGGGGCGTGAACAGCCTGATCAGCGTCAGCAGTCGTCGGAGTACCAATTCCATAACGCTGGCGATCGCGAAGTCCAAAAAAGACATAACAATATAAGCCAACGCCAAGAAACGAAGCGGTGACAAGCGTAGCTAACGCGCAGCCCCACGCACCCAAAGCCGGTATCGGTCCAATGCCAAATACCAGCGTGATACTCAATCCAAGGTTCAGGACGTTCGCCAACAAAACCGCAAGCGTGGCTTGGAGCGGTTTTTCAAGTGCTTCGAGGAACATCGCTGAAACGAGGAATAGCCCAAAAAAAGGCAAACACATCCCAAGCAAAGCGGTAACCTCGCCACCGCCTTCTGCAAGGGTCCTGTCCTGACCCAAAAGCGTAAACAGCCAAGGCGCACCTTGAACGATCAACGCAATGACGGACCCGATGACAATCGCAGACACAAGCCCTCGCTTCCAGACGAGAGCGGCATGAACGGGTGCGCCGGCGCCAATCGTTCGCGACACGAGCGTGGGAACACCCAAATGCAGCCCAGCAACCATGGCGACAAGACTGTCATAGATTGCATAACCCAGGACATAGAACGCCAGTTGGTCGGCTCCGGCGCGCCCGACCACGATGACATCGACGGTGGTCATCATCAGGATGCCAACCCGTGACAAGATCACGGGCCAGGCGAGAACCACGGTGCGCCGGAGATGCCAAGCCAGTCCGGCTTCGGAGCGTTGTTTGCTTGGAGTTGCAGTCAATCAGACAGCCGGGCTTTGCGGCGCCGCTAGCCAGCGATCATAATCAGACACAAGAAGGTGGATGGGCGCTTCGTCCTCTTCGACTTCCGTAAATCGCGGAATTTCCTCGCGAAACACGTTATCGATCTCGTCGTCGTTGACTGTCGAAACCTCACCAATGAGAACATCCGCTTTCTCCGCCCAAAAGGCGTGCCAGACGCCGGGCATGAGCGTCACGCTTTCTCCGGGCTCGAGCTTTAGCAGACCCCCCGCCTGCAAGCTCTTCATTCGTCCATCGACGGGCACCGATACAGGTTTAGTTGGATGCAGCCACCCTTCCTCGTCCGGAGCGAACAGTTCGAGCACCAAAGTGCCGCCGCCTCGGTTGATGATGTCTTCAGCCTTGATGTTGTGCCGGTGCATCGGCGCCAACTGATCTTTCCGCGAGATCATGATCTTTTCCGCGTAGACCATACCGCCACCGGCTTCTAAGTCAGCCAAAAGCCCGTTGCGAACGGTAAAAAGGAAGAGCCCTGTTTCGCTGAACGCACCGGTCGCATAATCGGTCACGTCCCAACCCATACGCCGCTTTGCAACCTGAGAGACTGTATCCCCCGAGCAATTCGACACCAGCTGGTCAGGCGTCCAGTACGCGAAGGGCGGCAGTGTGTAGGAGAAGGAGCGGAAAAACGCGTCGCCCTGCCGGACGATTTCATTGATTTCAGATCGCTTCATGGAACAAGGCCGCCCTACCCATATCGACTTGGAGCGGCGATAGGTGTCACGGCAACCGCAAGTAGGTCAATAAAACAAGCGGGTCAGTGTATGGGAAAATCTCCGTCCACATGCCGCCACACACCCGGGCTGATCAGTCTCCGGTGGGCAAACTGCACTGAATGCAGTGGCCCGTCGAGTTCGGCTTTCCAGAAAGCAATGAATTTCTCCAGGCGCGGAAATTCCGGTGCAAGGTCGAGCGTCTGCCAGATAAAGGTCTGCAGCAAGCTGGGATGATCAGGCATCCGATAGAGGATATTTGCGGTGGTAAGGCCGTAACCCTCCAACATGAGCTTCATATCCTCGCGCGTCGGTGCCGCAGCTGCATTGTGGGGGCTGGGTGCTTGCATGGCGTGCTCCTGTTGCTTGCTCACAGATCAGCAAAGCGTCGGCAGGAACGGTAAACAAGTCCTTAAACTGAGCAGACGTGCACCAATTTTTTCCAATATGATCAGTATGTTAGCAGCCTATCATGGTGAGTGATAACAGCCTTTATCCTCGAACAGGATCCCCGCGATGACGGTTGCGATATCTCCTTGGGGTCGTCCCATGGGCACTTTTGAACTGCCCGTAAAAGTGGCTGAGATTCGGGAGACCGACCTCATCGGCGATCTCAACGATGGCCATCGAACTGTGGACGAGCAATCGGGCGGCAGTCGCCATACGCGCCTTCGCCACCAGTGCTGATGGACTACACCCCGTATACTGACGGGTCGTCCGCGCGACGTGAGCGGGCGTCCGGCCGGAAGCCTGAACGAAACCTTTCACGCCACCCTTGAGGCCTTCCCGGGTATCGAGATTTCTCCAGCATTCTAACAGCCAAGCTGGACCATCTTCGACACCCGGAGGCAGCGTGGTGTCGCTGTGCAGAAGGCTGAGCACAGCAAGCAAGAACGCGTCGAGCGATAAAGGCGTCCGCGCGGCGGCATCCAGTCGGTGACCCCAAAGCGTCAACGCTCGACGAGCCCAAGCCCCCAATGGCCGAACCTCAGGAAGGTGGCCGGTAGCCCAAAAGGCGGTGCCCGCGACCACCTCACCATGCCGCTGGGCGACGAACTCCAGGGCATCGGAAGGGAAAGCCAGATTGACGAGGAGGGCTGAGGCTCCAATCGGCTCAAGCTTGTGCACATCAGCCAGGCGCATGAAAACAATGTCGCCGACGCCAAGGTGCTGGTTATGGCCGTTGACTGTGTGGACCAATCTCCCACGCTCAAGCCAGAACAGTTCGACATAGTCCTGGGAATGCGGACGCGCCGATGCAAGGGGTGTCGGTCGCAATTCTATTCGAGCGAAATGAAAGTACTCACCCGTGCTCGTGTAGTCCTCAAGTCTTCGCTGATCGGCCTTTGGCATCAAAATACCATAAGAAAAACGCCAAATCCGGCAAGACACATCAACAAAAGAGAAGTCTGTTCGCGGATGTGACGCTGCTCAGGTGGCAACCCACTTCGTAGAAGGCATCCGCTCCATGCTCACGCTTGCCGAACCATATATTTTTCAGCCGAGCCCAATGAAAGCCGGCCACAAGCTGAGCGCCGCGCAAGTCTCTCACTACAATCGGGAAGGCTACATTAGCGGCTTGAGAGCTTTCGATGCCGATGCCGTCGAGGCCAACCGAGCCTACTTCGACAGCCTGCTTCGGCAAGCCGGTCCCGATGGCGGATACGCGGTGAATTGCTTCCAAGCGCGGCTAAGGGGCGTCTGGGACCTGTGCACAAATCCACTCATTCTCAACCACGTCGAAGACATCATCGGCCCCGACATCATCTGCTGGGCGTCTCACTTTTTTGCGAAACTGCCTGGCGACCCACGCGCGGTTCCCTGGCACCAGGACGCAATCTTCTGGCATCTGGCGCCTAGCCGCACGGTTACGGTTTGGCTCGCGATTGATGATGCCGACGAGGATAATGGTGCCTTGCAGTTCATTCCTCAGACACATGACAAGGGCCGCCTTGCTTGGAGGAAAGCCGGCGATCGCGATGTGCTCGACAAAAGCATCGTCGACGTGGATTCACTTGGCGAGCCCGTCTTCAACACCCTGAAGGCCGGCGAGTTCTCCTTGCATGCCGACATGCTGGCCCATGGATCGCGACCCAACCTTTCCGGTCGCCGGCGCTGTGGTCTGACGATCCGTTACTGTCCACCAGAGGTGACCGTTACGGATAAGACGTGGCGCCGCGGGATCGAGCCAATCATCTGCCGGGGAAAGGAGAGAACCGGCCATTGGGAGCATCATCAGCGCCCAAGTAGCGACGCGTTCGACCCTTCAAAAGGTCCGCGCAATGTCGGGGGAAATTAGACGCGCGACAGAAGCAGCCCACCAAGAACGAGGACGACTGCCATGATGCGTGTGGGAGAAACAGCCCGTGCCTCAAGTCCGAAAGCGCCCGTTGCGTCAATGACGAGGGCCGCAAGTAGCTGACCCAGAACCGCTGCCGCGACTAGGGTTACGACCCCAACACGTGGCACGCTCCAAAGGGCAGCCAGAACATAAGTGGTTCCCAAAAGCCCGCCGATCCAGACCCAGCTCGGCGCCTCTGCGAGATCGGGCAGCGCAAAACCGCGACCGCTCGATACCACGCCCGCCAACCAGATAATCAGTAACGCGACGAAACCGACGAAGAAGGAAACACAGGCGGTTAGGACCGGATCGTCAAGAAAGCGATTCAAGGTCGCATTTATGGGCGCCTGGATGGAAATGGACATTCCGCCGATCATCATCAACAGGATCGCAATCGCGATGATGAGTGGGGTCGGTTCACTGGGCATAAAAGTTCCGTTGCTTTGGGTATGTTTGCGGGGCTTGCTTGGCCCGATACACTGGGCGAACAGGAATTTCGTTCCCCGCCTTCGAACAAGGACGATCACACCAATGCAAGTAAAATGGTACGGCCAAGCCGCGTTTCTGTTGACCGCCGCTGACGGTACGCGCGTCATCACCGACCCTTACACGCCCGAACTGTTGGGATACAGCCCGATTCTGGATGAGGCCGATTTAGTCATCATTTCGTCGGCCGATGACCAAGCCCATTGTCGTGCTGATCTGATAGGCGGCAAGCCCAAGGTTATCAATGCGCTTGATACAGCGCTCGGGGGTGGCCTTGCGCGTGCGGCCGGGGTCGAAGTTCGCGCAATTGAGGCTGCAGAATGGGAGCACCATCCTCGAGGCGTACCCGGTCAAAATGGCATGTACAGGTTTGAACTCGATGGGATGAAGATCGCCCACATGGGTGATGTCGGCAATCCGCTCAACAAAAAACAGATGGCCTTTTTTGAGGACGTCGATGTGCTGCTGGCGTTGGCCGGCGGTTACCTGACCATTGAGTTGCCCAACCTCGATGAGCTGATCAAAACGGTCAAACCAAAGTTGGTGATCCCGATGCATTTCAGGACCCTCACATACAAGCCGCGCAACACGATGTGGATCGAGAGTTTCCTGTCCTATTTCGACGACAGCGATGTGGACTTCGCACTTGATCACACCGTTAACCTGATGCCTGACGATATCCCTGCCACGACACGCGTCCTCGTGATGGATTACGCCCGTCACTGACGCTGAGTTGTACGCTGAACGTTTGCGGCCATCTTATCCGTGGTCACGGGACAGGTGACGTCTCTCGCCTGCAGACCTGGCACCTAAATGATCGGCCTGATCGGCGTCGGCACACATCGGGGCAGCGGACTTTGTATCGTTGCAATGTCAGGCAAAAGTATCGCGCCGGCTGGAGCCTCACGCCTGTCCTTTGCTTCGTTCATCCCGCCTAACCGATTGGCACCGGCCCTCCTCTTCCCGACCCAACAGATAAGGACCAACAGGCCGCGCAGCGCCCGTGTGAAAGCCGCGAACGCCAAGGATTGCAAGCTGCATCACGCTGACGATGGCAGCGCGCTCGCTGCCTTCGCTGGACGGCGCGAACCTCAAACGACGAGCGATGATGCCGCAGGTTTTGCATACGCTTGCAAACTTATTCGTACTAGACTTATTCTGAAGGCGGATTAGCATCATGGAAAAGCGGAAGCGGTTTTGAAAACTCGAGCCGCCGGGTTCAAGGGAGGAAATAATGACCCATCTTCAGGCCAGCCTTCTGGCAGGTACAGCGTTGGCGCTTGCCTTTACGGGGACCGTTAACGCACAAGATGTTCCCCGCGAAGACACCGTCATCTTCGATATCGACCGGACGATCCGGGATCCTGAGAATTTCAACCCGTTCACGCCCGGTGTTAAACGTCAGCACGGCGCGCATCAGACGATGTGGGAGCCTCTTTTCATCCTCAATTATGAGAGCGGTGAAATTGAACCGTGGCTGGCGACGGGTTTTGAATCCAATGAGGCGCAGGATGAGTGGACGCTTACCTTGCGCGACGGTGTCACATGGTCGGATGGAGAGGCCTTCAACGCTGATGACGTCGTCTTCACCGTCCAGATGGCACTGGACAATGAAGGCCTGTCCGAGCGTGAGCCGGCAACCATCCAGGCGCAAGTTGCTTCCGTTGAAAAGGTTGATGATCTGACGGTCACTTTCACGCTCAACAACTCCAATCCCCGCTTTGTTCTTGAGAATTTCGCCAACCGTATCTTTGGCTCGTTCTTGATCATGCCCGAGCATGTCTGGGCTGGCGAAGATCCTTCAACCTTCGCGTTCAATCCGCCGATCGGCACCGGCCCTTACACGATGACGTCCATGGCCACCAACCGGGCTATCTGGGATCGAAACGATGATTGGTGGGGCGCTGCATCGGGCTTTATGGACCTGCCTGAGCCGCAACGCGTGATCTTCCTTGAGTCCGGCGGCGAGGAGAACCGCGCCCAGCTGATGGTCGCGAACGAAATGGACGCTGCACAGGCCGTAACGCTTGGCACCTTCGAGGCCATGCAGTTCCAAAACCCGAACGTTATCGCTTGGTTTGATGACCTTCCATATGCCTGGCCCGATCCATGTGCTCGCCAAATGGAATTCAACACCACCGTTGCGCCCTGGGATAACGCGGATATGCGTCGCGCGGTGGAGATGCTGATCGATCGCAATCAGATCGTGAACGTCGCCTACGAAGGGACAACTCAGCCGTCACGGACCATGTTCGTGCAGTACGGCGCGATGGACCCATTCATTGATGCCATCGAGGCTGCCGGTCACGGCTTCACTGCCGAAGCGGACGTCGACGGCGCGAAAGCGATCATCGAAGCCAACGGCTACACCATGGGTGGCGACGGTATCTTCGAACGCGATGGCGAAGATCTTGTTGCCAACATCCACGTGAACTCGGCATCACCGGAATATACGCGTACAATCGACGTCATTGTCGAGCAGCTCAATCGGGCCGGTATATCGGCCCGCTCCGTGCCGGTCGAAAACTCCGTGTTCTGGGGCGAGGTCCTGCCGCTTGGCGGCTACGACATGAGCTATTCATGGCTGTCCTGCGGTTCGGTAAATGAGCCTTGGGCATCGATGAACCGCTACACCAACGCAACGATTGCCCCGATCGGTGAACGGGCTCCGGGCTTCAACAATACCGGTCGGTGGAACAGCGATGCCACGGCTTCCTACACCGAAATCGTCGAACAGATGGGCACCATGCCGATTGGCGATCCATCGATTGTGGACATGGTTGCTGAAGCGCACGGCTTCCTTGCTGATGAGGTGCCGTTCGTCCCGCTGGTTCAGGCCGCGAAGCTCTTGCCTTTTAATGAGACCTTCTGGACGGGTTGGCCAACCGCCGAGAACAACTACAATCACCCCGCATTTTGGTGGGGGTCAGCACACCAGATCATCCACAATCTGGAAAAGGCTGAATAAAGACATCAGCAAAGGGCGGGACGCGGACGAGCGTCCCGCCTTTTTCGTAAGGTCGCGACCATAAGCGGCAAAAACAAACCAGGGGGACAAGGGCATGAGCGGCGCTACGGCCAGCGTTCCGAACAGCGGCGGCACCATCTTCGGAATTCCGTCGTCCTATATCGTCAATCGCCTGATCACGTTCGTTTTAACGGTCTGGATTGCGGCGACACTGATCTGGATTATTCCACGGCTTTCACCGGTTGACCCTGCCGAAGTCATGCTCGGGCGGATGGCATCTGGTGGTGCATTCGTCGAAGGGTCCGATCAGATCCTTGAACAGTTACGCGAGCGCTTTGGCCTCAACGAGCCTCTTTGGGTTCAGTACCTGCTTTACCTGCGTTCGATCATCACCTTCGATTTTGGCCTATCGGCGGCAAGCTTTCCGACACCCGTCGCCGCCCTGATCTGGCAGGCGTTGCCTTGGACCATCGGCCTGATGCTCCTGTCGGTGATCATCACCTTCATCATCGGCAACGCACTCGGCGCGTTTATGGTGTGGGAGCGGACACCGAAAGTCTGGAAGGTGGTGATCCCAAGCTTGATGATATTCACCGCGATCCCGCCCATTTTGTCTGGCCTGCTGCTTCTGTATCTGTTCGCGATAAAGATGCGACAATGGACCGGGGGCGATTTGTTTTTTCCATTGACCGGGTCCTACGGCATCAACGTGGAACCTGGCTGGACACTCGAGTTCGCCAATTCGGTTATCTACCACGGCACGCTGCCGGCCCTTTCGATCATCCTGGTGACTTTCGGCTTCTGGACGCTCGGCATGCGGGGGCTGATGATCACCGTCCAAGGCGAAGACTATGTGAACCTTGCCAAGGCCAAGGGGCTTAAGCCGCGCTATGTGCTCTACAAGTACATGGTCCGCAACGCGATCCTGCCGCAGGTGACTGCGTTCGCTCTGAAGATCGGACTGCTCGTCTCCGGCCAAATTCTAGTCGAGCGGATATTCTCCTACAACGGCATGGGCAAGCTGCTCTACGACGCAATCCTCGATCAGGACTTCGCCGTCATTCAGGGCGTGAGTTTCATCATCATTTTGATGACCGCGGTGTCCGTCTTTCTGGTCGATCTCATTTATCCGCTGATCGATCCGCGAATACGGCAATCAACCGAGGGAGGTTCGTAATGGCTGATGCAACGCAACCGGGCCAGAACCTCGGACCAACCACGGACTCCGAAGCCGCGGGTGTGGTCGATACCTCCACCGCCTCGGGCAAGTTCAACCGTTTCGACAACCCCTGGCTCAACCCCAAACTTATTTGGGGCATCGCGATTCTCCTCTTCATCATCATGATGGGCTTCATCGGGCAGTTCGTGTGGAACACCGAACTGGTCTTTACCGGCTCGACGCCCCTGCGCTTGCCACCGGTTGGTTTTGAGAACCTTCGGGGAACGCCCGGCGTTGGCGAATTCCCGCTCGGCACCGACGGTGCTGGTCGTGACCTCCTTGCCCTCTTGATCGTTGGGACCCCCAACACGCTCATGATCGGGGCGGTGGCCTCGCTCATCGGGATGTCGACCGGCATCTTTTTGGGCTTCTCGGCGGGCTTCATCGGCGGACGGACCGATGATGTGATCCGCATCCTGTCGGACGTGATGATCACCATTCCCCCGCTGCTCATCCTGGTCGTCTTCCAGTCCGCCTTCGGAGACGTCTCGCTTCTGATGATGGCGGTGCTGATTGCCGGCTTCATGTGGCAGTCGCCGACCCGACTGATCCGGGCGCAAGTTCTGTCCATGCGGGAGTCTGGCTATGTGAAAATGGCGCAGCTCTCAGGCGCCTCGACGATGCACATCATGTTCCGCGAGATGATGCCCAACCTGATACCCTATCTGTTCGGCTCATTCATCGCGAACGTGACCACGGCCATCGTAACCGCTGTGGGACTGGAAGTGCTGGGGCTTGGCCCACAACGCATCCCGACCCTCGGACGGGTGATTTACGATGCGATCAATTCTGGCGCGCTGATTCAGAACCTGTGGTGGTGGTGGGGCCTGCCGACGGCGCTGCTCGCGATCATGTTCATCGCGCTGCTGCTCGTGAACCTTGGGCTCGACGAGGTTTCCAACCCTCGTCTGCGCAAGCTTTAGGAGGTTGGGATAATGGCAACTGAAACAATCCAACATCCGATCGATACCTCCGGCAAGGTCGTGCTGACGCTGAAAGACATATCGATCGATTTTCCGACCTCCGGCGGTCTTGTGCACGCCGTCCGATCGCTAAGCCTCAAAATCTACGAAGGGCGCCGTGTGGGCTTCATCGGAGAATCTGGCTCCGGCAAGACCACCACAGCGCTCGCCGTGATGCAGATGCTGGCGGCGCCTGGCTTTGTGTCTGAAGGCTCAATCCAGCTCGGTGATACGGAAATCCTCGATCTCAATGAGGAGGAGATGCGCAAGACGAGGCTCCGCCGGGTCAGCTACATTCCACAAGGCGCGATGAACTCGCTCAACCCGATCATGCGCATTGAGCATCAGATCTGGGACGCAATCAAAGCGCACGAGGGCAACGTCTCGCAGGCCGAACTGAAACGCCGGTCCGATGCTTGCCTCGAAAGCGTCGACCTGCCCGCCCGCACCGGACGGCTCTACCCGCATGAACTGTCGGGTGGGATGAAACAGCGCGTGTGCATCGCGCTGGGTGTTTCGCTTAACCCAGAACTGATCATCGCCGATGAGCCAACATCGGCGCTCGATGTGGTTACCCAGCGCCACGTCATGCAGACGCTGAAGGACGTGCAGGCCGAGATCGGGTCAGGCTTGATCCTGATCGGGCATGATATGGGGCTGATGGCGCAGTCAGTCGATGAACTGGCCGTTCTCAAAGATGGCGAACTGGTCGAGCACGGCCCGGTCAAGACCATCATCGAAAAGCCGGAGCATCCTTATACGCAACAGCTCATCTCCTCCGTGCCGCTCGTGGGCGGCGATAGTTTCCTTGATGCGGAAAACGTTGGAGCGCCCGCGATTAAGCGGGAAACATCGGACAAGCCGCTTCTTGAGTTTGACAACGTCTCGAAAGTCTATGACGGCGTGACCGCGGTACATCCGATGTCTTTCAAGCTTGATGGCGAAGTTCCCAAGATCATCTCGATTGTCGGACAGTCGGGATCAGGCAAGTCCACCATGGGTGGAATGATGCTTGGCTTCAACAAACCTTCAAGCGGCCGGGTGCTGTTCGAGGGCGAGGATGTCTACAAGATGGGACCAGCGGCCAGCCTCGCGTTTCGAAAACAGGTCCAGGCGGTTTTTCAAGACCCTTACGGCTGCTTCAACCCGTTCTATCGGGTCGATCATGCCCTGCGTTTTCCCTTCAAACGGTTCGGCTTTGCCAAGTCTGAAGCCCACACCGAAGAGAAGATGCATGAGGCTTGCACCGCCGTCGGCCTTGATCCGATCCAGGTACTGCGGCGCTACCCTCACCAACTCTCCGGTGGTCAACGCCAGAGGTTGATTGTCGCGCGAGCCCTTATGCTCTCACCGAAATTGCTGATCGCCGATGAACCGGTATCGATGGTGGATGCGTCGCTCCGAGCGACCATCCTCAAGAACATCTACGACTTGAAGGACAAGTACGGGATCTCGATCCTGTACATCACTCACGATCTGGCGACGGCCTATCACGTCTCGGACTACGTTATTGTCCTCTACCACGGCCACGTTGCCGAAGCCGGCCCGCCAAAAGAGGTGATTGGAAATCCGCAACACCCCTACACGCAGCTTCTCATCGACTCGATCCCCTGGCCGGACGTCGAGCGGTCATGGGGAACGTCCGCCTCGGCGGACGATGACGTGAAAACGCTCGCCAGGATTTCGCGCGACACAAGAACTGTGTTTCGTGGTACTGCGCCGGGCTTCGATCTCTCTATCCCCGGGAGCGTTGCAAACGCGGCCTAGCCGCCATCGCGTCATCGTACATGAGACATTCCATTTACTGGACGGTCGAGAAGATCGCCGCCCGTCTCAAGTTGGTTGCGCCGCTCGTGCATCGCAGGCGGCAAGCAATTGAACCTTTCCGATACAAAACGCTGTCGGGGCCGTTAGAACCTGCACCAACGGAACCAGCGATCGACGACAGCGCCTGGCCGATTATTCCTCCGCATAGCTATTGGGGGGAATGGGCCACAGACTTCATCCTGCGCACCAAAATCTCCGTTCCACAGGAGTGGAGCGACAGCAGGCAAGGACCACTGGCGCTTCACCTGCCACTGGGCGTCGCAGGAGACATATTTACCCACCCCGAAGCGACAGCCTACATCGACGGGGAACTTGAAACGTCGATCGACCGCCACCACCACGAACTCCTGCTCCCCGAACATGTACTGGACGGCGAGGAGCATACCATCGCACTGCGGGGCTGGACCGGACTGTCCGGCTGGCCGCCCGATCCGAACGCAAAAGACAAACTGTTCATGCGCGAGTGCGCCATCGTCGAGATCGACGAGCCGACACGGGCCTTCTGTACCCTGACGGGCACCGCCCTGAGCGTCGTGGGGCAGCAACCGGAGACCTCAACGGCGCGCAACGAAATCCTCAAGAGCCTCGATGCGGCATTCAAGGTGCTCGATACGCGTGACCCGGTCGGCGGTGAAGCGTTCTACTCAACCGTCCCAGCGGCGCTCGAAACGCTGACGACCGGCCTTCGGGAAGGCGGCAGCCCGCTTGATGTCGACCTGATTGCCGTCGGCCATGCGCATCTGGATCTGGCCTACATGTGGACAGTGGATCAGTCACGGCGCAAATGCGGACGAACGTTCGCAAACGTCCTGAAGATGATGGAGACCTATCCAGACTATCACTTCACGCAATCGCAGCCGCTGCAATATGTCTTCACCAAACAGGACTATCCAAAGCTTTACGCTGACCTGAAAGAGCGTGTTGCAGAGGGTCGCTGGGAAGTGCTGGGCGGGATGTGGGTCGAGCCTGACTGCGTCATTACCGGCGCAGAAGCGCTCGCCCGTCAGATCATCTATGGACGCCGCTGGTTTCGCGAAGAGTTCGGCAACGACGCCGAAACCCCCTGCCTGTGGCTTCCCGATACGTTTGGCTTCACCTGGTCGCTGCCGCAATTGATGAAAGAAGCGGGGCTCAAATGGTTCGTAACAAACAAACTCAACTGGAACCAATACAACCAGATGCCGTTCCAGCTGATGTGGTGGCAAGGGCTCGACGGAACAAAGGTCATGGCGCATTTCCTGACCACGCCCCGCAAGGTGCAGTATCTGCCGCACGCAACGACCTACAAAGCTGAGCTTACCGCCGAAGAGGTCTTTGGAACGTGGGAGAACTTCCGGCAAAAACCGTCACATAACGAACTCATCGTCGCCTACGGCTATGGAGACGGCGGAGGCGGGCCAACGCGAGAGTTGATCGATACGCTTCACGCCTATGAACACATTCCCGGCACGCCGCGCATGCGCGCAGGCACCGTTCGCGAGTTCTTTGAAAACGCCGAAAACGATCCGAATGTTGCCGAAATACCGACGTGGAACGGCGAGCTCTACCTCGAACTGCATCGGGGAACGCTGACAAGCCAGGCGCGCGCGAAATGGCATAATCGCAAATGCGAGATCATGCTGCACTGCGCCGAGTTTCTTGGGAGCTTGGCACATCTGTCGACCGGTCACCCCTACCCGCACGCGATGCTCCGCAAAGCGTGGGAGACGGTTCTTCTCAACCAGTTCCACGATATTCTCCCGGGGTCTTCGATCACCGAAGTCTATGAGCAGACACTCACCGACTATGCGAACGTGCGGCACACGATCCGTGCTGCCATTGATGGAGCGCTTGATGCGTTGGGGCGCTCGATGCCCAAACAAACGGTCGCGATGGTGGTCAACTCTCAACCGTTTGGCGGCGGGCGCACTGGATTTTTGCCTGGGGCCATCGAAAAAGGCCTCATGGACCTGCGCGATCAACGAAGCCTGCTCACTCAGCCGGTCAGCGGCGGGACGCTGATTGAGACTCCCATCATCGAGCCCTACTCGGTCATTGCGCTGACCGAAACCGAAACCTCCGCCAATCCCAACACCGGCCTTAGGGCCGAGCGCACCAAAGATGGCGGCGCGCTCCTGGAGAACTTTGACGTCCGAGTCGTGTTCGCCACGAACGGTGAATTGGAATCGGTATGGGACAAGAAGGCCAAACGCGAAGTTCTCGCCGAAGGGCAAACAGGCAACCAATTACTCGCCTTCGAGGATCGACCAGTGGTTTGGGACGCTTGGGACATCGATATCTATTTCGAGGACCGCTGCGACCCGATCACCGCGCTCGATTCGATGGATATCGTGGAGACCGGGCCGATACGGGCGACCATCGAGATCGTCCGAACGTTCCGAAGCTCCAAAATCACCCAGCGCATTTCGCTGGACCACCGCTCAAGGCGGATCGACTTTGATACGCACATCGATTGGCGCGAAACGCATACCCTTTTGAAGGCAGCATTCCCCGTTGCAATCCTGTCACCCACGGCGACCTACGACATCCAGTGGGGCAACATCGAACGAACGACCCACCGTAACACCTCATGGGACCTCGCTCACTTTGAAAGCGCTGCGCAGAAGTGGGCGGACCTGTCGGAGGCCAACTACGGCGTCGCGCTCCTCAACGACTGCAAGTATGGCTACGACGTGCATCACAACGTCATGCGGCTGTCGTTGCTCAAGAGTGCTACCATGCCCGACCCAGTCGCCGATCAGGGAGAGCACCGCATGACCTACGCGCTTCTGCCCCATGAGGGCGACTGGCGGCGCGATGTGCCCCGCGCGGCTTATGATCTGAACAATCCACTCATCGTGCACCGCGTCGACAATGCGGAGGGCAACACGGCCTGGCGGCATCTGGCGAAAACGCACAAATCCAACCTGATCATCGAAACCATCAAGCAGGCCGAGGACGGCAACGGCATCATCGTTCGCCTGTTTGAGAACAATCGCGAGCGCGGGCCAGTTACGGTTCAGTTCGGTTTCGATGTTGCGGCGGTCATGGTCTGCAATTTGCTGGAAGACGTGCGCGAGCCGGTTCCGGTCCGACACAACCATATCGAGCTGGACGTCCGCCCCTATCAGATCATCACGTTGCGCGTCGTGCCCGCAGTGTCGTCCGGCGGCGCACCGCTCGAGCTCTTAAGGCAGGGGGACGACCTCAGCTAAGCCGCCCGCGCGGCGATCAAGTCGACAAGGTGCGCGCCTATTGGCAGCGATGACGTCGCAGCCGGTGATGGTGCGTTGCAGACATGAACGCTTCGGGGCGTTTCCCGGATGAGAAAGTCATGCACCAAAGTGCCATCCCGCAGAACCGCTTGGGCGCGGATGCCGGCGGGGTAAGGCTCCAGATCATCCAGTTCCAAACCGGGTGCATATCGTCTGCAAAGCTCGAGGTAGCGCTTCTTCGACAGAGAGTTGCGGAACTCGGTGATACCGCTTCTCAGATTCTTGCGCGCCACCTTCCAAAAGCCCTTGAAACCGATCATGGATCGCACATCGCGCCAATCGACGGTGCCCTTGGCATAGCCTTCCCGCGCAAATCCGAGTACCGCATTCGGCCCGACAGTGACCGTCCCATCGATCATGCGCGTGAGATGAACACCCAAGAACGGGAGGTCCGGATCGGGGATCGGGTAGATCAGATGCTTGATAATCTCATTGTGTTTGGGCGCCAGCCGGTAGTACTCGCCCCTGAAAGGCACGATCTGAAAATCGATATCAAGACCTGCCATTTCGGCGAGCCGGTCCGCTTGCAATCCGCCACAGACAACCAGTTGTCTAGCCTCGATAATGCCCTTTGACGTGGCAACCGAAACAAGGTCCGGCCCTTCTGCGATGGCCGTTACTTCGACGTCGCAAAATACCTTTCCGCCCGCCTCTTCAAGCACCCGCGCCATCGCGCGCGCCATCGCCGGGTAATCGACAATCCCCGTAACGCGGACGAACAAGGCACCGAGCCCGCTTATGTTGGGTTCCCGCTGTCGTAGTTCCTCGGCTGACAGACGTTGAGGGTCGAGCCCGTTGGCGCGGCAGCGTTCTTCGAGCGCGTCCATGCGTTCAAGTTCGACCGGCGTGGTCGCCACGAGCAGCTTGCCGCACTGTTCAAAGGGAATTTGATGTTCGGTGCAGAACGCGACAGTCGCCTCGACCCCTGCCCGGCAAAACCGGGCCTTGAGGCTACCCGGCGCGTAATACACGCCCGCATGGATAACCCCGGAATTGTGGCCTGTTTGATGAGCCGCCAGCTCAGCTTCCTTTTCTAGCACCACGATCGAAGCGTCGGGATAACGACGCGATAGCTGCATAGCGGCTGAAAGACCGACAATGCCCCCGCCGATGACGAGGTAATCAACAGAACCTTCTACCAACTACCGACGTTCTCCATTGCCGCCCATGGTTCCTGCTTAGTCAGACTTTCGCCCTTTTGAAGGAGCTCGATCGAAATGCCGTCAGGGGACCGAACGAAAGCCATATGGCCATCTCGTGGGGGCCTGTTGATGGTAACGCCAGCATCCATCAGCTTTTGGCAAAGGCCATAAATGTCGTCGACAACGTAAGCGAGGTGCCCAAAGTTGCGGCCACCTGAGTAGCTTTCGCCTTCCCCGTCTGCGTCGGGCCAATTGTAGGTGAGCTCGACCATGGGCGCCTTGTTGGCTCGTGCCGCTTCTTCGTCTTCGGGCGCAGCGAGAAAAACCAGCGTGAACCGGCCGCCTTCAGATTCACGACGACGTATCTCGACCATGCCCAACAGGTTGCAGTAGAAGTTGAGGCTGGCTTCCAAGTCCTCTACCCGGACCATTGTGTGCAGGTAACGCATTGTCATTCACTCCGCTTTGGTTGGTCGACACCGACTTAGAGCACACCGGTTGCCCGACCAAGACCCCTCATTCAAGGCATTTTTCATGCTCGAAACCGCAGTCACCCCCCGCACGTCGCAAACCAAGACCCAGCTTGAGAAGGCGGCCTACCCGGTCCTGACCGATTCCCAACTGGCGCGGCTCGAAGGAGCGGGACGACGGGAGAACCTACCCAAAGGCCATGTGCTTTGGGAGGTGGGAGCGGACAGCTATGACTGTTTCCATGTCCTGAGCGGATCAGTTGACATCATCGATCGCACCGACGGGCACACGGTTGTAAAACTTCAGGCCCCAAACCTGATCGGAGAACTTGGCCTCCTGATGGGTCAGCGAACGTTTTTTGCAGGCGTGGTCGGTGAAGATGCCGACATGATCATCGTCCCCAACGCCAAACTGCGAGAACTGATCGCCACCGATCCGGAATTAAGCGATATCATCGTCACCGCCTTTGCTGCCCGGCGCAGACTGATCCTCGAATGGGGCGAAGGTCGCCTGACCATCATCGGTGACCCAAAAAATCGTAAGACCCTGGAACTCCTGCAATTTGCCACCCGCTCACTTGTCCCCCATCGCTTCGTTGATACCGGCGAACCGGGCTGGCGTGACCGGGTGGAGCACACGTGCAGCTTACCCGATGGCCAGTGTCTTGCGCTGATCGGCAAAGACGAGGTTTTGGTCGACCCGGAAACGCGCGAGGTTTCGGCTGCACTTGGCCTCGATCTCGAAGCGAAAGCCGACAAGGTGTTCGACGTACTTGTCGTCGGAGCGGGACCTGCCGGCCTCGCCGCGTCGGTTTACAGCGCGTCCGAAGGGCTCGATGTGATCACCATCGAAGACACCGCAATTGGTGGGCAAGCCGGAACGTCGAGCCGCATCGAGAACTATCTGGGGTTTCCCAGAGGCGTTTCAGGGGCGGAGCTGGCATACCTTGGTGAAGTTCAGGCTGTGAAATTCGGGGCCCGCTTCACGGTCCCTCGGCGGGCATCTCGGCTCGTGCGAAAGTCCGATCACTTCGCGGTGGAGCTGGACGATGACAGCTGCATCCGTGCCCGTGCGCTCATCCTTGCAAACGGTGTGCAGTATCGCCGTTTGCCGCTGGAAAACCTTGAAGCACTTGAAGGCCACGGCGTTTACTACGCTGCAACAGAGCTTGAGGCGCGCTTCTGCAAGAACACGGAAGCAGTCATTATCGGTGGGGGAAACTCGGCCGGGCAGGCCGCCATGTTCCTGTCGCGCCACGCCAAACACGTTCATCTCGTTGTGCGTCGCGATGGCCTTTCGGAAACCATGTCATCTTACCTGACGAGCCGCATTCATAGTGACCCGTCGATCACGCTGCACACACTCAGCGAAGTCACGGCGCTGGCGGGGAGCGAACGGCTGGAAGGTCTGACGCTGACAAACCGCCAGACTGGAACGCAGACCAACATCGCAACAACAGCTCTTTTCATCATGATCGGTGCTGCACCGAACACCGAATGGCTGTCAGGTCAGATCGAGTTGGACGAAAAGGGATTTGTGAAAACCGGCCAAAGTGTCGGACTTCATACGCGTGGATACGCCACATCATTGCCGGGGGTGTTCGCAGTCGGTGACATCCGTTCAGGCTCGGTCAAGCGCGTGGCGTCCGCTGTTGGCGAAGGATCGGTCGTGGTTTCAGCGGTGCATGGCTATCTTGCCGATCCGACTTAATCGGCAGCGGGGCCGATCGCAGATGCCTCAATCTCGACGAGGAATTCGGGGCGCGTAAAGCCCGACACGATGATCAAGGTCGACGCGGGAAGCCTGGGAACGTCGGCAAGCCAAGTATCGCGAGCCTTCATGTAGCCTGCCATGTGCTCGCGCGCCGTAACGTACGCGCCCAGGTGGAACACATGGTCTCTGCTCAAGCCGCCGTCTGTGAGGATGGCATCAAGGCTTTCGAACACCAACACAGCTTGATCGTATGCGGATTCGGGAACCGAGCCATCTTTTGCCACCGGCAACTGACCTGAGGTCCGGACCAACGTCTGACCGGAAGGAATCGCTACCCCATGAGCGTAGCGGGCAAGCGGAGGAGCCAGACTGTCAGGTAATAAAGAACGAAACACGGTACGTGCATTCCTATATTTGAGGTCCGAAACTGCCCACGGCACAGGCATGCGATGCACCCATATGCACAGGTTGAATGCACAGCCCGAAGACGCCTCGAATTTAGGCGTTTTCACATTGACATCGCAAGGCGCACCTCGCCAAACTATAGGGGTATAGCTGTTTGCCGCCATGGCGGATTGGCAAGGATGTTGCAGCGCCACCAAGACCGTAGGCCAAATCTGGCACCTTGGCGCAAAACAAGCCCAAACTCGGAGTTTGAAATGACCGTAATGACCTTTTCTTTTGCCAACCAGAGCCGCCGCGCCGCGCTTCTGGCAGCCACTGGCGTATGTGTGGCGTTGGCAGCGCCCGCTTTCGCGCAGGACTTGCGGCCCATCACCTTCGGCACCAATTGGCTCGCACAGGCCGAGCATGGCGGCTTCTACCAATCGGTTGCCGATGGAACCTACGCCGAGGAATGCGGCCTCGACGTCACGATCGTCACCGGCGGTCCACAGGTGAACAACACGGCGCTTCTGCTTGCCGGTCGCATCGATTTTTATATGGGCGACCACCTTGGGGCGATCTTCGCAATCGAGGAGGACCTACCGCTGGTCAACGTGGCCTCAAGCTTCCAGAAAGACCCTCAGGTGTTGATGACGCACCCAGGCCGGGTTGCAGATTTCGCAAGCATGAGCGAACTGACGATGATCGTGCAGGACAACGCGACCTATTATGAGTGGATGAAGGCCGCTTACGAGTTCAACGACCAGCAACGCGAGACCTACACGTTCAACTCCGCACCGTTCATTGTAAACGAAGACGCCGCTCAGCAAGGATATCTGTCCTCCGAGCCCTTCTCCATCGAGCGCGAAACCGGCTGGGCGCCGGACGTCTACTTGATTGCCGACGCCGGCTACACCGCCTACTCGACCACGATTCAGACCTTGGCCTCGACTATCGACGAAGACCCTGAGCTCGTCCAATGCTTCGTCGATGCGTCGATCAAGGGCTGGTACAACTACCTGTACAACGACAACGCCGCCGCCGACGAGATGATCAAGGCGGACAATCCCGAAATGACGCAGGAAGCCATTGATTACGCGATCGAAGTCATGCTCGCGCAAGGCATCGTTGATTCCGGGGACGCGCTGGAGCTAGGGATCGGAGCCATGACCGACGAGCGCATGCAGGACTTCTACAATAAGATGGTTGAAGCGGGCGTGGTGACGGCCGGCCTTGATATCTCACCCTCTTACACCCTGGATTTTGTGAATAACGGCGTCGGGATGGACCTCAAGCCCTGATCGCCACCAAGCAAAGACCCGCTCGGCGTCGCCTGCGGCGCCGAGCGCCTCCCCGGTACCCAGCTTCAGGTGGACCTGCTGCATCAATGAATGTCGCTTCCCAACCCTCGACCACCAACGCAACGGCGCTTGCGATGGCTGATCGCGAAACGGTTTTGCGCATGCGCAGTATCGACAAAACGTTCAGGGGTGGCGTTGTTGCCTTGAATGAGATGAACCTTGACATTCGCAAGGGCGATTTTCTCTCACTTCTCGGTCCGTCCGGTTGCGGTAAATCGACAGCGTTGCGGCTCATCGCCGGACTTATGCGCCCAACCTCAGGGCGGATCGAATGGGAAGGTGGTGGCGGCAAGGACGATCTAGGCGTCGTTTTTCAAGAGCCGACATTGATGCCCTGGGCGACGGTTGAAAGAAATGTCTGGTTGCCCTTCCGCCTGCGCGGTCAAAGCCTTTCAGCGTCTCGTGATCGGATTTATGAGGCTTTGTCTCTCGTTGGGCTTGAAAATTTCGGCGAAAGCTACCCTCGAGAGCTATCAGGCGGCATGAAAATGCGCGTCTCAATTGCCCGGGCTCTCGTCACCAATCCACGCATCATTCTGATGGACGAGCCATTCGCCGCACTCGACGAGATCACGCGTCAGAAGCTGAACGACGATCTTTTGAACCTTAAGGCGAAAACCGATGCGACCGTCGTGTTCGTGACGCACTCGGTCTTCGAAAGCGTTTTTCTCTCAGACCGCATCATCGTGATGGCGGCTCGACCGGGGCGCGTCGTCAAGGAGATAACTGTCCCCGAGCCCTACCCGCGTGGGATCGAATGGCGGACGTCACCCAACTACGCGCACATTGCCCGGGAAACCTCCGATACGCTCCTGGGGACCCTTGCACCTGGAACGGAGATCCATTGAACAATGGCCGTCATCGATAGCTCCCCATCCTCCCCTCCTGAAGGCACGACGACCGCGGTCGACCTGGAAGAGGAGCAGATCGCGCGGCGCAAGCGAACCGAGGAGATCGGCAAGTGGGCTTTGCCTTTGATCGTGATGGCGGCAGCGATCTGGTTCTGGGACCGTATCGTGGTCTGGAACGATATTCCCCACTTCATCCTCCCCCGTCCGGGCCTTGTGCTTGAGACTTTGTGGGCTGACCGGGCGATGCTGTTCGAGAGCTTATGGGTGACCGTGAAGATCACGGCACTCGCATTGCTCGTGGCGGTCGTCGGCGGAGTCGGGCTCGCTGTACTGTTTGCTCAGAGCAAATTCGCTGAGATGTCGTTCTCGCCCTTTGCGGTAATCTTACAGGTCACACCGATCGTTGCCATCGCCCCGCTGATCTTCATCTACATTGAAAGCAAGCTGGTCGGTCTTTTGCTGTGTGCCTGGATCGTCGCGTTTTTCCCGATCTTGGCGAACACGACCCTTGGCTTGAACTCCGCCGACCATAATCTGCGCGATCTGTTTCGAATTTATCGCGCCAGCCGGTGGCAAAGACTGATTCATCTTCAGCTTCCCTCCGCCTTACCTTTTTTTCTGGGCGGCTTGAAGATTGCGGGCGGTTTGGCGCTTATTGGCGCAGTGGTCGCGGAATACGTTGCCGGTAGCGGCGGTATCGACTCTGGCCTTGCCTTCCGAATTCTTGAAGCTGGCTACAGGCTGAACATTCCGCGCATGTTTGCTGCGCTTATCCTGATCGCTGCAACCGGGGTCGTCATTTACGCGTTGACGTCGCTGACCAGCTATCTTTTGCTGCGCAAATGGCACGAAAGTGCCCTAAAGCGGGAGCAATGAGTGCAACGGCCTTTTTCAATACCCACCGGCCCCATCACACTCGACAACCTTGCCATACCCGGTCCTCTTGTCGGTTCCTCTGAAGCCCTAGTCACGCGGTCGGTCACGATCGCTGATGGGCGCTTTCGTCGTGAACCGGCGCCCGACCGCATTGATGCAGGCGGGAGGATCGGCCTGCCAGCCCTCATCGATATGCATACGCACCTCGACAAGGGGCACATCTGGCCACGGCAACCAAACCCCGATGGGTCCTTCGATGGCGCCCTTGCGGCTGTCGGTGCCGATCGTGAGGCACATTGGTCTGCGGATGATGTGCGGGCACGCATGCAGTTTGCGCTCGAGTGCGCCTACGCTTACGGGACGAAGGCGATCCGTACCCATATCGATAGTATCGGCAAGCAAACCGATATTTCGTTCGGCGTGTTCCAAGAACTGCGGGAGGTCTGGCGCGGGAAGATCGATTTACAGGCTGTGTGCCTGGTCGGAAGCGAACACATTGAGCCCGATGGCGATGGGACCTTTGCGCACGTCGCAAACGTTACACAGGAGGCCGGCGGTGTGCTCGGTTATGTACCGACGCCGCTGCCAGACATTGACGCGCGGATTGCAAATTTTTTCCGAATTGCCGCAGCACGCGGGATGAACGCTGACCTGCACGTCGACGAGACCGGCGATCCGTCGGTCAACACTCTGAAAACCATCGCACAGACAGTGATCGACAGTGGTTTCGAAGGAACGGTCGTTTGCGGCCACTGTTGTTCGCTTGCGGTCATGGATGATGACGAAGCCGACCGGACGATGGATCTCGTTGCACAGGCAGGCATCAACATCGTTTCGCTGCCGATGTGCAATCTCTACCTGCAGGATCGCGGAGACGGAACGCGCACCCCCCGCTGGCGCGGCGTAACGCTTGTCCACGAACTCAAAGCGCGCGGTGTGAACGTCGCGTTTGCTTCCGACAACACGCGTGATCCTTTCTACGCTTTCGGCGATCTCGACATGGTCGAAGTGATGCGGGAGGCGACGCGGATTGCCCATCTCGATCATACCACGAACGATTGGGTCCGCAGCTTCACGACGACCCCCGCACAGGTTTGCGGCTTCGATTACGCGCCATTCGAAGCAGGAACACCGGCCGATTTCGTAGTCGTTTCAGCGCGTAGCTGGAACGAGTTCTTTTCCCGTCCACAAGCACACAGAGCCGTCATTCGAGACGGTGTTGCGCTGGACCTTTCGCCGCCAAGCTATGCGGCGCTTGACACCTTGATGGAGCATTAGATGAACCCCAACAGTGCAGCCGTGCGCGAAGCGCTCGCCCACATGGACATCGACGACAATCCAGCCACGCTGAAACAGAAAAGCCGCGATTTCTTCTGGTACTCGCCGGTTCTCAAGGCGCGCATGGACCACTTGGTGGCGGATTTCGTGGTGTCGCCACGATCCGAGGAAGAAGTGATCGAGGTTTTACGCGCCTGTTTCAAGCACGACGTACCAGTGACCACGCGCGGTGCCGGAACAGGCAATTACGGTCAAGCCATGCCGATGCGCGGCGGCATCATCATGCACATGAAAAACATGACCAAGGTGAAGGAGATTCACCCCGGCCGCGTGATTGTCGAACCAGGAAAGGTGGTCAAAGACCTTGATGCCGAAACGCGAGCACACTCAGGCCAGGAGCAGCGTATGACGCCATCCACCTACGGGACGGCAACGATCGGTGGCTTTATCGCTGGCGGGTCAGGCGGCATTGGTTCGTGCCGCTGGGGCGCGTTGCGCGACACTGGCAACATTCTGCGCATCCGTGTCGTAACGATGGAAGCGGAACCGCGCATCTTGGAGTTTACTGGCGACGACCTCGCCCGGGTGTCCCACGCCTACGGAACCAATGGCATCATCACCGAAGTCGAGATGCCACTCGCCCCAGCTTACGAGTGGGTAGAATTTGCGGTCGGATTCACCGATTTCATGGAGGGCACCCGTTTTGCGTACGATCTGGCACATCAGGACGGCATCCTGTGCAAGCTCATTACGCCCATCGAAGCGCCGATTCCCGCATCTTACTTCAAGCGGTTCCAGAAATACGTAACCCCCGAACAGTCGATGGTGATCGTGCTTGTCGCGCCCCATTCGCTCGACGGGTTTGAAGCGTTTATGAAAGCAAAAGGTGCTCCCGACGTGATCTACCGCTCGGATGCCTCGACCTTTGAACGGACACCCGGCCATCTCGCTGAATACACGTGGAACCACACCACGTTGCGAGCGCTCCAAGTGAAGCCGTCCGTGACCTATCTTCAGGTCCGCTATGGCGGCGACGATCCCGTGGCGCAGGTGGCCCGCATCCGGGAAATCTTCGGCGCCGAAGTTCTCCAGCATCTCGAGGTGATGCGTGAAAACGGGCGCGTCATCTTCGCGGGCCTGCCCATTGTTGATTTCACCACCGAGGAGCGGCTTGATGAAATCGTGCGCATTCACGAAGACGAACAATGTCTGATTTTCAACCCGCACCGCTACACGCTTGAAGAGGGTGGGCGCCAGAAGACCGACGATCGACAGCTCAAGTTCAAGAAAGAGGCTGATCCGAAGGGCCTTTTGAACCCGGGCAAGATGATTTCCTGGGATGACCCCGACTTCGCTTACGACCGCATGTACGAGTACGCGGATATGAAGAAGCCTGACGATAAAGCGGCATAGCGATCAAGCTCGGGGGAGCCTGAAGGGGGAGCAAACGGCGCGATGATGGGTCCGGACAAAACGGTCATGGTGCTGTTCGCGCACCCGGTGCCGGAGAGTTTTTCGGGTTCACTGAACCAAGCTGTGCTCAGCTCGCTGTCAAAAACCGCTTGGTCTGTCGACGACTGCGACCTGTACGCAGAGGGCTTCGAGCCTTTGTTATCGACGGATGAGCGTCGTGGTTATCACGATCTGCAAACCAATACGCGGCCCGTCCAACGCTATGTCGACCGGCTCCGCGCCGCCAGCGCGCTGGTGTTCGTCTATCCGGTCTGGAACTTCGGCTATCCCGCTATCCTCAAAGGGTTTTTCGACCGAGTGTTTCTGCCCGGCGTGTCCTTCAAGATGGTCGATGGCAAGGTTGCCCCAAACCTCACGCACATCGAAAAGTTCGCCGTTGTGACGACTTATGGCGGTACGCGCGTCCGCGCTTTTCTTGCTGGCGACCCACCACGCAAACTGATGACGCGCGCTGTGCGCTACGCCACGGGCGGCGCGCCTATGGAATACTTCGCACTTTACGACATGAACCGTGCCTCGCATGACAGGCGGGCATCGTTCTTGCAAAAAATCAGCAAAGAGATGGAGAGGTTCTGACCCACGATGAAGGCTTTGATCGTCTACTGCCACCCAAGCGCCAGCAGCTTCAACCACGCGGTCTTGGAAACAGTACTCTCAGAACTCAGAGAGCAAAGTATCGAACACCGCGTCATCGACCTTTACGCCGAAAAGTTCGACCCTCGCCTGACCTTGGAGGATTGGACCGAGTACGAAGATACCGCCGTCAACACCGACCGCATTGCTCAGCATGTGGAGAGCCTGCGCTGGTGCGACAGCCTCATTTTCATTTACCCCACTTGGTGGTTTGGGCAGCCTGCCATTCTCAAGGGTTGGCTTGATCGCGTGCTTGTTCCCGGTGTGGCTTTCAATATGCCAACGGACCAGAACCCGCGCATCACCCACACACTACAACACATCACCCGCTTGGGCGTGTTCACAACCTGTGGTGCTTCGTTCTGGTTTACCAAGTTCGTTGGCGCCCCCGGCAAGCGCATCCTGCTACGTGGCCTGCGGTCCTGTTTGAACCCACGCGCAAAGACATCGTTTGCAGCCCACTATCTGATGGACAGCTCCACGCAGGAAACGCGTTCGCGACATTTGGAGCTTGTCGCAAACAGAACCCGCAGTCTGATTGGTACCAAAAGCCGCTTGCGCAGCCTCGTTGGCACACCCGGTCGCATTGGACAAACAGCATGACAATCATCCCGGTTCTCGACTACAGCCAGTTCACCAGCGGCGACCGCAGCGCGTTCGTGAACGCTTGGGGTGAAGCCGCACGGGGCCCCGGCTTCGTTGTCATCAAGAACCATGGCGTCCCGAGCGATCTGATCGAGGCCATGTTTACCCGAGCGGATGCGTTCTTTGGGCAGCCTGTAAAAGAGAAAAACAAGGTCTCAATCGACAAGTCGCCGCACAATCGTGGCTACGCCGGCACCGGGTCGGAAAGCTTGGATGAGAAGAGCGGGGTCATGGACCAGAAGGAAGCCTACAATATGGGCTTAGACCTCGCGCCCAGCGATCCACGTGTGCTTGCTGGCGAACCGTATCGCGGTGTGAACATGTGGCCCAACGTTCCAGGCTTCGCGGACACCTTTAAGGCCTACTTCAATGCGGTGACCGAGTTGGGTCAGAACCTCCACCGGGCAATCGCACTCGACCTGGGCTTAGCGGAAGACTTCTTTGCCGGCCATTTCGATGCGTCCATGTCAACGTTACGTGTTCTTCGCTATCCGCCAGCAAACAACCCATCACCTGGCGAAATCGGCGCCGGCGCACATACCGACTACGGTTCGATCACACTCCTGATGACCGACGGCGTACCCGGATTGCAGGTCAAGCCTCGCGACAATGACGACTGGATCGATGTTCCCCACGTCGATGGCGCATTCGTCGTCAATATCGGCGACCTGCTGATGCGTTGGACCAATGATGTCTATGTATCCAACCCACACCGGGTCCAACGGCCCCTGAAGGAGCGCCGGTCGATCGCCTACTTTATGGATCCGAACCCCGACAGCCTTGTCGAAAAGCTCCCTACGATCGACGGCGAAGCGCACTATTCACCAATCCTAGCGCATGAGTATCTGACGTACCGATTGACTGCCACCTACAGTCAGAAACAATCGGGAAGCGCGGCATGACACGTCGCTATCGGTGGGCCGACTACAAGACGACCGAATTTGAGGATCTTGATCCTCAATCGGTCATCGCGGTCTTGCCGACGGCGGCCATCGAACAGCACGGGCCACACCTGCCGGTCGGCGTTGACACCTTTCTCAACGAGGGCATGCTTCGAACCACCGAAACACTGCTGCCAGAATTGGCGCCGGACCTCGACGTGCGCATCCTGCCAGTTCAGGCCATCGGCAAATCCAACGAGCATCTGCATGCAGCGGGTACACTGACCATTCCTGCCGATCTCGCTCTCAGAAGCTGGACCGAGATAGGCTTGTCCGTTGCACGGGCGGGCATTCGCAAGCTGGTCATCATCAATTCCCATGGCGGCAATCTGGACATTATTTCGATCCTCGCCCGCGAGCTGCGCGTTCAAGCACGCATGCTGGCAGTGAAGTACCAGTGGGGCGGGCTCGGCATTCCTGATGGCCTGTACTCCGAGCGGGAGATACGTTTCGGCATTCATGGCGGTGATGTAGAGACCTCCATGATGCTTCATTTCCACCCTGACCTCGTGGATATGGCGCACGCGAAAAACTTTCGCTCGACAGCCGAAGACCTTGTTGATGGCGCCAACGACGCCATCCGTATCTCACCCACGGGTATGCCCGCCTATGGCTGGATCGCTTCCGATCTTAATCCCCATGGAACGGTGGGAGATGCGTCCGTTGCGACGGCTGAGAAAGGCGCCACAACAGCCGACTACTACGCCCGGCGCTTTATCGAACTCCTTCAAGACGTCGCCGCAACCGACATCGCCAAGTTCGATTAGCGCTCTAAATATCACGAGCGCATGCCGATGCGTCGCCAGTTCGAACGTCCTGCTCAGACAATTGTCTCGTTTCGTCTTGTCGCTTGCGGTGATCTGAATGCTTGCGCACTGACTTTGAAGGAAGCGGGATGACTACCGACGACGGGGATATCGATCATCTGGAGGTCAATCAGGAGGTGACGAACGCGAAGCGCATGCCGCTGGTGCCGTTTCTCCTCAAACATCTAGCGACCGGCTTTGTGTGTGGTGCAGCCTTCGTTGCTGCGATCTTGGTTTTCAACGTCGGCAACCTGGGAACGCTGATCATGGGGGCAGACGTGGCCGTCTTGGCGATCTTCTTGTTGGCTCTGTTCGTGGGATCGACATTTGCGTCCGTGCAGGCTGGTATCGCAATCATGTTCAAAACTGACGAGTTGGAAAGCATTTCACAGCGCGCACCAAAGCGGTGGTCCAAACGCTCGTGAGCCCGTTTCACCAACGCACAACCTGAATGTCGTAAGGACATCAATCGCTGGTGGAGGTGTTGCCACCGTTCGCCCGAATCGCGGCCTTCCGTTCGGGGCTCAGCCCGTCTTGGCCCAACCTCAGCGTTCAGAATCGTCCGGTCTTTCGTAACGAATCAAATCTCCTGGCTGGCAGTCAAGGTAGTCGCAGATCTTCTCCAGTGTCTCGAAGCGGACCCCCTTCACCTTGCCGGACTTGAGGAGAGAAACTTGCTGCTCCGTGAGTTCAATCGCTTCAGCAAGCGCCTTTGAGCGGACCTTTCGCCGCGCAAGCATCACGTCCAGTTCCATCACAATTGGCATCACAGAATTCCCGCGTGCTCTTCGGCAACGCGAGC
Source organism: Pseudomonadota bacterium (assembly GCA_039024915.1). Taxonomy (NCBI): domain Bacteria; kingdom Pseudomonadati; phylum Pseudomonadota; species Pseudomonadota bacterium. Next base: position 136,034 of record JBCCPK010000002.1, read on the forward strand.
CGCTTCGGCCAGAACCGCACCCAGTCCCCAAAACGCAAAACCGGCCGCCAGCGCCCCAAGGCTAGCAGCGGAAAAACTGATTGAAAGGACACGTTCCCCAGGCGCATTGCTCGCCGTTAGAACAAGCACGGCCAGGGTATTTCCGATCACAGCAAGCACACCGAATGCGGCAAACCCCAACCCCGACTGCGACACCAGTCGTGCATTGTGCGCATCAAGAACAATACCCTTTGCCATACGGCTGAAGAGCCGGTTCAGCATCCACATTGTCCAAGCGAAAACGAGTGCTGGCAGGCTGAGAAGAGCAAGCGGAACGATGGCGCTTCGCCAGGTGTAAACCGCTTGACCAGGCGCGGGAGCGCTGTCGCCGAGGGCTGCGCTTAACGCGCCGAACCGGACATCCGGGATCAGCCACATCATCGCAATTCCGAGCAGAAGCAGCGCGGCAGCTACGAGGGGCACACCCGCGATCCATCGCGCACGCCGAACGGGGATTGTGGGACGTTTCGGTTGGCGAGAGCTAAGGGGCACGGGACTTCTCCAAATTCTCTTTGCATTTATAAATTAATATATTAGTTTAATTTTATCGTGTCTAGTTTTAGGTATCTTCCATGTCAATTCACCCCACCACACCATCAACGTATCACGCACCCTTGCCCAGGTTCTTGGCCAAACCTCGCCCGAAACGACCCACGTTTTGGACTAACAAGCGCCATGGTGCGCTGTTGGTTTCGTGGATGTGTTTCGCGCTAGCGGGGTGCGGTCATGTGCCCCTACGCTCCGTTCCGGCCCTGTCCACAATCGACTTTGAAACAACGGCATTCCAGCAATTGAACGCACGCGTGGAACTGCCCCAGCAACTAGTACCGCGCGCTGAGGGAACCCGCTTCAATGTGACCCTGACTCTTGAAGAAGAAGTGGTAGAAAGCCGATCCTTCGTACTCGTCCGAAACGACAGTGATCGAGCGTCAGCAATGGCGCAGCCCACGGTTGCGCCGGGCCGCCAAAGCTACACCTTTAGCTTGGCACCCGCCGATCAGCTGTCACTCGAGGACATCCGGCGTAAGATGCTAGAGGCGAAGGCAGCCGAACGGACCGGTAGCCTTGCACTGGCGGTTGCCGTCACAGATGTCTGTGCAAAAGGTGACCTGCCCGATGGCCCATTGTTGGTAGACGTCTACCTGAAGACCAGTGAGACAGAGCGATTTGTCCGCACGCTTGACGGTTACGACTTACGAGAACTGCAGTCCGGCGAACTTGCCGACCTGCCGATCTGCAGCAACTGAGCAAAAAGAGACTCGGCCCCGCACAACGCGCAGGGCCGAGGGTTAAACGCTCCTTGCTTAGCGCTAGTCGCGCGCCACGACGGTCTTGCGATAGAGGTGCCAAGTGGCGTGGCCAATGATCGGCAGGGTGATGATCAGCGGGAAGAGGAACAAGAGCACCGACAGGCCGGTGACAACCGCCACGATCAGGCCCCATAGTAGCATCGGCAGCGGGTTCTTGGAGACCGCATGCACCGACGTCATGATGGCTGTCATAAAGTCTACGGGCTTATCATGCAGGTAAGGCACCCCGACCACTGAGATCGAAAAAACCGTTCCAGCGAGCACCGCTCCAAAGGCATTGCCAACAAACAGGAACACGAGACCGCGCGTGGTGAACAGCTCTTCCATCAAGGAAGAAATGTCCATCTGCGCAAAATACAGAGGGCTGTAGCCGAAATTCAGCGCATAGATGACCCGCGCGACGACCAGCCAGACAACAAGCATGAAGGCCAGAACAAAGCCGTAAAGAAAGACGTGCGTTACACCGTGACGTTTGAACGCCCACAGAACATCATATTCGACCCGCTCACCAGTCTCGATGCGTCGTGAGATCTCATAAAGGCCAATCGCGGCAATGGGGCCAATCAGCAAGAACCCAGCCGCCATCGGAAAGATCAGCACGTACACCTCGGTGACCAAGGCGATGATGATCAAAAGCAAGCCCGCCGCAAAATAGGCAAAACCGAAAAAGGTGGAAACGAACGCCGCTTTCTTAAAGTCGGCAATGCCAGCGTGGACCGCTTCGAAAACGGTATCGAGCGTAATCTGATTCACCTCAGTCGGCGGCACATAGCCCTTCGGAATAAATCCTTCAGCATCAGCTTCAGCGCCGATTACCTCATCAAGATCACCGATTGCTCCCGATTCGTTCGCCATCGTTTTTATCTCCCTTGCATCGAAGACCTGCGCCCTTTGGCCGCCACCGAATACCCGAAAACATCGCGCGTTCGGCGACCTGTACCAACGAGCCTGTCAACCGGTCCCCGATGACCGTTCATACCGACAGCGGCAAATCAGCCGGGCAGTTTCAAGGCCTACTGCGCAATTTATACGCAAACACAGCACGCCTTATCGATCTAGATCAAATACGCACGCAACCTTCGGCGATGGGTAGATGTACGTGCGCGGTGAACCGAACTCACCACACGCTGGTGATGTTGGCTAGGTTTGACATTGCGCAACGCGGCGCCTGTCCGGTGATGATTTGAACGGTAGACGACGCGTCGGGGCGTCCAGCTACTCAGGATCAGCCACCGTTAAGCGACCGTGTCGGGACTACATGTCGGGGTTCAATTATGGCAGCTACCGCCGCTACCACCGCCGTTCAAGGGCAATCTGCGGACAGTGCACCGCTCACCTACGCGGACGACGCGATTCGTCTGTTTACTCTCGGCACGATTTTTTGGGCCCTGGCCGGCATGCTCGCAGGCGTCTTCATCGCCGCTCAACTTGCGTTTCCATGGCTGAACTTCCACGAGTGGATCAACTTCGGACGCTTGCGGCCTCTGCACACATCCGGTGTGATCCTTGGCTTTGGCGGCAATGCGCTTTTCGCATCGTCCTTTTACATCGTTCAACGCACCTGCCAGACACGCCTTTTCGGCCCGCAGTGGCTGCACGTTACGATGTTTTGGTTGTTCCAGGTCGTGTTGCTAGCGGCTGGCATCTCGTACCTTTTGGGCTTCACACAATCCAAAGAGTATGCCGAGCCGGAGTGGTACTTCGACATCCTTATCACCGTGTGGTGGGTACTCTATCTCGTTATTTTTGTTGGTACTCTCGTGCGCCGCAAAGAGCCGCACATATACGTGGCAAACTGGTTCTTCCTCGCGTTCATCCTAGCGGTGGCGATGCTGCACACCGTCAACAACATCTCCATTCCCGTCTCGCTGTTTTCGCCGCACAGCTACTCGATCTATTCCGGCGTCCAGTCGGCGATGATCCAGTGGTGGTACGGCCACAACATGGTCGGCTTCTTCCTGACCGCGGGCTTCATCGGGCTGATGTACTACTTCGTGCCCAAACAGGCCGAGCGTCCGATCTACTCGTATCGCCTGTCCATCGTTCACTTCTGGGCACTGATCTTTCTGTACATCTGGGCCGGGCCGCACCACCTGCACTACACCTCGCTGCCCGACTGGGCGCAGACGCTTGGCGTTGTGTTTTCCGTCATGCTTTGGATGCCGTCCTGGGGCGGCATGGTGAACGGCATTATGACCTTGTCTGGCGCATGGCATAAGCTGCGCACCGACCCCATCATGCGCTTCCTTGTTGTCTCAGTTGCCTTCTACGGCATGTCGACCTTCGAAGGTCCGCTGATGTCCATCAAGGAGGTCAATGCCCTGTCTCACTACACGGACTGGACAGTTGGCCATGTGCACTCAGGCGCGCTGGGCTGGGTTGCGTTCATCGCCTTTGGCGCCGTCTACTATCTCGTGCCGCGCCTGTGGCGTCGCAACATGCATTCGGTTGCCTTGATTGAGGTCCACTTCTGGCTCGCCTCGATCGGTATCCTTTTGTACATTACGGCGATGTGGGTGTCCGGTATCACCCAAGGTCTGATGTGGCGGACCTATGATGAGAACGGCTTCCTTCTGTACTCGTTCTCCGACACGGTCGCGATGCTTCACCCCTATTATGTGACGCGGTTGCTGGGCGGCGTGCTGTTCGTCGCTGGGGTCGTGGTGATGGCTTACAACATCATCCGCACCATCACCGGGCCGATCATCGCACGTACGCCGAAACCACTCACCTCAGGTCCCGACACCGGCGACCTGGCACCGGCGGAGTAAGGGCCATGCTGAACCACTCCATCATCGAAAAAAGCACGCCGCTTATGCTGCTTCTCATTCTCTTGTCGCTGGGCGTGGGCGGCATGGTGCAGATCATTCCGCTGTTCAAGGTGGAATCAACGATCGAACCGGTGACAGGCGTGCGCGCTTTCACACCGCTCGAGCAGTTGGGCCGCAACATCTACATGCGAGAAGGTTGCTACAATTGCCACTCGCAGCAGGTGCGCCCGTTCCGCGATGAAGTGGACCGGTACGGCCATTACTCGCTAGCAGCCGAAGGGGTCTATGAGTTCCCGTTCCTGTGGGGTTCCAAGCGCACCGGTCCGGATCTGGCACGGGTTGGCGGCAAATACTCCAACGAATGGCACGCGGCACATTTGCGCGACCCCCAGTCGGTGCTTCCGGAGTCGATCATGCCGGCGTACGCGTTCCTTGAGCGCCCGCTCGACTACGGTGATTTTGACCAACACATGGAGACCCTGCGCTTCGTTGGTGTGCCCTATACCGACGAAGGCATTGCCGCGATGGACGACGACATCCTCGCGCAAGCCTTGCCCGATCTTGGCGATTCATCGGCCCTGCGCGAACGCTATCCGGGGGCGCCGCTCGGCCCGTTCACAGGTCCCGATGAGACAATCACCGAGATGGACGCGCTGATCGCCTATCTCCAGGTTCTCGGGACGATGGTGGACTTCACCAGCTTCGACCCAGAAACGATGTTGCAAGGTCAGGAGATCGGTCGTTGAGCGCCGAAGCGCTCATCGGTTACGCGGAGGCTGCGTTTGTCGTTGTCGGCCTTCTAGCCATCGTGCTGCTGCTGATCAGGGTCTACAGCCCCTCCAACAAAAAGCAGATGGAAGACCACGCCAACATTCCGTTTCGCGGTGAGGACGCACCCGAACCACCATCCAGTTCCCCCTCCTCCTCAAGGCAAAAAGACGATGGGTAAAATCGAAAAAGACCCCATTACCGGGCAGTACACCACAGGTCACCAATGGAACGGCATTCGTGAATTGCGCACGCCGGTGCCAACATGGTGGATGTTGGTCTGGATCGCATCGATCGCCTTTGCGGTTGTCTACGCCGTCCTTCTGCCGTCGATACCGTTGGGCAACAAAACGACTGCGGGCGCGACCGGTTTCACTGCGCGGCTCAGTCTGGAAGCGCAGCTTGCGGAAGTTCGAGCGGAGCGTGAAGCGGAGGGAGCCGTCCTGGCCGACTTGGAACTTGCTGAAATTGCGGCGCACCCGGAACTGTCGGTTCTGGCCTTCAATGGCGGTCGCTCGGCTTTCGCCGTGAACTGCATCCAATGTCATGGTGCCGGCGGCGGCGGCCAGGTTGGACAGTTTCCTTCGCTGATTGACGATGACTGGCTGTGGGGCGGGCAACTCGAAGAGATTTGGTATTCCATCAACCACGGCATTCGTAACGAGACCCTCGATGCGCGCTTCAACTTGATGCCAGCGTACGGCGATTGGATGAGCGACGAGGAAATCGCCGATCTGGCCGATGTCGTTCTCGCGCTTAATCCCGCCAGCCCTGACCATGGTGGCGTATCGCAGATGCCAGGCTGGGAAAATTATGACCTCAACTGCACCGCCTGCCACGGTGCTGCCGGTCTGGGGAACCATGATCTCGGTGCGCCGAACCTGTCGGATGCGGTGTGGCTTTACGGCGGTGCGCGAGACGAGATCATCGCCCAAATCGCCTATCCCAGGATGGGTGTTATGCCAGCTTTTGGTGAACGCCTCGACGAGGCGACCATCAAGATGCTGGCGATTTATGTGCATTCGCTTGGTGGCGGCGAAGGCGGCGATGAAGAAACCGCCAGCGCGCAGTAACCGGCGGGCGGTGCAGCAGAGAGGCGCTGAATTTGCGGTGCGGACGTCGGGGTACGCTCTAGTCCGAATAACAACCCCATCGCCTCTCGTTCATATTAGCGGTTGATTGAATAATCCCCGCGTTTCGCAGCGAGAGTGAGCGCCCTAAATGTCGGTCGTCGGCTACCAGGCAGATGAGTTTCCCGGTGTAAAGAAAGTCTTCCAGAAGTCGGTCAGCGGCCGGTTTCGGACGATCAAATCGGCTGTGCTGCTTGCGATGTTCATCGGGTTCTATGGCCTAGCATGGCTGCCGTGGGATCGGGCGGGTGCAACACCGAACCAGGCCTTCTTGATGTCCTTCAGCGAGGGCAAGTTCTACGCTGGCCCGCTGACCTTCTGGCCACAAGACTTGTTCTTGCTCACGCTGGTCCTGCTTTTCTCGTCGTTTGCGCTGTTCTTCACCAACACGATCGTTGGCCGCGTCTGGTGCGGCTTCTCGTGCCCACAGACCTTGTGGACCGACGCATTCCAGATGGTGGAGCGTCTATTCGAAGGCGACCGGAACGAGCAAATCAAGCGCGCTAAGGAAGGCAACACCCCTGACAACATCGCGCGTAAAATCGCAAAGCACTTTGTTTGGTTTCTGATCGCTTACGTCACCGGGCTCACGCTGATCGGCTACTTTGCCGGAACCGCACACACCTTTATCGGGGTGACGACGCTGTCTGCGTCCACGACAGTCTGTGTCATGGTGCTGGTCTTCACCGCGCTGACCTACCTTCTGGCCGGGCACGCTCGCGAAAAGGTGTGCCTTTATATGTGTCCATGGCCACGGTTTCAGTCGGCCATGCTCGATCCCGATACGAAGATCGTCACCTATCACGCCTGGCGTGGGGAGCCGCGGGGCAAAGCTAAAAAGAAAGCTGCTGGCGGCGAGGTTGGCGACTGCGTTGATTGCTCTCTGTGCGTGAACGTCTGCCCGACCGGCGTCGACATCCGAAACGGTTTGCAGCTTGGCTGTATCGGTTGTGGGCTTTGCGCGGACGCCTGCGATAGCATCATGACAAAGCTGCAGCGGCCCACCGGTCTGATCAATTTTGCCAGTCTGGCGCAAACCCATGATGAGGCCCATCTCACGGCACCCTTGCAAAATGCGGGCGGCAAGCAGCGCAAAACCACCAAGGTTCGCTTCTACGGCTACGGTGTCATGCTTTCGCTTGTCGCTGCGGCGATGGTGTTCACCATCGTGACCCGCACGGGCTTCGATGTTGCCGTGACACCAGAGCGTAACCCGCCCTTCGTGACGCTTTCTGACGGGTCAATCCGCAACATCTACAACATTCGGCTGTCCGACCGCGGCGATGACGTCCCTTCTGTCCTGTTCACGGTTGAGGGCGTCAACAATCCCATCATCACCATCTCACATGCAGGGTCGACCCTCGCCGAAGCGGAAACACCGACGATCGACTTCACCAGTTTTACCGCCGCCGCACTGCGCGTTCTGATCACCGTCCCAGCGCAGGATCGACCAAGCGGACAAGAGCCAATCATGATCCGCTTATCGAATGCCCAGACTGGCGAAGTGATGACCGAAGCAAGCACCTATTTCTGGGGACCGGAGAACCGACCATGAGCATGCAAGACGCGGTACAGCCAACTGCGCGTCGCTCCCGCGGCGTAGGCTTTCGATTGTTCGGCGAGCACCGATGGGTACCTTGGCTGTTCGTTCTGTTCTTCATCGCCATCTTTGCGGTCCTGGGCAATTTCGTACGCCTCGCAGTCGGCACGTTCACTGGCCTTGTAACAACGAACGCCTATGAGCGCGGTCTTGCCTATGACGACCTGCTGGAGGCCGAGCGCCTTCAAGCCGAGCGGGGCTGGACCATGGACCTCGCATTACCGGAACTTTCTGGGCCGAACCAAACGGCAGCCGTCACCTTGCACGATCGCAACGGTGAGCCCCTTTCAGGCGGAGCCGTGGTGATGATGGCCGAGCGCATGACGCGGTACGCGCAGCAGGTTCGCCTCAACCTGCACGATGCCGGCAATGGCGTTTACGAAGCCGAGGCCAACTTCCCAATCTCAGGTCGATGGATGGTCAGCATTCTCGCAGATATCGATGGACAGCGGCACTTCGAAACGACGGAAATTTTCCTGATCACGCAAGGCGTGGAGTGAGACCGCGAACCGAGTATGGCTGTCACCGATACTGGCCAAATGAGACATACTATCGAGCGCCCCGCTCCGGCGGCTGGCGCCGATGTGGCAGGCTCCTGTGAAATGCAGCCCGACGGCAGCTGGCAGCTTCATTTGCTGGTCAGCGACGTCACCTGCGGCGGGTGTGTCCGTAAGGTGGAGGAAGCGCTGGCTGCTGAGCCGAACGTTCTATCGGCGCGGGTGAACCTCTCAACACGCCGCCTTGCGCTAAACTGGCAAGGGAGCGCGGATCTCGCAAACGCCTACGTTCAGCGGCTTTCGGGCCTTGGGTATCCGGCGAGTGTCTATCGCACCGAAGCTCTGCTGGAGAAGGATAAGTCAGTCGAGAAAAGGTTGGTGATGGCGCTTGCCGTCGCCTTCTTTGGCGCGGCGAACGTTATGATGCTTGCATGGGCGGTCTGGGCCGGACACTTCGCGACGATGGGTCAGGGAACCCGCGATTTCTTTCATTGGATCGCTGCGCTTATTGCCGTTCCATGCATCTACTATTCCGGCCAGCCCTTTTTCAGCTCCGCATGGCGGGCCATGTCCAAACGTCAGACGAACATGGATGTGCCAATTTCCGTCGGCGTCGTACTGACCACCGCGATGAGCATCTACGAGACAATGACCAGCGGCCCGCATGTCTATTTCGATGGGGTCTTGATGCTGCTGTTCCTGCTCCTGGTTGGCCGTTATCTCGACCACAAGGTACGCGGAACGGCACGGTCTGCGGTCCACGACCTTGCCATGCTCGCCGGGCAGCCGGTTAATCGGATCGAAGCCGACGGAACGCTGCGGTCGGTTCCGCCCGAAAAGCTTGCGCGGGGCGATCTGGTGCATATCGCTGCTGGCGAGCGAATTGGCGTCGATGGTGAAATCACCGAAGGACAGTCAAGCGTCGACACGGCGCTGATCGACGGCGAAACCACGCCCAAGGACCTTGCGGTTGGCGCCCCTGTCCTCGCTGGGACGATGAACCTTACAGGCCCGCTTGTCGCAAAGGTCAAGAGCGTTGGCGAAGCGACAGTTCTTGCAGAAATCGTCAGGCTTCTGGAAGCCGCCGAGCAGAAGAAGGGGCGCTACCGCGCGTTTGCGGATAAAGTTATCGAATGGTACTCGCCCACAGTTCACACGCTCGCGCTGGCCGCGTTCCTGGGCTGGTGGCTACTCGGCGGCCTTGATGTTCCCGAAGCTCTCATGATCGCCGTTTGCGTTCTTATTATCACCTGCCCATGTGCACTTGGCCTGGCTGTTCCCATCACGCAGGTCGTCGCCGCAGGCAAACTCAGCCGCCTCGGCGTTCTCGTCAAATCCGATACGGCGTTAGAACGCCTCGCCAACATCAATGCAGTGATCTTCGATAAAACCGGAACGTTGACCACGCTTCAGCCGGAGCTGGTCCAACGCCCAAATGACGACACAGCGGTTCGGCTGGCTTCATCCATGGCAGCGGCAAGCCGGCATCCCTTGTCGCAGGCTATCGGGTCGCTGATGCCCGACGCTCGGCGCGCTAAACAGGTCGAAGAGCATCCAGGAGAGGGTTTAGCGATGCCCGTCGAAGGCGGCGAGGCACGGCTGGGGTCTGCACGTTGGTGTGGCCTCGACGCTGACGCACTTGAGCCGTCTGCCACGTCCACCAGTCAAAGCGGCCTCGAAACGGAGGTCTGGCTAACGCGGCCCGATCATGAACCGGTGCGCTTCGCTTTTGCCCCGGTGCTGCGACCCGACGCGCTGGAAACCGTAAAGGACCTTCAGGCCCACAATATCTATGTTGAAATCGTATCGGGCGATCGCGGGCCATTCGTGGAAGCCATTGCAGATCAGCTTGGCATCGAGCACTGGCAGGCGCAAAGCACGCCAGCGGACAAGATCACCCGCATCGAAGCGCTGCAAACCCAAGGCTACAAGGTCCTTATGGTTGGCGACGGTCTCAACGACACCCCTGCCCTCGCTGCAGCAGACGCATCCCTCGCGCCAGCCATGGCAGCGGATATTTCCAGACGCGCGGCGGACCTGGTCTTTCAAGGAGCGTCATTGGGGGTCTTACCGACGATGCTCTCGATCGCCGCCAGGACACAACGGATCGTTGGGCAAAATATAGCGTTCGCGATCGCCTATAACCTCATTTTGATACCCGTGGCTGTGGCGGGCCTCGTCACACCATGGATCGCGGCGATAGCCATGGCGCTCAGCTCGCTGATTGTAACGGGCAATGCGTTGCGTCTTGACGGTCTCAACCCCTTCCAGGCGATTGCAACGCGTGCAAATCCACAGGCAGCTATCAACCTTTCAAGGCCGATCCCGGCGGGGCAGCGGTAATGGACGTCCTCCTGTTCCTCATCCCGTTCGCACTCCTTTTGTCCGCCGTCGGGCTGATTGGCTTTTTTTGGGCGTTAAAAAACGGCCAGTTTGATGATCTTCAAGGCGCGGCCGAGCGCATCCTGTACACAGACGATCACCCAGAACACGCAGAACCCAATTTGGATAGGGAACGGGAACCATGAGCACCAAAAGCACGAAGCCCAAAAAAGGCGGATCAACCCTTGGCGGTTTGATCGTCCTGTTGATCAACGTCGTCGGTTTCGGCGGGATCGGCTACGCCGTTGGTGGCGTCGCCGGGGCGATCTGGGTAACGTTGGTTGGTTTGGTGCTTTTCGCTCTGCTTTTCGCCTGGCCAACAATTACGACCGGCGCTGAACAAACGGGCATCGGCAAACTCGTTGTCGCGCCAATCGCCCTGATTGCCAGCTTCGCGCTTTTTATCCCTGCAATGCTTGTAAGTTTGCTGCGCAAAGCAGCTGCCAAACGCGACGAGCGGTTGGGCATTGAGCCGTCAGCCGACCCCGCCCCAGTCGATGAAGCACCCAAGAAGAGCTTTTTCCGCGGGCGCTGGACCGACGCCACCACACTTTCCATGTTCCTCGTCAACGCCGTCATCGCACTCATCATTGCGGTCATCGTTTTCGGGCCGATGGCTGCAACGTTCTTCGCCGTCTTCGCGACGCCGATCTTCATCACGGCGCTCTTCTTCATCGGCTTGAATGGGGCAAACCCCACCCTTGCCCAGCCGGGTGAGAACGACGATATCGTCGAAGCCTGAGACCTTCCGGGCACGCGCCAGAGATCACCGCAAAGCGAGAGTAGCGATTAAAGAAGCGAGAGCGGCGATTAAAACTGCTCTTGCATCCGCCTCAATCCGACCTGGCGGTTCGAGGCGGCCAGTGCGTCGCCAAGTGTTCGGACGCCTTTGGTCTCCAGGATCGGTAAAAGCTTCAGGAACACCTCACCGGTGGCAAGCGCATCGCCAAGGGCGGTGTGCCGGTCCTCATCGGACAAGGTGATACCGAAGCGCTCAGAAAGCCCGTCCAGCGATAGCGACCCGTCGCGTCCAAGCGCGTGGGCGGCGAGAAGCAATGTGTCCAGAACGGGCTGCTCAAAACGTTTGCCCAAGGCCTGTTCCTTCATTGAAAGGAACTTCATATCGAACGCCGCATTATGAGCGATCAAAGCAGCCCTACCCACATATCGGTGAAACCTCGGCAGCGTCTCCACAGGCGACGGCGCGTCCGCAACCATCGCATCGGTTATGCCGTGAATCTTCGTCGAAGCGGCTGGGATCGAACGGCCTGGATTAACGAACTCATTGAAAATCTCCCCACGCAGGAGACGGCCGTTCACGATGCGGGCCGCGCCAACCGAGATGATTTCATCGCCTTTTGACGGCTCAAGACCGGTTGTTTCAAGGTCGAACACCACACACGTCAACGCAGTCAGCGGCGTCTGATCAAGTTCGGCCGCATGCGGGCGATTGAGAAGGTCAAAGTCATAGAACTCTGCGCGCGCCTGCGCCGGCATGTAGGAACGTTCGGTGCGTTCATAGCGCTCCGCAGCCAACCGCAACGGCATACGCAAACGCGACACACGATCATTGATCGCAGCCACTGAAACATCCGTGCGATGCCGGTGCAGGATATCTTGCCCGGTCACTGCACCAAGGTCCGGCTCAAGCGGTTCATCCAACCATTCCGCGAGCAAGTCTTGCTCGATCGGCGGGGCGGCAAACATCAGGTCGATATAGCCCTCGCCATCTTGTGCAATGGTTGCGATCAGTCGGAAGTAATCGAGACCGCAATGCACCGAGAGGCGATTACCGAGCCGATCCAGTAAATCGGAGATCGCGGCGCTGTCACAGTGAAGCCAGACGGGATCGCCTTCAACATCGAACGTCAGACCCCGTTCCTCGGAATTGCGTTCCTGAACGCACTCGAACAGCGTGTGCGAAAAAACAGCACTCATCGGCCACGCACTGCCCAAAACATCGAGCAGGAGGGTGTCGAGGCGATCAAGCTCCTCTGCCATGTCGCGGATTTCGGCCGCCATGACGTCGGCGTCGTTGTGGCCGGTCAGCGCCTCGAAACGCCGTTTAAGATCGTCGTGTAGATCGAAAAGCGAGCGCTCGCGCCAAAGCGCCTGTGAAAGCGAATTGGTAACCTCATCAAAGGTCACCACGTAGCCAACGGGATCCGTTCCGGCATCATCAAGCATGAGCGACATACGCCCCTTGATGATCGTTCGCCCATCCACCGTCCCGGCCATCATCAAAACGGATAGACCGTCCTCGTGCTCCGCGTGCCGGCCATGCCGCAACCGACCCTTCAAACGGGTCAGGGCGTGCCGAAACGTTCGCGGAGCCAGTACTTCAAACAGCGGTCGATCAAGACCAACGCCTTCGGGGATCTTCAGCAGCTGGATCGCACGCCGATTGTACAGCAAAACCTGGTGATCAAGCGTGCAGATCAGGACACCGTCATGCAGGTCTCGCAAAACCGTCTCCAGCCGCGTTTTCGCATGCGTTTCGCGCGATCCCCGCTCGTCGGCCTCGGGAGCCTGCCAACCCTTTTCAAGGAGTGCTGACGCTTCACGAACCAGCGTTTGCAGCTGCCCAGGTTGTTGCACTCCCGCAAGGGCTACGGGCCCCGCGTCCGGCACCGAGCGAATGGCCTGCTCAACCCGTTGGATCGGCGCCAGCAAGCCGTGCTCGATTTTCGCCCTCATCGCAAAAGCGGCGATGATCGCGGCTGCACACACCAGCCCAGCGACCGGCAACAGAGCGCCGGCAAGCCCGCCTGGCGAGCCGGCCACCATGATGACAACAAGCAAACTGAGCGTGGCTGCGCACAACACCAGTGTGGGCAGTACGAAACGAAGCGCTCCAGACGGTCGTGAGCCACCTGCATTGGCCATTGTGACATCTCCCGGCATTGCGTGGCCAAAGGCCGACGCAGCGTGACCGACGCCTTACCGTGTGGCGGCGCTTTTGCGGTCAACGTCCCTATGGTCTTACCGATCCCGGATCGGCGCTTTGATTCTAGCCAATCTGCAGACAATTTTGCTCTTAGCCATCCGCCTAAGCTGGACTGACCGGGTGCACTCTACCCCTGCGCCGTGGGGGCCGCTTGCTCATCCGCAGCGGGAAGCCCAAGGCGGCCACACACAGCGTTGACAACCGGGCTGTCCTCACCCGGGTTCATCCAAGCATCACTGGGTGGCATCCCGCGTGCATCAAGGCCAAAATCCTCGCCTGTGCGGGTACGTTCTCCGGTCTCGCAATTGATGAACATCTCTGCGAGAAGCGTGCCGCTCAAACGCTCTGCAAGATAGACGACCACAAGAACCACATTTTCAATTTCAGGGTTGGTCAGCGCCGAACTGTGGTCGACGGCGACCAGCCGGTTGATCCGAGGTCTGAAATACGTCCACGGCTGGTAAGGAGCCTGCGTTGTAAAGGTCTGGACAACCTCCACCTCTGGGGGAAGCTTTGACGTGGTCTCACCGTACCATGCGTACTCGACATGGATGGTCAGAGCGATCATGCCGACACCAGCCGCCGCAGGAAATGTCCACCGCGGCACGTTGAGACGAAAGAGCTTGGATATCGCCAGCAGCAAGGCGGCAAGGCCGATGCCGCCTGCGATTGCTCCGATGTATCCTAGAAACATACCATCTCTCTTTAACAAGGCCCTGACGGGCCGCTGTCTTAGCGCGGCGATGAACCGTGCGCTAGCCGCCCAAAAGGCAACGCCGGGCCAGCATCTTGCCCAATGCTAGCTAGCCTGCGCTCCGCCCATGCCCCAGAGCCGACTGCAAGTTCTTAATGACGTTGAACGCGTCCTTGAGGTGATTGCGCTCGAACGCCGACAAACGGGACGGAGCAAGGAAGTTATCAGGCTTTCGGCCCTCATTGATCTGCCTCGCCTGGTGGCGAAGTCGCATCGAAGAGATCAGGTCGAGCGCAGCAATAAGGTCGCTGCCGCCACTGTCCGAAACCGTTCCAGCCTTCTGGGCCGCCATGAGCCTTTCGCGCGTATTTACCGCTTCGATTGCGCCTTCAAGCGCGTACATGCGCGCCAAATCGACAATCGGGACAACGCCATTGAGTTTCAGGTCTAACGTGTCCTTGTGTTCGCCCGATCGAATGAGCGCGAAGCCCCGAAAAAGGCTCAACGGCGGCGTATGCTTTAACGAATTGGCCGCCATGTGTGCGCGGAAAATCGAATTGGATTTTGCCAGATCAAGTGTCCGCTTCTGCAGGCCATCGAACAGGGAAAATTGCCCGGCGATCGGGCGGAGATCGAACATGACCGACGCGAGCATTTGCGCCATGGGGTCGGGCTTTTTCACCCACTTTTCGAAGTAGCTCCTCCAGACTGACACCGGTTGGCGCCATTGATCGTTCGTGGCCATCATGTCGCCAGGGCAATAAAAATAGCCGGCCACATCAAGCCCGTCCGAAACGAACTGTGCGAGTTGCTTGAAATACGCGTCATCGGTAGCCGGATTGAACGCATCATCGAGAACCAGACAATTATCCTGATCGGAGATACCGGTTTGCTCGCGCCGTCCTTGGCTGCCGCAGGCGAGCCAAAGATAGGGAACAGGTGGCGGGCCCAGCTTATCTTCCGCAAGGTCCAGCAAGCGGACGGTCAGCGCGTCTGTAATCGAGGTGATGACATGCCCAACCTCATGTGGCCTGACGCCTGAACCGACCAGTTGCGCCAACAGGGCGGGCACCTGATCAATGATGTGCGCCAGGTCTTCAGGGTGTGATTTTCGGCGAATGTCGCCGATCATGTAAATCGCGGACACCTGCTGCCGCCTCACCAAATTGGTCCGGGTGATGATCCCGACAGGCTTGCCATCCTCCACGATCGGAAGGTGGCCAATGCCTTTTGAGCTCATGGCGAGCATGGCATCGAAACCCGAAGCACTCGCGTCGAAAGAGAGCGGGTCCGCCGTCATGATCGATGCGACGGGTGCGTCTGCATCACCACCGGTCGCCACGATGCGGCCGGTTATGTCGCCCGTCGTCAACAGGCCGACCAATGCGCCATCATCGACAACCAGCACGCACGAAATATGCTTGTCCGACATAATGGCAGCGGCGTCCCGAACCGCCATGTCGCTGCTGACCGAGATCGGGTTTCTGGTCATGAGTTCGGCGAGCGGTACCCCGACCAGGCTGGCGTCCGAGGCTTTATTTGTAGCATCGCTGGGCGTGAAACGTTTGAAGAAGGAGTTGAACGCGGACTCGGTTTCAACAAGCAACTCAAACGTTTTCATTGGAAGGCGGTAGACGACCGTATCGGTATCTCCATCGTCTGCCTTCGCTCGCGCAGCCTGGTTGGCAACGCCGTCATTGAACAGGGCGCGCGATCCAAAGCTGTCGCCAACATGCACCTGAGAGATCAGGTCGCCATCAGCGGACAACAACTCAACTTGCCCACGCGCGACGATCCGCAAGCCGTCGACGTCCTGGCCGTAGCCATAGACCATCGCCCCGTCGGCGTAGGCCTCGACATCAAGGTTCGCGAGCAGATCGGCTGCCGCTTTCTCGGACAAACTGTCGAACGGGTGATGCTGGCGGACAAACTGGGCTGCGCTCTGGCGGGCTGCTTCCATCAAGGCTCTCCGAAAACAGACAAGGTGTTGGGGGGAAGCGCCAACCGTGCGGTTCGGGCAGCGCGAATGCGGCTGCACCATGACCTTGACGCAGCCCAAGACCAAGGGGGGCAAACCCGTATCGTGCGGCTGGCAGAGGCAAAAAACGTGACGCCCTCACCAAAAAAAACGGGCCCACAAGGGGCCCGTTCCGTTTTTGAATTGCGGCGGTCTTAGTGATCGACAGCCATTCCAGCGCCACGCGGAATACGCACCGATTCCACGAGATCCTGGATCTCTTTCGGAGGCGCCGCTGTGGCGTTGGAGACCAGATAAGCGGCACCAAAGTTGAACAATGCACCGATCGGGCCGAAGTGGGTGGGCGGAATACCGAACAGGTACTGCGAGGAGTCCAGCATGTTCGTACCGGGCAGGAAGAATATCCCGAGGTAGAGGAACAGGTAGGCACAGGTCGAAATCAGACCTGCAAGCATCCCCGCAATCGCCCCTTGCGAATTCATCCGCTTGGAGAAGATGCCCATCATCAGCGTCGGGAACAGCGTTGCCGCTGCCAGACCGAACGCCAGCGCCACAACCTGGGCTGCAAAGCCCGGAGGGTTGAGACCCAGATAGACAGCCACACAGATCGCCACCGCCATCGATATACGAGCGGCCAACAGTTCGCCCTTCTCTGAAATGTTCGGGTTGAACACCGATTTGATCAGATCGTGCGAGATGGCCGACGAGATGGCGAGCAGCAGACCGGCAGCCGTAGATAGCGCGGCTGCGATACCACCAGCGGCGATCAACGCGATCACCCAGCCTGGCAACTGTGCGATTTCCGGGTTGGCAAGCACGAGAATGTCACGGTTGAAGGTGACCAGCTCGTTGCCTTCCCAGCCTCGCTCGGTTGCGAGCGCCTGCAGGTCGGGGTTGGAGTCGTTGTAGTACTGAATCCGACCGTCACCGTTTTTGTCTTCGACGCCCAGAAGGCCTGTGACCTGCCAGGTTTCGAACCAATCGGGCAGCTCGTCGACCGCAACCGCTTCACCCTCAATACCTGCCGGCCACATGGTGGTGGTGATGTTGAGGCGCGCCATCGCACCCACAGCCGGGGCGGTGAGGTACAAAAGAGCGATGAACACCAGTGCCCAGCCAGCTGACCAACGTGCGTCGGCAACCTTTGGGACGGTGAAGAAGCGGATAATCACGTGCGGCAGACCCGCCGTACCGATCATCAGCGACAAGGTGTACAGCGCCATGAGCCATGGATTGGTCGTCGCGGTGTATTCCCTGAACCCAAGATCGGTGAGTAGCCCATCGAGCGTAATCAACAGATGTTGCCCAGCGCCCTGATTACCTTCGGTGATCGTTGAGAACAGACCAAGACCCGGAATCGGGTTACCGGTCAGGTTCAACGAGATGAAGATCGCCGGAACGGTATAGGCCGTGATAAGCACCACGTACTGCGCCACCTGCGTGTAGGTGATGCCCTTCATGCCGCCAAGAACGGCGTACACGAAGACCACGAAACCCGCAGTGAACAGGCCAGCGGTGATATCGATCTCAAGGAAACGCGAGAAGGCAATGCCCGCACCACGCATCTGACCGATAACGTACGTCACCGAGATCACGATGAGACAGATGACAGCCACAACGCGCGCGGCGTTGGAATAGTAGCGGTCACCAACGAACTCAGGCACCGTGAACTTGCCGAACTTGCGCAGATAAGGTGCAAGCAGCATGGCCATCAGCACGTAGCCGCCGGTCCATCCCATCAGGAACAAAGAGTTGTTGTAGCCAACGAAGGCAATCAGACCCGCCATCGAGATGAATGAAGCGGCAGACATCCAGTCAGCGGCCGTTGCCATCCCGTTGACGACAGGGTTCACACCCCGGCCAGCAGCATAAAACTCGCTGGTGGATGCGGCCTTCGCCCAGATGGCGATACCGAAGTAGAGCGCGAACGATGCGCCCACCACGATAAAGTTGAGAGTTGTTTGATCCATACCAGAGCTCCCCGGACTATTCTTCGTCCACGCCGTGCTCACGGTCGATCGCGTTCATGCGGATAGCATAAAAGAAGATCAGAACCAGGAACACGAGGATGGAGCCCTGCTGGGCGAACCAGAAACCAAGATCGGTGCCGCCGACGGCGATACCGGAAACCAGTGGGCGCAGCAGGATGGCAAAGCCAAACGAGCACAGCGCCCAAATAATCAGACAGAGCCAGATCAGGCGAACATTCGCCTTCCAGTAGCCCTGATCGTCAGAATTGTCAGACAAGTTGCGTCCTCCCAAAAAACACTTTTCAGCTCTCGGATCGCAACACGAAAAGTGATTTGCCAGCGCCCTCGCGCAACGATGCGAAGACAGCCCCACCGGTCGGCAGGGATCCAAAGCCTGCCGGAAGCTATCGGAAGGGTTGAGATTCTTGAAGCGTGTACATACGGACTACCCCCTAGACTTGTGGGTAATAAACCAAGGGCATAATCATACGTATTTTTGAATATAAGTAATTGAAATATATATATTTTTAGGGACTTCTAATGCATAAATTATTGTGCAGCGCACCATCGAATGTGCACTGCACATAGACAGAGTCGGCCTCGTTTCCAGCACCCATCGAGCCCCGAACAGACCAACAGTGAAAGCTACCGATGCAACTCCCGTGATGCCTTCAACGAGTGGTTAGCCTTGCATCGCCGGAATGACATGATCACCATATGTCTCGATGATTTCTGCCTCCCGACCGTTGTCGAGATAGATGTTGAACTGGGTCACACCGACCGCCTCAAGCTCCTTGAGTTTGGCGACATGATCGTCGGGCGTGCCAAGCACGGCAAAGCCATCGACAATCTCGTCGGTGATGAAGTCGAGGTAGGGATTATCGCTCTGGCCGTGCTTGGAATAGTCGTAACCGCGTCGCTTCTCGATGTAGCTCGTCAGGCTCTGAGGAACGAGGTCGGTATCGGCGCCGTACTTCTCGACAATATCAGCGACATGGTTGCCAACCATTGCGGGGAACCACTTGGTTGCCTCGCGACACTCGTCCATCGAACCAAAATAGGCCGGCGCTGCCGACATCACCCGATAGCCTGACATATCGCGTCCCGCTTCCTTACCGGCAGCGACCGCCTGATCGGTGAGCCATTTGCAAATGCCCGGCTCGGCAATCTGCAAGATGAGCCCTTGGCCAACCTTGCCCGCTGACGCCAAAGCCATCGGCCCATAGGCCGCGATCCAGGCTGGCAGCTCGTAACCGGTCGCCCACGGGAACTGGATCGGCGCTGGCACATCGCCATAAGTGACCTCTTCACCACGGATCATCGCCTGAACCTTGAGTACGAATTCCTCAAGTGTCGCCAGCTTCGCGGGCTTCTTGCCCATGACGCGGACCGCGCTGTCGCCGCGGCCCACACCGATATCGAACCGCCCACCTGACTGTTTGGCCAGCGAACCGAACATGGACGCTGCCAAGGACCAGTCGCGCGTATTGGGGTTGGTGACGCACGGGCCGAACCGGATGGTTTTGGTGTGCTCCATGAGCATCGCCATTGCCATGTAGCTCTCGCGCCACAGGATGTGGCTGTCGTAGAACCAGCAGTAACTGAAGCCGCAGTCCTCAGCGAGACGCACCAGTGCTTTCGCGCGGTCCGGCTCAACGACGCCTTTGAATGTAATCCCGAATTCCATGTGTGCACCCTCCGAGGTTGATCAGTGCTCCGGCGGCCAGATTTTTATCCCGGCGTGCGAAAATGGCACCTGCTTTGAAATATTGATCCGAATGAGGATCGGCGTAATGGCCTCAATGCATCGCGCGGAGTTGGCGGCACCGGCATTGTAGCACTGGACGCCAAGCTTACCGACCAGCGCCATGACCTGTTTGCGGGCATCCAGTGAATTGCCGCAAACCAAAACATCGCAGTTGATGCTCGCATCAAGATCGTTGAGCGTATGCGCCGAAACATTGTGAAGAGCGCCTATCACCGGGATATCGGCACCGAGCAAGGCCTGAGCCGCTTCCGTCGCCGAGCCCTCCGGCGGCATCGCGACCACCTTGGGATCGTCCGGCGATAATGGAACCACGATATCGACCAGCACCTTCCCGGCTAAATGTGGTTTCAACGCTTCCAGTGTCGCGTCATGGCCGGAGTACGGCACCGACAGGATGACAATACCGTCCGCCGCAGCCGTGGCGTCTTCGTTGCTCGCGCCGGTAATCAGACCCCTATCAACACCGGCATTCTCGGCAAGCTCCTGCGCCTTTTCGGCGGCCCGCGCGGCATCCCGCGAACCCACAACAATTGGGACTCCGGCGCGGGCGAAGCGCATCGCCAGACCGCTGCCCTGAGGCCCAGTCCCACCGATAATGGCAACCGTCATCGAAACACATCCTCTCCCCGAGCGCGGATCAGATGCCCGGCGCTGGTCTTTTCATCTTCCAACCATTCAAGGCCCCGAAACAGCACCACCGGAGTCCTGGCGGCCTTTCCGATCACAAGCCCGGAAGCGGCGGCGATTTCATCGGCAAATGCCGGTTCCGTAACCCTAAGGCGCCGCCCCCGCGCATCAACCCCGCCGATCTCGCTGCGGGTCGCTGGCAGTCCGGCCAGGCCGATCGCAACGTTTACCTGACCCAAACGCCACGGGCGGCCAAATGTATCGGTGATCACGATACCAATTCGCACCCCGAAACGCTTTTCGAGACCGTCGCGGATGCGCGCCGCACTGGCGTCAGGATTTTGAGGCAGCAAGATTGCTTCGCCGTCACCGGCGGTGTTCGATTCATCCACCGCTGCATTAGCCGAGATCAGGCCAAGACGATGCTCGCAGATCATCGTCCCCTCGTCGGCGCCGGGATGCTTGAACGCCCGCAAAACATCGACACTTTCATCGAGAACGATCTGAACCTTTCGCGGGTCCTTGGAGAGCTTCTCGGCATAGAAATGCGCCTCGGGTTGAGGCTTGACGTCCGCCAATCTCCGAACCTGGCCCTCGGCTTTTGACACAATCTTGTGCGCAATCGTCAGCACGTCCCCGTCGACAAGATGGAGCCCATTTGCCTCCAGCGCGTCACCGATCAGCACATCGAGACTGTCGTTCAAGCGCACTTCGGGCAATCCATGCAGCGCTATAAGCTCAACACTCATGACCGCCGCTCCGTCTTCTCACCGAACGCTCGCTGCAAACCGCGTGTCAGGCGCTCTCCAAGATCGGCCTGGGTATCAACGTCGTAGAGCAGGCTATCGAGCGGTGCGACGATGACTGCCATTCCCGAGGCTTCCGCACGTCTTTGATGTTCAAGGCTCGATTGCGGGCCGTAGGCAAACGCAAGCCCGGTCGGCGGGGTGACGATAAGCGCGTTCGTGCCACCATCATGGGCAGGCGAGACGATCACAGATTCAAAGTTGCGCGGCAGAGCGAACAGCGCATCGAGATCGGCGATCGATGGATCGGCCAGGTCGCCCGGCAGGACGCATACGCTGCGATGGCCGAGGTCGGCGGCGTGTCGCGCTCCGGCGGTGACCGCGGCATTCAGATCACCGCTTGGATCATCAATACAAGCCACGTCAGCTGAGCTGCAGATAGCCCGGATCGCGGGTGACGACGAGACAACGAGGATGGTGGGTTGAGCGGCGATCTTTCCAAGGACACTGAGCAGATTACGAAAGAGCGTCCGCGCGAGGGCGGCGCGCGCTGCGTGCGGCAGGCGGTTTTCGAGGCGGCTCTTCGCTTCGCTCGGGTCTTTCATCGGAATGATAACGCAAATATTCATGCTGCAAGGTCTACTTGTCCGGCATGCAGCACCTGCATGGCAACTGAGCGCTTCGCTGCAAGGTCTGCCATGACAATCGGACAAACGACGGGATCAATGCCACTTTCGCGCACAGCATCGGCAAGGCCGGCATCGACACTATCGATCAATAGCCGGTCGATGAGCCCTGCATAGTGCCTCGCGATCCCCAGCGCGCTGGCTTCAAGCCCAGTGCTTTCCATCATACGCGCCGCCGGCCCCTTGATGGTCTTCCCGGCGATCAGCGGACTGACAGCCACAACGGGCGTCGCCGCCGCAATCATCGCATCCCTCAACCCGGCGACAGCGAGGATGGGATCGATGGAGACCAGCGGATTGGACGGCGCGATGACCAAAAGGTCGGCTTGAGCGATGGCCTCTAGGGCTTCCGGCGTCGGACGCGCGGCATCGGCGCCTTCAAACCAGATGCCAGTCACCGTTGGCGCGCACCGTTCACGCACGAAGTACTCCTGAAAACCAAGCTCTCCGATCGACGTCCGAAGCCGTGTTTGGACCGGATCGTCCGTCGGCAGAATTATTCGCGGCCCGACACCGAGCGCCCGAGCAATATCCGCCGCGATCTGCGTTGGCCGGTCACCGCGTGCGCGGCGCATGGTGCGGTAGATGTGCAGCCCCAAATCAGCGTCACCCAAGGTCATCCAGGTCGCTTCGCCAAACCGCTCCAGCATCTGCAGCGCGCGCGTGCTCTCATCGGCAAGTCCCCAGCCCTGCTTGCGATTGATGATATCAGCGAGCGTGTAGGTCACCGTGTCGATATCGGGCGAAACCCATAGGCCATGGAAGGCGCAATCGTCTGCGACGTTACCGATAACGGTCAGCTCGACGCCCTCCACCGCAGCGAGCCCCTCCGCCATTTTCGCACCGCCGACGCCGCCGGCCAGAAGCGTCACCGACACCATCAGGCGGACCGAAGGCGGTCGCGTACCAAAAACGCGAGTGGATCTGCGCCGGCCCGCGCAACCAGCGGCTCATGGACCTGAGGATCGTGATCGTCGAAGCGCTCAATCGTCCTGTAAAGCGTCGAGCGTTGGACAGGCATACGCCCCGCCGCCCGAATGATCTGCACCATCTCGTGCGCCGTCACTTCCTGGCCGTTCTTCGCGCCAGCCGCGCGGCTTATGCTCTCGTTCATCAAGGTGCCGCCGAGATCGTTGACACCGCATGCGAGCATGGCCTGCGCCATTTCCGGACCCAGCTTCGTCCAGGAAACCTGGA
This sequence comes from Pseudomonadota bacterium, assembly GCA_039024915.1. Taxonomy (NCBI): domain Bacteria; kingdom Pseudomonadati; phylum Pseudomonadota; species Pseudomonadota bacterium. Next base: position 159,144 of record JBCCPK010000002.1, read on the forward strand.
TGTTATTGATCCAGCCATGCAGCATGATCCGGCTGACCGCGTGCATGGCGACAATCTCGTCGATCGTCGGGCCGGGGCGGACCGAATTGGGGTCCTTGCGGTAAAGCGGCGCATCTTCATGCACGAAGCTCAACGGAACGAATTCAGTAAAACCTATTGATTCCGTAACGGGAGGATTGTCCGCCCTTATGGCCGGAATACCGCCATTCTTGTCGCGACAAACGGTGTTTTTGTCGCGACAACGCCGCTGAATGTCGCGAATACGCGCCACATGCGCCGCCCAATGCTCCGGCCCGTCGATGTGGCCATACATGATTGTCGCCGTCGTCGGGATACCGACCTCATGCGCGGTGCTGATGATCTCTTCCCACGCATCAGCGGACAGCTTGTCACGCGTCAGGACCTTGCGGATCTCGGTGTCCAAAATCTCCGCCGCCGTCCCCGGCATGCTGCCGAGACCAGCATCCTTGAGGTCCTGCAAAAACGCACGCAGCGGCGTGCGAGTTTTCTTCACCCCGTACCAGATTTCGAACGGCGAGAAGGCATGGATATGCAGCTCCGGCAAAGCCGCTTTCAGCGCAACCACGATGTCGCGGTAATGGGTGCCCGGCATCTTCGGATGCAAGCCGCCCTGGATGCACACCTCTGTGGCACCGCGATCCCATGCCTGCCGGGCGCGGGCCACGATGGTCTCGATCGGCAGCCACTCGGCGCGCGCCTCGTCCATCCGCTTGGCAAACCCGCAAAACTGGCAACCCATGTAGCAGACATTGGTGAAATTGATGTTGCGGTTGACGCAGAAGCTGACGTCATCACCAATGGTCTGTCGTCGCAGCTGATCGGCCACTGCCACGACCGCTTCAAGGTCCGCACCGCGCGCGGCGAACAGCACCGCGCCCTCGGCTTCCGATACCTCACCGCCGGACAGCGCCCTGTCGAGGATGCGCCGAACGGCGGGCGAAGCGGGGTCTTTCATCAACATAAGACCGCCACCTCCGCGCCGGTGCCAGAGGCGGCAAGCGCCTGATCCCTTGCAAGCCCGTCGGCGCGAGCCATGCGCCGCGCCCGGGCCGTCGGGCTATCGCCATCAACCACATGCGCATCCCGCTCAAGAAACGCCGGATAAACGGTCAGCCGCTCCTCGAGCAGCAGGCCTTTCTCAAGGCAGGTTTTTGCCAGCTGATCGATCTGCGGCCAGGGATGGCCGGGATTGATGAAATCGATTGTCACCGGCGACAACCCGCCCCAATCGTTGATGCCCGCATCAAGGTAAGCCACGTGGCGCGCGGACAGGTTGGGCGGCGCCTGCAGGCTGATCGACGGGTCGAGCATCAGCCGCGCGGTCGCGAGCGTCAGCAGCATGTCATCGAGGCTCGGCTCGGGGTGATGCTCCATCGCAATTCCCGGCTTCTGCTGAAAATTCTGAATGATCACTTCCTGAATGTGGCCATAGCGCTGGTGAACGGCTTCAATCGCCGCGAGCGCCTCGATCCGCTCCTCCCAGCTTTCGCCGATGCCGATGAGAAGGCCGGTCGTGAACGGAATGCCATGTCGGCCGGTGGTCTCCAGCGTGCGCAGCCGCGCCTTAGGCGACTTATCGGGGCAGCGATGATGCGGCATGCCCGGCTGCATCAGCCGGTTGGACACCGTTTCGAGCATCATGCCCATGCTGGCGGAGACGGGTTCGAGCGCTTCGATCTCATCATCCGTTAGCGTGCCGGCATTCACATGCGGCAGAAGGCTCGTCTGATCGAGGACGAGCGCACACATTGCGGCCAAATAGTCGATGGTCGAGGCGTGGCCGAGTTCCGCAAGCGCGTCCGCCGCCTCGCGGTAACGCGCTTCGGGCTTTTCGCCGAGCGAGAACAGCATCTCCTTGCAGCCTGCCACCTCGCCTCGCCGCGCGGTATCCAGAACCTGTTCCGGGGTCATGTAATAGGCGCCCGGATCACCGGGGCGCTTGACGAATGAGCAGTAACCGCAGGTGTCGCGGCACATGGTGGTCAGGGGTGCGAAAACCTTGCGGGAATAGGTGACGCGGTCGCCCCAGTGGCGTGCCCGAATAGCGCAGGCTTCCTCGTACAGAACCCGCCGCAAATCCGAGCCGGCATGGACGTAATGCTTCGCCTCTTCGGCACTGACGACCAAATCGCTTTCTCCCGCAAAATCAAACTAGACCATTCGGTCAAAAACGGGTCAAGGGGGTGAGGTATCCCAGCCACTTGCGACCGCAGAGATTTCGAGATCATAATACGCAGCTTTCAGTTCTTTTCGGATCGACACACAGAATGGCAGATTTAAAGAACGGATTGTTGCTCGTCGCATTCGCGTCGATACTTTATTTTTCTGGATACGCTTACCTCGACGGGTATTATGAATATTACGATATTTCAGTACGCGAAATTTCTCCCGATATACATGAAATAATCGCTCACGGAGCGATATTCTTTTTTCAAATTGCAAGTAAAACAGGATTCGTAATCACACTTCCACTATTGAGCGGATTAATAATTATCGGACTTATATTCGAAATATCAAATAATTTTTATTTTTTATTACGGCGATTTATTGTATTTTTTGGAATATTCATTATCGCAATTGCATCAATTTCTGCACATTCATTAGGTTTAGACCAAGCAAAGTCTGATTTATCTAGACTTAATCCAATGCAGCTAAGTATCTTTACAGAGCAAAACGTTATTGTAAATCTACCGTCACCCCCTAACACTCAATACAAATATCTTACATCATCACCCGACACACATTTCGCGGTCGCAATATTTCAAGGAGGGGATCGATGGTGGCTTGTACGATTTCAGAAATCCGACACCGTTACCTTACGTGTCTTTCAAGACTAATCATTGCATGCAGGACTGCCATCCTAGTTCCAGTAGCCGTTTCGGTACCAGCCGTTGCGCAAGACGGTCTGGTTGGTCAATCATCGATTCCCCCAAGCTTTTACAGGCTTGGAGACCCAGACGACCCAAGGAAAGGTTTTATACTATCACTTGATCAAGCAACTGAAACAGGTACGAATTTTCAGTTTTGCAACGGAGACCGTGCTTGGGTCGACATAAGCACTTTGCAGCCGGAGCTCAGTGACTGCGATGACGAGCCAACGGGCCCATGGCCGGCATTATTCGGGAGCTACGACTGGAGGGGAGCGCCAGTCATAGCACAAATGGAAGCCTCTGGTGACTACGCCATGGTCGGCTTCATATTTTCAAATCCAACTGATTCAGCCCAGCCAGAAGGTTACGTAGGTACTCTGATATCTGCCTCCGATTGGAATAACGTCTATCCATCGGAAGGGCTGGCAGAAGCAATAGTTAAAGGTATCGACTATATCAACCTATCTGATGATGAGGTAAGTATCACAACGGACCTGGGCTTTCCTGCCGTCTTGATCAGAGACCCGAGCTTATTCGACTTCGAATATACAACAAGTTATCCGACGCGCGCGCCCACGGCCACCTTCCAAGCACTCATCGAATCATATGGTCTTGAGAGGCTTATGACGGACTTAGATCTATCAGGGGAAGAAATTACGTTACTTGCTCCATCTGATGAAGCATTCCTTGAACTGCCAGACGATTTTGTCCAACAACTTGTAGACCCTAGCGATCCTGATAGGCTTGGCACTTTCTTAGCAAATCATACTCTTGTCGGGCGAAATGAAATGGATTTTCTTACGCCCGTAAGCGAATACGTTACGGAAACCGTTGTTGAACCGTCCGAATGGTCGGAAGCAGTGGATCGAGCAGAAATAATTGTAGTGCGACCAAACTTGAATGTTTCTGATAATATAATAATACAGGTAGTAAATCAATTGATTATCACTGATTCATTTGCGGATTTAATTGTGATAGACTAAATATTTGGGTACAATACATTTACATCATTGAGCATGGCGGGGTTATCTACCCTGGCATTTCCTTCGTTGCGCAATGGATGCCGCCGCCGATCTCGCCGAGGGCATCGGCGTTGAGCATCACGACTTCGCGGCCCGGATAGTGCCTTTGCAGAGCGTCGAGGGCGATGTCGTCGGCCTCGTCATCGCCGAACTGTGCGGCGACGACCCCGCCGTTGCAGACATAGTAGTTCACGTAGGACGCGACGAAGTCAGCGGAGCGGACGCGGCGGCGTGAAGGCTCCGGGATAACCTCCAGATCGAGGTCGTAAGCCGCTAGAATATCATGCGTTTCGAGCGCCGCCTGATGAAAGGGATCGCGCGGGTCAGGCTCATCTGGAAGGTTAAGCAGGACCCGGCTCACCCCCTCATCGTTGCGGCCGGTAAAGCGCGCCAGGCTGTCTATGTGATAGTCGGTGATGTCCTCGTCCCACACGCCGGGGCTCCAGATGACCCCGTCCGCACCGTAAGCCGCGAGCAACCGTCGCCCGATCTCGTCACGATCCATTCCCGGATTGCGATTATCGTTTACCCAGCTGCTCTCATGGGCCATCAGAAGGCCATGGCCGTCCTGCTCGACGCCGCCCGCTTCGCCGACGAGCCCGGTCGGCAGCATCTCGATCCCCAGCCGCTCGGCGACGCGGCGCGCGACTTGCCCGTCATGCCGGTGCACCTGCTTGTCGCCCCAGCCGTTGAACCGGATATCGGCGGCGGCGATGCCGCCCGCATCATCGACGACAAAGATCGGTCCGGAACCGCGGCACCACAGATCCTCGGTCGGGATATCCCAAAGCTCGATGTCTCCGGCGAGCTGGCGACGGAGATCAGCATGATGCTCGGCGGCAGCGAGCATGGTCAGCGGCTCGAACTGGGAAATCGTGTTGGCGATGTCGGCAATCGTCTTCTGCACGGCGCGGAGAAACCGGCGGTCATCATAGACCGCGCGGCTGACGGGCCACTGCATGAAGGTGCGCGCGTGCGGCTCTTCTTCGGCGGGCATGCGCCAGCGGTTTGCGGACGCCTGCGCGCGCGCCGCTCCCGAACCACCTGAAAGCGCCGCGGCCAAGCCGATCTTAAGACCCATGCGCACCACCTGTCGTCTTGTTCGCGCCATTGCGTCTATCCCATGCAAACGAGGCGAACAGGGTAGACCACCGCTTGCAAAATTGGGCAATGCTGGACAGCAAGAGGCGCAGAGACCGGGAGAGCGCGTTGACGATAATGGACTTGCAGTGGGGCTATGTTGCCGACACCGTGATGGGTGGCGTCTCGCAGGGATCGCTGAGCGAAGAGATCGTTGCGGGCCGACAGGCGTGGCGGCTGCGCGGCTCGATCAGCCTCGACAACAATGGCGGCTTTATCCAGATGGCAGCGGACCTTCCGCCGCGTGGCGGGGCACTCAATGCGAGCAGCTTCTCTGGTGTGGCGTTTGAGGCCATCGACGTGGCAGCGTTTGAGGGCTTGCGGCGCGGCGAGACATACAATGTGCACCTGCGCACAGCGGACCTGACCCGCCCATGGCAGAGCTACCGCCAGAGCTTCATGGCGGGGGCCGTTTGGGAGACGCACCGGATCGCCTTCGAAGATTTTGAACCGCACCGAGCCTCCGCGCCGCTCGATCTTTCGAGGCTTCGGCGGATCGGGGTGCTTGCCATTGGTCGGCCATTCCAGGCAGATATCGCCATTGCCGATATGCGGTTGGTTTGAGCCGCGATCGAACGACCCTCAAGTTGAGGACCAACAGCATGGATCCAGTCTGATGGAAGCGGCCTTTTGGCAGGAACGCTGGCGCGAGAACCGCATCGCGTTCCATGAATTTCAGCCCAACCCGCGCCTCGTCGATCATGTCGATGCGCTGAACTTGACCGGCGACCAGCATGTCTTTGTGCCGCTTTGCGGCAAAACGCTCGACCTCGACTGGCTTCTGGCCAAGGGCAGAACCGTCACTGGCGTTGAGCTCAACGAAGGTGCCGTACGGGAAGTTTTTGAACGCCAATCCATCACCCCTGACGTCGAACAGGTGGGGCCGCTCAAGCGCTACCGGTTCGGCGCACTCACCGTGTTTGTCGGGGACTTCTTCGCGTTGACCGCCGAAATGACCGGTTCGCTCGATGCGATCTACGATCGCGCGGCGCTGGTCGCGATGCCAGAAACGATGCGCGCGGACTATGCCGCTCATCTGTCGGCGCTGTCCGGTTTCGCGCCGCAACTTCTGGTGACGTATGATTACGATCAGAGCCAGATGAGCGGCCCGCCGTTTTCGGTGCCGCAAGCAAAAATCGAAGCCTATTACGCGTCCCGCTACGCGATCAAACAGCTGGACGATAGGCCAATTAGCGGGCCCCTCGCGCAACGCTGCCAAGGCCGTGAGCAGACCTGGCTTCTGACGCCTATGACGGCTGCGTAAGCTTCGAGCCAGGCTTATACCTATCCCTGTCAGCCAGCGCTTGAGTGCGGTGCTCGGCTTGTAGCCGGTTCCGATTGTCCCCACATTCTTTTGGTCAAGGCACCGCGCCCAACGGGCGGCGCGCTGACGACAGAGCGGGAGAGAAACCATGTTGACAGTCACCAAACCGTCCGAAAACCGCTTGGACATTGTGCTGAGCGGCAGCCTCGATGCGGACGCCATGCAAACGGGTCTCGATGAACTGATCGCCCATTCCGATGGCATATCCGACGGCGTGATGCTTTACACGATCTCGGATTTCGCCTTGCCCAGTGCCGGTGCGCTCGCGGTCGAGTTTAGTCGCCTGCCCAAACTTTTCGCGCTGATCGGGCGATTTAGCCGCTGCGCGGTGGTTACGGATGCGGGTTGGATCCGCACCGCGGCTGAAGTTGAAGGCGCACTGATACCAGGTCTCACCATCAAGACATTCGAACCACAGCACGCAACCGAAGCCGAAACGTGGCTGACGGCGAGCGCTTGAGAACCGACGGCTCTGAGCCGAAAAAGGGGCCGGTTTCCCGGCCCCTTGTCATGCATGATGTCGTCTCGGTAAGCGGTCGTCTGATTTGCGACAGCAACGGAACCGCCCGTTTCGGATAAGGCGGATGGCTTACAGCCCGTCGGTCACCACCGACGTCCACGCCCCCTCGGGAGCAGCCGTGATCACCGGGTCATCACCACCAGCAAGCAGCGTTTCCACCGTCGTCTCGTAAGCCGCAACATCGAGAACACCGGTCGAACCCGCGGTCAGGACGTTGATCTCGCCCATCATGCGCGTCTGATGCGCTTCGGTCTGTGCGCCGGTCTCATCATACTCGAGTACGATCATGGCCGCTTCTTCGGGGTTTTCCTGCGCCCACGCCCATCCGGCCATCGAGGCGCGAACAAAACGGGTCAGCTTGTCGACCATGGCGGGGTCTTCAAGCGACTCTTCAACCACGTACAGACCATCTTCAAGCGTCGCGACGCCCTGGTCGGTGTAGTTGAACACCGTCAGATCATCCGGCGCGAAACCCGCATCGATAATCTGCCAGTATTCATTGTAGTTCATGGTGGACACACAATCGGCCTGACCCTGGATGATCGGGTCAACGTTGAAGCCCTGACGGACGACCGTCACGCCCTCATCGCCGCCATCGGTGGGGATGCCCAACTGGCTCATCCACGACAGGAACGGATATTCGTTGCCGAAGAACCAGACGCCGAGCGTCGAACCGGGAAAATCTTGCGGGCTGGTGACACCGGAATCGTTCCGGCAGGTCAGCATCATGCCCGAGCGGACGAACGGTTGGGCGATGTTGACGAGCGGCACACCACGCTCACGCGCAGCGAGCGCGGCGGGCATCCACTCGATAATGACATCAGCGCCACCACCGGCGATCACCTGCGGCGGCGCGATATCCGGCCCACCTGGATTGATGGTGACATCAAGATTTTCAGCTTCGTACAGCCCCTCGTGCAGCGCGACATAGTAGCCAGCGAACTGCGCCTGGGTGACCCATTTGAGCTGCAGCGTCAGCTCATCCATCATCGCCATCGCAGGCGCCGTGAAGGCCGTTGATGAGGCGAGCAGCGCCGCCCCTGCGATCAGCTTGGTGGTTGTCTTCATCGTGAGAAAGTCCCTTTTTATGCAGCACCGCACGATCGCGGTGTCTGTTCCCCTGTTGCCCTAGCGCGCCCGCCGCATGGACGGGTGCCAGAATGTGATCCGCCGCTCCAGTAGCGCTATCGCACCATAGGTGAGCGATCCTGCCAAGGCGGCGACGAAAATTTCTGCCCACACCAGATCGATATTCAGGCTGCCAACGGCGGTTGAAATTCTAAAGCCCATACCGACGATCGGGGTGCCGAAAAATTCAGCAACGATTGCCCCAATCAGCGCCAAAGTTGAGTTTATTTTCAAAGCGTTGAAGATAAACGGCATAGCTGCCGGCAAGCGCAGCTTCACCAGTTCCTGCCCGTAGGAAGAAGCGTAGGTCTGCATCAGATCGCGCTCCATGCGCCCCGCCGCGGAGAGCCCGGCCATGGTGTTCACCAGCATCGGAAAGAAGGTCATGACGACCACGACGGCCGCCTTGGACGGCCAATCGAAGCCGAACCACATCACCATGATCGGCGCGATCCCGATAATGGGCAGCGCACTCATGAGGTTGCCGACCGGCATGATGCCCGCCTTCCAGAACGGCGAGCGGTCGATGAGCACCGCGATGGTGAAGCCCAATGCACAGCCCATCAGGTAGCCGGGAATAACGGCGCGGACGAAGGTCTGCACGAAGTCGGCCCAGAGCATGTCGGTTGACTCGACGATCCGGTCCCACACCATGGAGGGCGGCGGCATGACCACTTGGGGCACGTCTAGGCCGCGGACGATGCCTTCCCACAGCACCAGCAGCGTTACGCCGAACAGGACAGGGATCGCGAGGTTGATCGCCCACTTCGCCGGCCCAGAAAGCTCAAGGCGGGCCATACGCTGGTTCGCCGCCCAGGCGAGCAGCCAGAAAACAAGTGCCGCGATGAGAATGCCGGTGCCGGTCACACGTTCACCTCGCGCGCACCCATGCGCTTGTTCACCCACGCGCCTATCCAGCCGATGGAATAGACCAGCAGCGCCGACATGAAGGCGGCCATGAACAGCGCCGACCAGATCTGTGTGGTCTGGCCATAGTACGAACCGGACAGGAGCCGCGCGCCGAGCCCTGCGACGGCGCCGGTGGGCAGTTCACCGACGATGGCGCCGACAAGCGCAATCGCCACCGCAATCTTCATCGAGGCGAACAGATAGGGAAGCGACGACGGCAACCGCAACTTCCAGAAAATCTCCGATCGGCTCGCATTGTAGGTGTGCATCAGATCGAGATGCATAGCCTCTGGAGACCGCAGACCCTTGGTCATCCCGATCGCGACAGGGAAGAACGCCAGATAGGTCGAGATGAACGCCTTGGGGATCAGCCCCGTCACTCCAACTGTGTTGAACACGATGATGATCATCGGCGCGATGGCGAGGATCGGGATCGTCTGGGACGCGATAATCCAGGGCAGCAGCGATTTGTCGAGCACCCGCGAATGCACGATACCCACGGCGAGTAGAATGCCCAGCAGTGTGCCCATACCAAAGCCGACCAGCGTCGAGGAGAGCGTGATCCAGGCGTGGTAGACAAGGCTCCTGCGCGAGGTTGGCGACCGCTCGAAGACGGACGACTGGATTTCCGCCCAGACCTGATGCGGCGCCGGCAGGATCGGCCGGTCCATCTGCATCGTCAGCTCGACCTTCTCCATGAAGGTCCGCTCAAGCCCCATGCGCTCGAGCCGCTCGGTCTCGACCCGCCAGTTCATGCCAATCGTCCCAGCGTACCAGGCCGCGAGAATGATCCCGAGAACGGTGAGAATGGGGAGGACGGAGCGGGTGATCATTTATGTGCCGCCTCCCTGCGAACTCGTTCAATGGTTTCGATGCGCTCGTGCTCAAAAACCGCATGAAAGACTTGTCGAATAACCGAGCAACACTCACTCACGTCATCGAGCGTTACCTCGACAAGATAGGGCAAAGGTCCAAGCACAAACGGATAGGTAACGTACGTTTCCCCGTTTCTTGTATAGGACCCTTCCTTTCGCGCTATAAGCGTTACGCGCTTATCTTTTGAGCGCTCAGCGTTCAGCTCCTCCAGTTTTTTGTACGATGGACCGTTGCCATGTTTCAGCACGTTGACAACGCGAGACCAGAATTCCAGCTCCTTGATCAATTCGGGACCCAGATAAGAAAATTGATCGCGTAGAAGTTCTTTGAAGCAACGCGGCCGCTTGTTGGCGACTTCAAAAGAACTCACTTGAAGAACGGACTCAACAAGCGAAAAGATGCCGACAAGCAATACGGAATTCTCAGTCTGGCGATATGCCGATCTGTCGTAATGGGCAGGCTCGTTATCCGTGACATCGGGGATGCCATCTTGATGTCTTTGACATTCCAAACGTTCGACAAGTTCGTCTTCCATACGGGCCAGATAGGCGAGTGAACCCACAAACACCTTAGTTCGCCTCCTCATAGGCATGCCCTGCCCTAAGCCCATCCCGCACGCGTTGCGCGATTTCGAGGAACTCGGGTGTCTCACGAATATCGAGCGGGCGTTCCTTGGGAAGCGTTGACTCGATGACATCCGTGACGCGGCCCGGGCGCGGGCTCATGACCACGATGCGGGTGGAGAGATACGCCGCCTCGGGGATCGAGTGGGTGACAAAGCAGGTCGTCTTTTCGGTCCGCGCCCACAGCGCCAGAAGCTGCTCGTTGAGGTGATCGCGGACGATCTCGTCGAGCGCGCCGAATGGCTCGTCCATCAAGAGGATATCCGCGTCGAACGCCAGCGCGCGCGCGATGCTCGCACGCTGCTGCATCCCGCCGGACAATTGCCATGGAAACTTCTTACCGAAGCCGGCAAGGTCAACGAGCTCCAGCGCCTTTTGCGCTCGCTGGCGCTGCTCGGCCTTTGTGAAGCCCATGATCTCTAGCGGCAGGGTGACATTGTCTTCGATCTTGCGCCACGGGTAGAGCGCGGGCTGCTGAAACACATAGCCATAGGCCCGGTCGAGCCGCGCATTTCTTGGTGTCGTGCCCTGGACAGTGATGCTGCCGCCAGTGGGCTGTTCAAGGTCTGCGATCACGCGAAGGAAAGTGGTCTTGCCGCAGCCCGACGGCCCGATGAACGAGACGAAGTCGCCCTTCTGAATGTCCAGATTGACGTCCGATAGGGCGTGAACATCGCCGTCACCGGTCTTGAAGACGAGATCGAGGTTTTTTGCGGAGATAATGGGTGGGGCGGTCAAGAACGGGCCTTCATATCAGTCTAGCAATGCCCTGTCTCTGAGCATGCCTCAAAACTGCACAAAACCAGCCCCGACCACAAGACGTCATCCTAGGGCTTGTCCCTAGGATCCATGGGAACTTTGGGGACGCTTTGGGTTAGCCAGCATCTTATGGACCCTAGGCACAAGGCCTAGGGTAAGTGCGGTAGAGGTGGCCCAGCTTCGACAGACTCATCCGCTTGGCGCATGGCCCGGTCCGAGAACCGCCCTTAACGCTAGTGCGGTCCCAACCCCAACAGCAATGAACAAGGCTAGCTCAACGCCGTCGCTTATAGAAACCCGGGGCCAGACAAACACGTCCGTCGCCAACACCCTAGGAACGGCCTCGAATAATCCAGCCGCTTCACGCGCCTCACGTACCGAAGCGTAAAAGTCTGGATACCAGGAAAGGAGGCCGGCCATCAGGATCATGATAGCCGGCACAAGAGCACCCAATGACGCCGCCCTCAACCAACTAACTAGTTTTTGGAGCAGAACCCACAGGATCGGCCCGCCGACAAAAAACGTTGCAACGATCGCAATTGGAAGCCCAAATATCGCGCCAGAAAAAAGCACCATAGTGGCCCAATTTTCTGAAGCATCCGGCGGCGGAAAAGCTATCATCGGCAGCACCGCTCCCAGCCAGCCAAGCGTCGCGGCTAGAAGCGAGGCCTTCCACCAGGTGCCCTTCGGATAAGCCATCAGGAGCGGTTTAAACCCCGCTCGCTGGTATACCCGTCCGCTCCACCTTCCTCGGAGCCGTGATCTCTTTCCACGTTGAGTAGGCCGCATTGACGGCCTGGAACGGCTCGCGCTTAACGAACTTGCCGTGGCCTTCCTGCGTTTTGATGGCACCGTCATCCACCGCGACAACCCCACGGGTGAGCGTGTAGCGCGGCAGGCCTTTGACGTGCTTGCCCTCGAACACATTGTAGTCGATGGCCGATTGCTGGGCGCTGGCGGTGATCGTCTTTTCCTTATTCGGGTCGAACACCACGATGTCCGCGTCCGCGCCCTCAAGGATCGCGCCCTTTTTCGGGTACATATTCAGGATCTTGGCACTGTTGGTGGACGTAACCGCGACGAACTCGTTCATCGTCAGCCGACCGGTCGCAACGCCATAGGTCCATAGCATCGGCATGCGGTCCTCGAGCCCGCCGGTGCCGTTCGGGATCAAGCGGAAATCACCAACGCCGTTGCGCTTCTGCTCAGTGGTGAAGGCGCAATGGTCGGTCGCCACCACTTGCAGTGACCCCGCTGCGAGGCCCGCCCACAGCGAATCCTGATGCTTCTTGTCCCGGAACGGGGGAGACATCACGCGCCTCGCCGCATGGTCCCAATCGGGGTGGGTGTACTCGCTGTCGTCCAACGTCAAATGCTGGATCAGCGGTTCGCCATAAGCGCGGATTCCGTTCTGCCGCGCCCTTCTAATGGCTTCGTGCGCCTGCTCGGAGGAGGTGTGCACGATGTAGACCGGCACACCCGCCATATCGGCGATCATGATCGCGCGGTTGGTCGCTTCGCCTTCGACCTCGGCAGGCCGCGAATAGGCGTGCGCCTCGGGGCCATTGTTGCCCTCGGCCATCAGCTTTTCTTGAAGCTGCGCGACCACATCGCCGTTCTCGGCATGCACCAGCGGCAGGGCACCCAGCGCGGCGCAGCGCTGGAACGATGAGAACATCTCATCATCATCCACCATGAGCGCGCCCTTGTAGGCCATGAAGTGCTTGAAGGTGTTGATGCCCTTGTCTCTGACCACCGTCTCCATCTCGTTCCACACCTGCTCACCCCACCAGGTGATCGCCATGTGGAAGGAGTAGTCGCAGTTCGCGCGGGTCGATTTGTTGTCCCAGCGGTCGATGGCCTCAAGAAGGCTCTGCTCGGGGTTCGGCAGGCAGAAATCGACCACCATCGTCGTGCCGCCAGAAAGCGCCGCGCGCGTGCCGCTCTCGAAATCGTCCGACGAGTAGGTTCCCATGAACGGCATTTCGAGATGCACATGCGGGTCGATCCCACCGGGCATCACGTAGCAGCCAGATGCATCCAATTCGGTCCCGCCGGACAAGTTCGGCCCGATCTCGGCGATCTTGCCGTCTTCGATTTTAATGTCGGCCTTGTAGGTCAGATCGGCGGTGACGATCGTGCCGTTCTTGATGGTGGTGGTCATGGTTGGTGCCTCATTGTGCTCGAGGCCCCGGATCAAGTCCGGGGCTTGAAGGGTGTAGAGCCAAGCCCCGGACTTGATCCGGGGTCATTTCCCGATCTCGCAAAGTCCCGGACTTGATCCGGGACCTCGCGCAGTTCTAGCCGATAAGTTCAGCGCTCAAATCACGCCAAGTCGGGTTCATTTCTGGGATGAGCGCATCTTTCCAAGCGCGCCTCCAGCGTTTGATTTGATGCTCTCGTTTGACTGCCAAGTGGCGTTCTCCATGCTCTTCGCACCAGACTAATGTATGAATATCATAGCGTCTGGTGTGCGCCGAAACCGAGCCAGATCGGTGCTGCTCAACGCGCTGGTGCAAGTTTCCAGTTGAGCCAACGTAGACGGCGCCGTGAGGCCGGCTTGCGAGAATGTAGACCCAGAAGCTCATCGGCAGCTCATCGGCGTGCCACGCGCTCGAGGTACCGGCTCAAGGCCGGGACTTGCGAATGAGCCAGGAGGCCCCGGATCAAGTCCGGGGCTTGGCTCGTATTGGCTAAGCCCCGGACTTGATCCGGGGCCTCGCGCCAAGTGAAGAACGCTTCACTCACCCCACGATCTCCGCCTTCTCCACCACCGCGTGGAACAGCACATCCGCCCCGGCGCGCGCCCACTCTTTGGTGATCTCTTCGGCCTCATTGTGCGACAGGCCATCGACGCAGGGGCACATGACCATCGCGGTCGGGTACAGCCGGTTGATCCAGCAGGCGTCATGCCCCGCGCCAGACACAATGTTCATGTGGCTGTAGCCGAGACGCTCCGCCGCCTCGCGGATCATCGTCACGCAGCCCTCGTCGAAGGCAGGCGGGTCGAACGAACCGACGCTTTCCCACGACAGTTCAACGCCGATCGCCTCACACAGCTTTGGCGCTTCCTCTTCAAAACGCGCAACCATCCGCTGGAGCCGGTCCAATTCGTGCGATCGGATGTCCACGGTGAAGACCACCTTGCCGGGGATGATGTTGCGGCTGTTGGGGTAGACGTCGATATGACCGATGGCGCCCACCGCGTTGGGTGCATTGTCCATCGCGATCTGGTGCACAAGCTCAGTGATCTGCGCGAGGCCACGCCCCGCATTCTTTCGCATCGGCATCGGCGTCGAACCCGTATGGCTCTCCTTGCCTGTCACCGTGCATTCGATCCAGCGCAGCCCCTGCCCGTGCGTGACAACGCCAATATCCTTGCCTTCGGCTTCGAGGATCGGGCCCTGTTCGATGTGCAGCTCAAAAAAGGCGTGCATCTTGCGATCACCAACCTTTTCCTCGCCCTTCCAGCCGATGCGCTCCAGCTCGTCGCCGAACTTTTTCCCTTCCGCGTCGACGCGGTCATAGGCCCAATCGAGCGCATGAATGCCTGCGAAAACGCCGGACGCCAGCATGGCCGGCGCAAAACGTGTGCCTTCTTCGTTGGTCCAGTTGGTCACAACAATCGGGTGCTTGGTCTTGATGTCGAGATCATTGAGCGTGCGCACGATCTCAAGGCCCGCCAGCACCCCCAGCACGCCATCATAGCGCCCACCGGTCGGCTGCGTGTCGAGGTGCGAACCGACATAGACGGGCAGCGCGTCAGGGTCCGTCCCTTCGCGCCGCATGAACATGGTGCCCATCTCGTCGACGCCCATCGTCAGGCCGGCCTCTTCGCACCAGCGCTGGAACAGCCTGCGGCCCTCGCCATCCTCATCGGTAACGGTCTGCCGGTTGTTGCCACCGGCAACGCCCGGGCCGATCTCAGCGATCTCGTGAATGGTATCCCAAAGCCGATCGGGATTGATCCGAAGATTTTCCCCAGGCTGGCTGCCTTGCATGCCCATTGTGCGTTCCCCTGTGTCGCGTCCCCAATGATCGAACCGTTTGCAGTGAAGACCGCCGCGCCGCCCGCGTCAAGATTTTGACCAACTGGTCCAATGCCATTGATCTTAAAGAGTAACTTGCGCGCAATCCATTTCACGCGTTAGATTTTAGGCGGCAAAGGAGGAGGGCAGGCCGTGCCGAAAGCAAGCCGCATTCAGCGCGCCAATCGCGCCGCAATATCATCAGCTGCGATGACCGAGTTTTCCGTGCGCGGTTATCATGGAGCAACCATTGACGCGATCGCCGGCAAAGCGGGCATGTCCAAGCCCAACTTGCTTTACTATTTCCCGTCGAAAGAAGCGATTTATCGCTCCTGTCTGGAGCAGATCGTGGAGGAGTGGCTCAGTCCCCTTCTGACCCTTGATCCGCAAGGCGATCCCGTGGAGGAACTGCGGCGCTACATTTCCCTCAAGATGCAAATGTCGATGGACAGGCCGGAAGCTTCCCGCCTTTTCGCGTCCGAGATCATTGCCGGCGCACCGATCCTCAAGGACTTTCTCGAAGGTCGCCTGAAAAGCGTTGTCGATGAAAAAGCCGGGATCATTCGGCACTGGATCGATACGGGCAAGATGGCGCCGGTCGACCCCTACCACCTGATCTTCATGATCTGGTCTGTGACGCAGCACTATGCCGACTTCGACGCTCAGATCGACGCCGTCACCGGCGGGCAACCGCGCAGTCCGGGTTTTCATGAGCAGGCCAGCCAAGCCGTGCTATCGATCATCCTGAACGGCGTGAAGCCGCGCTGAAGCTCCAGGCTTTGAGCAAATTCACTGGCCGATCCACATAGTCGCGCTAGTCTAAGCGGGTAGCGCAGAGCGGCCAAAGCTTCGAGGAATGGACCATGGCACAAGCGAACCCATCGGGCGTCAACCGCTATCACCCAGCGCTTGTGGCGCTGCATTGGGCATTGGCGATCCTGCTGACCATGTCGCTGATTGGTGGCATGGCGATCCTCGACGGCATCCCCAATGATTCACCCGACAAGATCGGAGCGCTTTTCGGGCACATGATAGCCGGCAGCCTGATCGCCATCTTGATCACCGTTCGGCTGATTGTCCGCTTCCGCACAAGCAAGCCGCCCGAGCCGGACAGCGGGTCGGCATTTCTCAACCGCATCGCGCGTCCCGTGCATCTACTGGCATATGCCCTCGTCTTCGGTATGGTCGGCACCGGCATGGCCATGAGTGTGATGGCGGGCTTGCCGGCGATCGTGTTTTTCGGCTCAGGCGATCCGCTCCCAGCAACCTTCGACGACCTGCCGACGCGAGCAGCGCATACATTCATTGCGTTTACGCTTATCGGGTTCATCGCTGTGCACCTGGCTGCGGTTACCATGCATGAAATGCGCGGCACGGAGCTGTTACGCCGCATGTGGTTCGGAGACCGGGCCACTTAGGCAGTCGGCGGCACGAGCGTAGGCGCTGCGGAACCAGTCTTGCCACCCTTACCGCACTCGCCTATCCCTGCCCCACAAACGCGCAGCCAAAAACAACGAGACAAAAGCGCGCGAGATGAGGGAGAACATCATGACCAAGCTGACACGCCGCCAGACCATGGGGTTGATGGGCGCAGCGGCCGCTGCCCCACTTCTCAGCAGACCCGCCTATGCCAACACAGCCATCACCGTTGGCGCACTTCGCTTCACCAGCCACGCCGCAAGCTTTGTTGCCTTCGAGCGAGGCTACTTCGACGACGCCGGGCTCGATGTGAACTTCGAGTTTTTCCAGGCCGCTCAGCCGATGGCTCTGGCGATCGCTGCGGGCGACGCCGATTTCGCGGTGACCGCCGTTTCCGGTGCGCTGATCTCACTGGCCGAGCGCGGAGCAACTAAAGTTATCGGTGGTGCTCTGTCCGAAGAGCAGGGCATCGACGGGCAGAAAATCGTCGTCTCGAACGCAGCGCTGGCGGATGGTGTCGACAGCCCGTCAGCCCTCGGAGGGCGGACATGGGCCGTCACGCAAGCCGGCTCGTCGTTCCACTATATGGGCTCTAAGATATCCCAAGCCGAAGGGGTCGAGGTCGAGTTCCAGCCACTCCAGGGCGTCGGCAACATCATCGGGGCCCTGCGGTCCGATCAGGTCGATGCCTGGTCCATTGTTCCTCACATCGCCAAGCCGCTCGACGCCAGCGGTGCCGTCCACATCATCGGGGATGTCGCTGACTATCTGCCCAACTATCAGGTGACGACGGTGTTCACCTCGTCGGACAACGCCGCCAATGAGCGCGCGAAAAGTGAAGCGTTCATCGCTGCGTTCTCGCGCGGTGCCGCCGACTTCAACGCGGCCCTTGTCGATAAGACGCAAGGCGAGGACGGCGCTGAGGAGATGGTCCAGCTCATCCACAAATACGTCTACACCGACCGTGAGCTTGATGCCGCGCGTCCGGCGATCGTCAACGGTGCGATGCGGATCAATGAAGGCGCGGCGCTGAACACCACCTCGCTTGAAAACCAGATGAACTGGTTCAAATCCGAAGGGCTGATCGATGAAAGCGCATCGATGGACAATCTGGTGGACGGATCGTACGTGGAGACCATGTAAGGCCTGACGAACAGGCTTTTCACAGCAGAACCAGAAGCGGGCTCCACTGCTTCTGGTGAGATAAGGCGCAGGCCATATGGACCTTGCTATCGAGGCGCTCTCGCACGAGTACGGCCATCTGGAAGTTCTGCGCCAAATCGATCTGGATATCCGGCAGGGGCAGATCGTCTCGATCATTGGGCCATCGGGCTGCGGAAAATCGACGCTTTTGCGCCTGATCGGCGGGCTCGAGCGACCAAGCGCGGGGCGCGTGGTGCAGCGCGGAGAACCGCCGGCAGGCAGCCTCAATCCGCTAACCTATGTTTTCCAGGACTTTGCGCTGCTTCCGTGGCGGTCGGTAGCGGGCAACATCGCGCTCGTCCTTGAAGACCACGGCCTCGGTGCCGCGCAACAAGCTGCCATCATCGCCGATGTGCTGGCCCGGACGAAACTAACCGAGTTTGCCGACGCGCTTCCCAAACAGCTTTCAGGCGGCATGAAGCAGCGTGTCGCGATTGCGCGCGCGCTGTCCGTCAACCCTGCCGTCATGCTCATGGATGAGCCGCTTTCGGCCCTCGACAGCCAGACCCGCGAACTGTTGATGGATGATCTCATTGCGCTGTGGGCCCGTGAGCGCTTCACCGCTGTTTACGTAACGCACAATCTCGCCGAGGCGGTGAGGTTGGGGCACACCATCGTGGTCCTGTCGCGACGGCCGGGAACCATCCGCGAGATCATCAGCATTGAAACACCCCTCGACCAGCGCTCTCGCACCGACAGCGACCTAGTCGCCACCGAGGCAAGGCTGTGGGATCTGATGCGCGAAGAGGCTCAGGCGGCCGATCAGGAGCTGGTTCATGGCTGAGGTCTCGAGCGGGGGCTCGCGCCCAGGCACGTCGAATACGTCCAATACGTCCGTGCGCTTCCGCGGCGGCGGGTTCCGAACGCGCACCATCTACTGGATTGGCCCTGTGGTCTTTGCGGCGCTTGTACTGATCTGGGAGTTGGGAACGCGGTACGGTTTCATCTCGAGCCTGACATTGCCGCGCCCTGGCGATGTTGCGGGTACTTTCGGTGAACTCTGGCGCACCGGCGCCCTGATCGATCATCTTCTGCCGTCTCTGACGCGGTTTTTCGTCGGCACGGCGATGGGCTGCGCTGCAGGGGTCGCCGTCGGGATCATGATCGGGCTGTTTTCTTACGCGAGATCCGGCCTTGTGCCGCTGGTGGCGGCGATCTTTCCCATCCCCAAAATCGCGCTTCTCCCCCTGTTCATCATCTGGTTCGGCATCGGCGAAGGGTCGAAATACGCGCTGATTGCGCTGGGAACCTTCACGCCGATGGTTGTCGCAACCTATGGCGCGGTCGACAATGTCGATCGCACACTGATCCGCATGGGTCAGAGCTTTTCGCTGTCCTGGGCATCCATCGTGCGCAAGATCGTCTTGCCTGGTGCGATGCCCGGCATCTTTTCAGGGCTTCGCGTCTCGGTCGCCATCGGGATCATTTTGCTGGTAGCCGCCGAGATGCTGGGCGCACGGCGCGGGATTGGCGCCTACATTCTCGAAGCGGGATCGCTCTACGATCTTGAGCGGCTGTTCGCCGGCGTAATTATCCTTTCGGTGCTTGGCGTCCTGATGAATTTCCTGCTCGGCTTGATCGAAAATCGCGTTTTGCGCTGGCGCAGCTAGTCACCGGTCGCGTTCAACTTGCCACGCTGGCGCATCTCGACACCGGTTTGAAGGCTGGACGGGACCGGCATTATTGGCTACCCAATTTGACCGAGCCCTGATGAACAGGGCCTGCGGGCACGCCAAGATGCCCCATGCCCGCAAGAGGCTTCAAACGATCTGGGAGGATCACCCATGACGCGCACCACCGCGCTGTTGAGCGGACTGCTCGCAACGACCATGCTTGCAAGCGCCGCCAACGCCGAAACCATCCGTTTCTGGACCACCGAAGAGCAGCCCGAGCGACTGGCCATCCAACAGCAGATGGCCGCCGACTTCGAAGCAGCAACAGGGACGGAAGTCGAGGTCATTCCGGTGACCGAGTCTGACTTGGGCACCCGTGCAACGGCCGCCTTCGCTGCTGGTGACCTGCCAGACGTGATCTACCACACGCTCCAATATGTCTTCCCATGGACGGAAGCGGGCATCCTCGACCCCGATGCCGCAACGGACATCATCGATGATCTGGGCGCAGACACGTTCGCGCCCGGCGCGTTGGAAATGGCGTCCGTTGAAGCCGAGCTGTACGCTGCGGTCCCCGTCGATGGCTGGACCCAGATGGTGGTCTACCGCGCTGATCTGTTTGAAGAAGCAGGCCTTGAGCCACCCACCTCCTACGCCAACATTCTGGCTGCCGTCGAAGCGCTGCACAATCCGCCAGAACTGTTCGGTTTCGTCGCCGCGACAAAGATCGACGAGAACTTCATGAGCCAGGTGCTCGAACATGTCTTCCTGGCGAACGGCGTTTCACCGGTCTCGGCCGATGGGTTTGCTCCGCTGGATGAAGCGGCCACCGTCGAGGTCCTCGAATTCTACAAGGCCATCGCCGAAGCGTCCCCTCCGGGCGATCTGTTCTGGCAACAGTCGCGCGAACTGTATTTCGCCGGGCAGGCGGCGATGATCATCTGGTCGCCCTTCATCCTTGATGAACTGGCAGGCCTGCGCGACAGCGCACCCCCTACCATCAATGATGACCCAACATCATCAGAGCTTGCCTCCAAGACCGGCATCGTGACCACCTTCTCGGGTCCGTCCAACCCCGATGGCGCTGCGTGGGCGGACATCCGCTACATGGGCATCACATCCGGCGCGAACCTCGATGCAGCACAAGCCTTTGTCGAGTTTTCGATGGGTGATGGCTACACATCGACCTTGTCCATTGCGCCCGAAGGCAAGTTCCCGGTCCGCCGCGGCACGTCCGATGACCCAACCGCGTTTGTCGATGCCTGGTCGATGCTTGATGTCGGCGTTGATCGCCGCGCTCCGTTATCCGATCTCTACCCTGCAGAGGTGATCTCGGAGATCGTTTCGGGTCTCGAAACGGCGGATCGCTGGGGCGTCAGCGAAAATCAGCTTTCCATCGCATCGCAGATTATCAACACGCAGATCATCAATCGGTATGTGCGCGAGTTCATCGACGGCGAACGCGATGCGGCGGCGACCGTTGCGATCATCAACGAAGAGTTGGCGGCCGCAGTCGAATAAATGCCAACACGTGAAGGAGACGCGCACACGATCGTGCGCGCCTCCCATTGCCTGACAGGCGGCAATGCCGCCATTTTTCGAGGCATCCCAGATGTCGATGGCTGAAAACACACCTGCTGCTGCAGTCCAGCAGTCCGAAGCCAAGCCTCCAAGAGGCGCGGGTCCGATGCGCAAGCGCGAAGCAAAGCTTGCGTTGGGCATGTTGTTACCCACCGCGCTGATCATCATTCTCGTTGTTCTGGGGCCGCTGCTGGCCAATTTCTGGATATCGGTCAAACCGGTGGAATTGGCGGATTTGCGCGCGCCGACAGCGCTGGTCACCGAACGCTTGCGCGGCGACGCTGACGCGGTGGGCGATGTGGTGGAACTTCAGTACCGCATCCGCAACTCATCGCCGGAGCGACCGGTCATCGAAGCGGGCTTCAGCGATACCATTCCCCTTGGCCTGACGGTCACTGCGCTCGATCAGCGGTGCACGTTGGACGGCCGTAATCTGACTTGCGCGCTTGGTGATCTCGAAGGCGGGTTCCGTGAACGTTTCGAGCTTGAAGCGGAGGTTACCCAGGCGTTTCTTGACGCGCCTTCCGATGTGCGTGACACCGATCCCCTGGTCACAGGGTCTGGCGTCAATGTGCTGACCAGCCTTGATTTCACAGCCGAAAATTTCCAGCGCGTTTTCTCGGCCTCCGAGTTCTGGTCGGTCTTGCGCGTCACCATCTACTACACGGTTTTCTCGACCGCCGGCGCGCTGGTGGTTGGCCTGTTCGCGGCGCAACTTCTCAATACGGCCTTCAAGGGGCGCGGTATCTTGCGCGGACTGTTGCTGTTCCCCTATGTCGCCCCGGTCATCGCGGTCGCTTTCACTTGGCTGATCCTGCTTGATCCGTTTTCGGGCACAATAAACGCGATGCTCGTCGAGATGGGGCTTATAGGTGCACCGATCAATTTTTTCGGCACTCGTGAAGTCGATGTGACGATCCTCGGTCTGACCTTTCAGTTCCCCGTCGCCCTTTCGACCGTGATCGCGTTCGAGGCCTGGCGCTACTTCCCGCTTTCGTTCCTGTTCATCTTGGCAGCAATGCAGGCTGTTCCCACCGACATGTACGAAGCGGCGGAAATCGACGGCGCATCACCGCTGCAGCAATTTTGGTACCTATCATTACCCCAACTGATCGGCATTCTTTCGGTCCTGTTTCTGCTGCGCTTCATTTGGACCTTCAACAAGTTTGACGACATCTTCCTGCTGACCGGGGGCGCAGCGGGGACACGCACCCTCACCGTCCAGGTCTATGAGCAGGGGTTTGCTTTGTCGAACCTCGGCGCGGGCGCAGCGGTTGCCGTGGTCGTGTTCTTTGTCCTGCTCGCGTTTGCTCTGGTCTTCTTCCGCTTCTCGCCGAAAGAGGGAGGTGCCTGATCATGGCCACGATGGACACTTCCCTCTCCCCGGATCGGTCGGCTGATGAAGCACCGCAAGGCGGCTTTGGCCTTGGCGCAGGCACGATCATGAGCGCAGCCATCGGCGCGCTGAGCGGCTTTGTCGTCATGATCGTCGTTGGCGTGACGCTGGGCCTCGTCACCGGCGCTTTTGCCGCCCCGCCCGCAGGCTCCGCCGCGCTTGCCGGTCTGCTGATGGGCGTCTATCTCGGCGCGAACCCGCCCCATGCACGCCAAAGTCTGCGCGCGAAGATCGTCGCAGCCATCGTGTTGCTGGTCGCGCTTCTGGCGGTCACGTTCGCAATGCCCTTCGGCCTCAGCGTAGAGAACGTCCCGGCCGCACAAGCGGTCGCGCTGGCCATCTTCGCCTATCTCACGGTCGTCGGCAGCGCGGTCATCATCGGCGACCTGCCCATTACGGGAGTCTCGCGTTACAAACGCGAAGAAGCGTTCATCCGCACGATGAAGGGTCTAGGCTACGTGATCTTCACGGTCATGGTTGCCCTGCCCTTCTACGTGATGGTCATGACATCGCTGAAAAACCAGTCGGAGCTTCTCGCCAACCCGCTCGACCTGTCTATCAGCTTCGAAGGCGGCGCCGAGGGTCTGTTTTCCAGCTACATCGAACTGTTCACACAATTCAATTTCGGCCGCTATCTGCTGGTCTCGTTCATCGTCTCGACAGCGACGGTCATCCTGACGCTGCTGTTTTCGATCCCGGGCGCATACGCGGTTGCGCGGCTGCGCTTCACAGGTCGGCAAGCCTTCGCACGCTCTATCCTTCTGATCTACATGGTCCCGGCTATCGTGCTGGTGATCCCGCTTTACGCGGTCTTCTCGCAGCTGGGGCTGCGGAACTCGCTTCTCGGCCTGTTGATCGTTTATCCGGCCACAACGGTGCCGGTCGCGCTCTACATGCTCAAGGGTTACTTTGAAGGCCTGCCGGCTGAGCTTGAAGAAGCGGGCCTGATGGATGGCCTCACACGGTTTGGCGTGATCATGAAGATCACGCTGCCGCTTGCCCTGCCCGCGCTCGCTTCGGTCTCGCTCTACGTGTTCATGATCGCCTGGAACGAGTTCCTCTTCGCGTTCATGTTCCTCGACGACCCCTCGATCTTCACGCTCTCGCGCGGGGTCGTCTCTCTCAATTCTTCGGAAGTCCCAAGGCAGCATCTCATGGCTGGCGCGGTTGTTGCGACGGTGCCGGTGCTCGTGATCTTTTTATGGCTCGAGCGGTTTCTGGTGGCGGGCCTGACCGCCGGCTCAGTAAAGGGATAGCCTTGTGGCCCTCGAAGATGTGTTGCCGATTTCTGATGAAGCTTTGACCCAAGCTGCACAATCGATCATCGCCGGTAATGATCGTGGCGGCTACACGGTGCCAACAGCGGGCCTGTATCCGTACCAGTGGAACTGGGATTCAGCGATCGTCGCGATGGGCTTCGGGGCGTTCGATCTTGATCGCGCGTGGACCGAAATCGAAACGCTGGTCACCCATCAGTGGCCAGATGGAATGATCCCCCACATCATCTTCCACGAGGAGGTTCCCTCCTACTTCCCCGGCCCGTCGGTTTGGGACACCCAGCGGCCCATCGCCACGTCCGGCATTTCCCAGCCTCCCGTCGCAGCCTTTTGCGCCGAGGAGCTACTTAAACGCAGTGAAGGGCGCAGCAGCCTTGAGCGCGCATCGCGCGTTTTCGACGCGCTCATGCGTTGGCATCGCTGGTGGCACGATTACCGCGACCCGGGGCAGCTGGGGGTCGTGGCTGTTACCCACCCATGGGAGTCAGGTCGTGACAACAGCACCGACTGGGACGATGCAATGGAAGCCGTCGACGGCTCCAACGTCACGCCGTATGAGCGGCGGGACTTGCAGCATGTTGATGCGGCCATGCGACCGACCCACGAGGAATACAACCGCTATATCGCGCTAGTTGAGTTCGGACGATCGCTGGGCTGGAACGCCCGCGATATAGGAACCCGCAACCCGTTCTTTGTCGCCGACCCGGGCTCCACCTTCATTTTGCTCGCCGCTGATCGTGCCCTGATGCGCATGGCGCAGACGCTCAAGAAACTGGACGATATGGCGGACCTTGAGGAGTGGATCGCGCGCGGGGAAGCCGGAACGCAGCGCCTTTGGGACGAGGAGCAACAAACGTTCACCTCGCTCGATTTGAGGTCCTCGCAGCATAGCCTCGGCGTTTCAAACGCAGCACTGCTTTGCTTTTTCGCCGAAACCGGCAGCGCCCGGCAAAAGCGCGCCATGCTGGAGCATTATCATCGCATCCGCCGCAAGACCGGTTACGGCGTCGCCAGCCACGATCCCGACACACCTGTTTTCGATCCCAAGCGCTACTGGCGTGGGCCGGTATGGGCCTTCATGAATATGATGATCGGACGGGGCCTGTTTACCCACGGCCATGTTCGCGAAGCTTTGCAGGTGTGGGACGACACCCGAACACTCATCCGCAGCGCGGGCTTTGCGGAGTATTTCGATTGCAACAACGGCAACCCGGCGGGCGGGGTGGCCTTCTCATGGACCGCTGCGGCATGGCTGCAATTCGCCGCCATCGGTGCACCGTGGGCGCCAACCGCCGTGCCCACATCGAGGATTTGATCAGGGGGAACTATGGGCGCGATTGAACTGAAGGCGGTCGAAAAATGGTTTGACGATCTGCAAGTCATCAAGGGCGTTGACCTTGAGATCAACGATGGCGAGTTCGTGATCTTCGTTGGCCCGTCAGGATGCGGAAAATCGACGCTTCTACGCATGATCTCGGGCCTGGAAGAGACCAGCCGCGGCGACATCCTCATCGATGGCAAATCGGTCGCGACCGCCCCACCCTCCGAGCGGGGCCTCGCCATGGTCTTCCAGTCCTACGCGCTGTACCCCCACATGTCGGTGCGCGAGAATGTCGGCTTTCCACTGAAGACTGCCGGCATTGCCAAACCGCAGATCGAAGAAAAAGTCGCCTATGCGGCCAATGTCCTGAAGCTCGACGACTACCTTGACCGTAGGCCGAAAGCGCTGTCCGGCGGCCAGCGTCAGAGGGTGGCGATCGGACGGGCCATTGTCCGCGAGCCGGCAGCGTTCCTGTTCGATGAACCGCTGTCGAACCTCGATGCGGCCTTGCGCGTTGAGATGCGCTTCGAGATCGCCAAGCTGCACCAGAACCTGAACGCAACGATGATCTACGTCACCCACGATCAGGTCGAAGCGATGACCCTCGCCGACAAGATCGTCGTGCTATCGGCAGGCCAGATTGAGCAGGTTGGAAGCCCGCGGGAACTGTATGAACGGCCCGGAAACCTCTTCGTCGCGCAGTTCATCGGCTCGCCAAAGATGAACGTGCTGCCGTGCACCACGTCCGGCGACAGCTTCACCGTTTCGGGACACGGCTCTGGGCTGTTTCCCTACGGCCAGGGCGGCGCGTCCGCCGCGCGTGTCGGGATCCGGCCCGAGCACATCACCATAACCCCGGATAGCGAAGGCCTCGTCCACGGCCGGATCGACGTGATCGAGTATCTTGGCGCCGATACCTATTTGTACGTGACGCTCGACGATGAGCAGACGCTGACCGTTCGCGCACCGGGGTCAGACGTATTCGAAGTCGGGGCTCATGTCGGTCTCGCGTTCCAGGACGGGCACACCCACTTCTTCAATGCGGAAGGCCGCGCTATTCGCTGAACGGCCAAGCAACAAGCGGGCCATTTGCAAAACAAGGGGCCGTTCTAAACGGCCAGCTTTTGCTCACGGGTAGCTGAAACCAATCAGACCTGGCTTGCCGGGTCGCCTTGCGAACGCGTCGCCCAACCGGTCATGCGGCGCTCAACAAAGTTCGCGGCAAGATACATCAGCACGCCCATGATCGCGGTTACCATCAAACCGGCAAACACCAGAGGCACCTCAAACCGTGAGGACGCCTGGATCATGAGATGGCCAATGCCTTTGTTGGAGGCGACGGTCTCCGCAATGATCGAGCCAACGAATGCAACGGTGATCGCGATCTTCAGCGACGCAAAAAAGTACGGCAGCGAGCGCGGTATGCCGACCTTCATGATGATGTCGCGCTTGGACGCGCCGAGCGCACGCAGCACGTCCTTAAGCTCCTGCTCCACCGTGGCAATGCCGGTCGCGACGTTTACCAGAATAGGGAAAAACGAGATCAGGAACGCGGTGATGATCGCAGGCACGGTGCCGATACCGAACCAAATGACGAGGATCGGAACCACAGCCACCTTCGGGATGGAATTGAAGCCGATCAGGACCGGATAGAAGCCGTTGTAGACGAGTGAAGACGAGCCGATCAGAACGCCCGTCACCAGACCGAAAACGATAGCTATGCCAAAGCCGACCACCGTGGTGAACGCAGTCTGCATGGCGTTGTCGATAATGGGAACGCGCCATTGCCACATGGATTCAAAAATGACCGTCGGCGCGGGCAGAATGAACTGCGGAAAGTCGAACAGCCGAACCGTCCCCTCCCAAATTGCAAACAAACTGAACACCACAAGCCACGGCATGATGCGTTCCAGCTGCTTGCTGCTGAGCTTCAAGCCCCCGGTTTTACGAGAAGGCTGCGCCGCAGCTGACGATGGAGCCGGGGTTTGCGTTTGTGCGGTGGTGTCGACCATCTGTTGCGAGCTCCTCGCCTATTCAGCTGCCGCCGGGATCGGCGCGACAGGGGCGCTTTCGTCTGAGCGCGCGGTGTAAATATGATCGCGCAAATCCTGCGCGATTCCGCCAAAATCGGGGCGGAAGGTGATGTCCAGCTGGCGCGGGCGGGCAAACTCGATATCGCGTTCATGGATCATGCGGCCCGGTCGCGCGCTCATGACGTAAACCTTGTCCGCCAGATACACCGCTTCGCGCAGATCGTGCGTGACGAGAATGATGGTCGGCTTCTTCGCCATCCATACGTTCTGCAGAACGCCCCACAGCTCTTCACGCGTGAACATGTCGAGGGCCGCGAATGGTTCGTCGAGCATCAACAGTTCAGGCTCATGGATCAGCGCACGGCAAAGCGAAACCCGCTGCTGCATCCCGCCTGAAAGCTGCCAAGGGTACTTCTCATCGAACCCTTCAAGGCCGACAAGCTTCAAAAGACTCCGCGCTTTCTCGCGAAACTCTTCCTTGCGAGACGAAAGCTGGGAACGATAGGGCTGCGCAATCTCAAGCGGCAACATCACATTGTCGATCGTGTTGCGCCACGGAAGCAAGGTCGCGGCCTGAAACGCCATGCCAACGATGGAAAGTGGCCCGTCGACATACTGACCAGCGACGCGCACGCCGCCTGATGTCACCGGCCACAGACCAGACATGGCTTTCATCAAAGTGGATTTGCCACATCCCGAGGGACCAACCACAGCGATGAATTCGCCCTTGTCGACCTTCAGATTAGCACCGGACAGCGCCAGCGTTCCCGACTCTTCGCCGCCGTAGCGCAGCGAAACATCGTCAAGCTCAACAAATCCACCACTCATGCAGGTCTCTCCGGCCGCTGCCTTCGGATCATGTGCTCGCCTGTGACGGATACCAGGCGAGGACGAGGTCCAAGCCCGGCATACCGTGTCATCATGCGTTTCCGCTTACATCGTTGGCAGCATGCGATCTTCTTTCGAGGGAAGATACGCGTCGGTATAAATGTCGTCCATCGTCAGGGAATTGGGAATGTCGTATGCATTCTCAACTTCGATGATCCCCAGATTAAACCGCTCTTCGTCCACCGACGAAATGCCATTTTCCTTGACGTTGTCCGTCATGATCATCTCATCAATCGAGATCTGCCAGCGCTGGCGCTCGATCGGCACGTCGGTCAGTGGCTCGAACTCCGCCAGCCCGGCAATAGCCGCATCAGGGTCGGCAATGGCCATCTTCAGGCCTTCCAGCATGCAACCCACGACGGTCGTTACAGCCTCGGGATTGGCTTCGGCAAATGCGCGGCTTGTCAGGATAGAGGTTGAGTACAGCTCGACGCCGTAATCCTTGTAGCGGAACACGCGTTGCTGGTCTTCGGTCATGCCAAGGCGCGCCAGGCTCATCGTTGAGGAGGTGATGAAGCCCGTTACCCCATCAGCTTCACCCTGCACCAGCATCGGTTCGCGCAGTTCGGGGCTCACGGAAATCCACTCGATGGTGGACTCGTCGATCTCGTTGGCTTTTGCAAAAATCGGGAAAAGCTGGCGACCGGCGTCGAAGTCTGGAGCGGCGAGCGTTGTCCCCTCGAAATCCTTGGGCTCGACGATTTCGCTATCGGCAGAAACGACCGCAACAAGAGGTGAGCCATCGAACAGCACGGCTACCGCGATCAGGTCGCTGTCAGGGTTCTCAGCGCGAAACTTGATTGTCGGATTGATGTCCGCAACGCCCATATCGTAAGTGCCAGCGGCCAGATCGACCGGAACGCGGCCGGAGCCGAACCCACGGTCGAATGAGATGTTGACGCCGCCCTCTTCGAAGCAGCCAGATTCCTGCGCCATCAGCGCGTACGCCTGCGGCCCCTGCCAAGCCCAGTCCATCGTGAAGCGGACATCGGTGGCCAGCGCGCTTGTTGCGCCAAGCCCGACCGTGAGGCCAGCAGCGATGATACCGCGGGTGAAAAGTGTTCGACCCATTGTCGTTTCTCCTGTTGAAGCGCCGTTTCGCGTCCAGGCGCGTCGGTGCGAATTATCTTGGCGGCAGAACACATCCGCAAACCGCCGTAATGGTAGAGGTACTGTGCTGCGCGAACAGGGGCAACGCTGGCTTGGTTAAGGAAGCGCACAATTTTACGCCATGCCCAATATTGGCGCTGAATGCCCTTAAAGCTGCCTAAGGGTTAGGCATTTATCAGCGAAAGCTTATGAACGAACCGGAACGTAGCTCGGCATCTTTCCAGGGTTTAACAGTCCATAAGGGTCGACGCGTGCCTTGAAAGCCAACTGATCACCGGGCACACGCTTGTGGCGTGAACCGTCCTCAACGGTGAAAACGTGCGGGTTGGCGACAGGAACCCCGTTATCTTCATGCAGCGCGATGATCTCGCTCAGTCGCTCAGGGCTTGTAAAGGGCCACAGCTGTGCGCCGTTGGCGGCAAGCTCGCCCTCATAACGGATGAATTCCATGTGCAGCGGTAATTCATCACCGAGTGCTGCATGCATTGCGCTGGCTGTCTCGATGATGCGGCCGGGCGGAAACAGTGTCTGCAAATAGGAAATCGAGCGGTCCTGCTTGACCGCGTGCAACGTCGTATGACCCCAGCTCATCTCGTAGATGGGCAGCTTTTTCGGATCGGCCTCACGCGCATCGGAGGGCTCACTGACGATGATCGGCGTTGGGTCGATTTTCGGCAGGTCGCGCTGGTCAATCATCATGAGGACCGCGCACTTGCCCCCCTCGAGCTGTGGAATGAGCGGCCGCAGATAATGCGCGCAGGACGCAACGTGAAACGAAACCAGCCGTTTAGCAATGCCGGGATCTGCGGCCACATCGTGCGCGAAGCGTAAGGCGGCGTCGAAATCATCAAAGGCGGCAACCATGTCCTGCCAGGCGCGCGCGGGCTCAAGCGGCGCGGCGACGTCGACCACGACGCCGGTCGAGCCAAATGTGCGATTGACGAGATTGGTATCGAGACCCTCAAGCCGGATGGTTTGTGGACTATCTTCGAGGGTGATCACCGTTGCACCGTGGAGATTACCTTCTTCACGCAAACCGCCCCAAGTAACCGAGCCTATTCCGCCCGAGCCGCCGCAGAAGTAGCCGCCGATGGTGGCGATTTTCTTGGTCGACGGGTGCATGCGCAGCTCAAGCCCCTGTTCATGGGCCGCACGTTCCACCGCGTCGACTTTGGCGCCGGACATGGCCCGAAAACCGGTCGGCCCCAGTTCGAGAATGTCCGTCATCTCGGAAAGATCGAGAACAATCCCGCCATGCAGAGGGACAGCCTGACCATAGGTCCCAGTCCCGAAACCTCTGACGGTCACGGGGATGCGCAAACGCGCCGCGGCGGATGCGATGGCGATGACTTCTTCGACGGTGGCCGGTACCGCTACGAGATCAGCTTGAAGCCCATCAAGCGCAGCTTTCGCGATTGGGCTGAACCAGTAATAGTCCCGCGAGCGGCGCTTCAGGGTGACCGGGTCGTCAAACAGCTTCACGCCATTGACGGCACCTCGAAACCCTTCAAGGTCATAGCGTTCCCGGTCAAACGCGTAGGCCAGCGTCACGGATCTCCCTCCACCCGGTCGCGCAGCGAAACATGGGCGGCAACAACTTTCCAACCATCCTCCATGCGTACCCATGTCTGCGATTGGCGGCCGATTTTCGCTCCGTCGCCACGGACGAACTCCGTGTTCGCTGTCGCCATGTCCGCCCCGAATGTCGTGATAACCGTGCGGCGCAAGGCGCGTTCAAGCCCCGTTGAAGGCCTTGCTTTGCGGAACGCGAGAATTTCGTCCTGCCCGTACAGGCTCTCCGCCGGGCCGTAACGGATGGTGTGCTCGGAACTCCAAAACAGCGTGTCGAGGGTGTTCACGTCATTGGTCACCAAGGCCCGCTCATAATCAGCGAAGACGGCTTCCACTTCGGCCAGAACATCCGCTCGATTGACATCGACCATCAAGCCGCAACCGGCATCCTGCGCCCGATCACCGCCAGATCCTCTTCCGTGAGGGGTACCTCCTGACCGGAATGAATCAGCTCTGCGAACTCTTCATTGGGGACCATCGCGCACAGGGCATAGAGCTTCCCTTCGCCCGTGTTCTCGACAACGTGCTCTTTGCCCGGCGGGATCAGAAGCGAAGAACCGGGCGCTAGGTCGACCTCGACCCCGTCGCAATAGCCCTTGCCGGTGCCTTCGAGAATGAAAAAGAACTCGTGCGCCACCGTGTGCGTGTTTGGCGGTGTTGCGCCACCTTTCTCATAGATTTCAACGATGAATGTGAACGGAACACCATCCTGAACGGGATCCGCGAGGCAGGCAAAATAGTTCGTATCGTTGGGGCTGATCTTGTAGGCTTTGAGGTCTGACGGCGTCCGCATGACGGCATCAGCTGGTGGCGTTGCGATCTGAATACTCATGGGGACTCTCCTTCCAGGGCGGTCACAAACGCATCGGCCTTCAGCGTGAAGCCAAAGATCTGGCGCGCATTGTAGATGGTTGCTTGCATGCAATATTCGGGCGAGGTGGTCGCGGCGGCGTCCTCGAACATGAAGGTGTCGTAGCCGAGGAAGTTTGCATCGGCGAGCGTGTGGTAGACGCACTGATCAGCGTTCACGCCACCGAAAAACAGCGTATCGACCCGCAAGTTACGCAGGATCGAGTCGAGAGGCGTATCCCAGAAACCGGACATCCGATGTTTGTCGACAAAGATGTCGGTCGGCTCGGTCATCAAAGGTTCAACGATGGCCGCGCCCCAACTACCCTTTTCAAGGACAGGTGCGCGGCGCGGGCCCATGGGCGCGCCCAGTCCGACGTCTTGTCCAGCCGGATCGTAAACGTGACGCAGCGCCGGAGAGATGTTGGCCAGATCGGGTCGGTTGCCCCAATTGACCCAGAATACCGGCATGCCGACTGCCCGCGCGGCTGGTAGGACCCGCTGCAAGGGTGCAATCGCCGACGCAGCGGGGGCAACATCGACCCCGATGCCCGCCAGCCAACCGTCGGCGTGGCAGAAGTCGTTTTGCATATCGATCACGATCAGCGCCGATCGATTGATGTCAAAGCGCGCGGGCTTCGGTTCGCTCGCCACGATTGCGGCGCGGACCTCCAAGGGCGGGCGGACCAGATCGGCAGACTGTGCGTTGACCTTCCAGCTGTTCCGACTGTTAGGTCCAAGCGGACGGAGGGGTTCAAACTCGTTCACAGTTCTTCAAGCTCCTGCGCCAAATTTAACAGGACCTCATCGGTACCAGCGGGGCCGATCAGCCCCAGACCGACAGGGCCTTCGGGGGTCTTGAGAGCTGGAATAGCCAGTTGGGGCAAGCCCGCCATCCCAGCGACACATAAGATATCCAGCGCGCGCATGCGGATTTCCTGCAGTGTTTCTGGATCCAGATTCTTGTGCGGCGCGACGCCCGCAGCGCCCGGGACAACCAGAAGGCTCGCGTCACCCAAAAAACCGCGGACATGGTCAGCAACAGCGGTGCGTTTTCCGCGTGCTTCAGCGATATCATCGGCAGGCAGGGATTGGGCAGCCAGAAAGCGCTCACCCACGCCGGGGCCAAACTGAGGTTTTTCCCGCTCAACCCAATCGCCGTGTACGTCCCAGACCTCTGCGGATTGGGTGGTGATGAAAGCCTGTCGCCACGCAGCAACATCCCCCACCCTCTCATCTGTTGCAGACAAGGTTACGAACTCCGGCACCAATCCTAAACGACGCGCCAACACGCGAACCTTCTCCAACAACGGTGCGCGCAGCGGCGCGTCGAGCCGCTCAAACAATTCCTCAGCAACGAGCAAACGCTCTGGGGTCAGAGGCACGGCGTTGTCAGCATTGAGAAGTGCCTGACCTGCCAAAGCCAGGACACGAGCATCACGTGCAAACCAACCGGCTGTGTCATAGCTCGGCGCCAAGGCGACCGCCCCGGACAGCGAAATCCGCCCGTGCGTCGGTCGAATACCCCATACACCGCAATAGCTTGCCGGTGCGCGCACCGAGCCGCCAGTGTCCGAGCCCAGCGCCAGATCGCATAATCCACCCGTGACCGCCGCTGCGGAACCTGCCGACGAGCCGCCGGGAATCCGGCCCGGCGCGGCGACATTGACCGGGGTGCCGTAGTGAACGTTTTCCCCGTTCAGGCTCCAGGCCAGTTCATCGGTCAAGGTCTTGCCAACGAACTGAGCACCTGCATCAAGCAGCGCGACAACCGCGGGCGCTGAACGCTGCGCCGGCTTAGCCTGCGCAAACCAGGCAGGCGAACCGGCACCGGTTTTCAAACCCGCAACGTCGTAGAGATCCTTGATCCCAACCGACAGCCCGCTCAAGAGCTGGCTTTGTGGAGCCGGCGCATAGCCTGCGGTTGAATAAGGCGCATGCGCCATGAACGCCCCAAGCGGATCGGGGCTTGTCTCGTCCGGAACGGTAAAGACTAATGGAATGTCGATTTCCACGGTCATCAGCTTGCTCTTATGCAGCTAAAGAATGCAAGACCGATGCCATTGCTCCCGTTCAACACCCATACGGAGTATCCAGTGTGTTTACACGCTGAAAGGATCGCAGCGTATGGGGGACTTGCGGCGCTCAATGCTCGCTCCATTTTGGGCAGCCTTAAATGGGCAAACCAGCAACTAGGCATGCCCAACCCTTAACGTCTCGCCGGAAAGTCTCCATGACCGACACCGCTCCCTATCCCACCATCGCCATGCTTATCGACGGCAAATGGACCTCCGGGTCATCGACCGACCGCGATGAGGTGATCAATCCAGCAACAGGTGAAACGCTCGGCGAGGTGCCCCACGCCAGCTCCACCGATCTTGATGCAGCACTCGCGGCCGCTCAAAAAGGCTTCAACTCTTGGTCTTCAAAGACCCCGGCCGCCCGGCAGGCTGTGATGAACAAAGCGGCCGACCTGATGACCGAAAGGCGGACGTCCATCGCGCAGGTTTTGACCATGGAAATGGGCAAGCCGTTGGCCGAGGCGAAGACCGAAATGGACTTTGTGATTGGCATGACGCGGTGGTGCGGCGAAGAGGGAAAACGCGCCTATGGCCGCATCATCCCGTCATCGGTGCCCGGACCTCGCTATCATGCAGTGTGCGAGCCGGTCGGGCCCGCCTGCGCGTTCGTCGCGTGGAACTTTCCGGGCACCAACGTCATTCGGAAAATCGCTCACGCTCTGGGTGCGGGCTGCTCGATGACGCTGAAGCCCTCCGAAGAAACCCCAGGAACGGCGGTCGAGATCGCAAAATGTTTCCTCGAAGCAGGCGTGCACGACGGAGCCTTGCAGATTGTCTTCGGTGTCCCTGACACAATCTCCCGGCACTTGATCGCGTCCAACGTCACAAAGAAGCTATCCTTCACAGGTTCGGTACCTGTCGGCAAACATCTGGCAGCTTTAGGGGCGCAGACCTTGATGCGCGTCACCATGGAGCTGGGCGGGCATGCGCCGGTCCTGGTGACGGCTGATGCTGACCTCGACAAGGCAGTGAAGCTCGCCAGCAGCTTCAAATATCGCAATGCGGGCCAAGTCTGCATCTCTCCCACGCGCTTCCTCGTCGAACGCAAGGTCTATGCAGATTTCGTCGATGGCATGACCGAAGCATCGAAGGCGATCAACGTGGGCAACGGTCTCGATAAAGGCGTCACGATGGGTCCGCTGATTGCCGAACGGCAGGTCGAGCGCATGGAGCGGCTCGTACAGGACGCAACTTCCAAAGGCGCGACCGTTACAACCGGCGGCGAACGCGTCGGCAATCTCGGTTCGTTCTACGCGCCCACCGTCCTCGCCGACATGACCGATGATATGGATATGATGAACGAGGAGCCTTTTGGCCCGGTTGCCCCGATCTCACCCGTTGACAGCGTCGATGAGATGATCGCGCGCGCCAACAGGCTAGAGGTCGGCCTCGCCGGCTATGCCTTCACCACCAACAGCACGACCGCCGACCGTTTTGCGCGTGAGGTTGAAGTCGGGATGCTTGGCATCAATGCAATCGCGATCTCACTTCCGGAGACGCCCTTCGGCGGAATTGACGAATCCGGTTACGGCCATGAGGGCGGTATCGAAGGCCTGCAAGCCTACCAGCGAACGCGGCTCGTCGTTGAAGACCGGCGGTAAGTCTCAAGGATGGCCCTACCGCCGGAGTGCCCACTAACCATGCACTGCAAACAAGAGTTGCACGGCCATAAGCGATTGTCCTAAGAAACGCCGATGCGCGCGTCCGGCTGCTGCTTCCGCGAGGTTGGTCCGCTCACATAAAACGCGCTTTATGCCGCGTGCAAAAAAACAGGGAACAGTACTGATGAAAAAGCTTCTTCTCGCCGGCCTGAGCGTATCTGCGCTGATGGCATCTGGCGTCGCCGCACAGGCAGAAGGCCATGAAGTGAAACTCGGCGTCATTCTGGGCTTCTCAGGCCCAATTGAATCGCTCACGCCGGACATGGCGGCAGGTGCCGAACTGGCCATGAGTGAAATTTCCGAGTCGGGCCTCTTCCTTGATGGTCATGTGGTGACCTCGGTTCGCGCGGACTCAACTTGCGTTGACGCCGCTGCCGCAACCGCGGCAGCTGAGCGCCTCATTTCAGCCGAAGGCGTCGCCGCGATCATGGGTGCCGACTGTTCGGGCGTGACGACGGCCATTATCAACAATGCAACCGTGCCGCAGGGCATCGTCAACATCTCGCCGTCTGCCACGTCGCCGGCGCTAACCGATATTGAAGACAATGGCCTGTTCTTCCGCACCGCGCCGTCAGATGCACGGCAGGGGATCGTTCTGGCTGAAGTTGTGATGGATCGCGGCATTGAAGAGGTGGCCGTTTCCTTCACCAACAATGATTACGGCAAGGGCTTCGCCGACGCATTTGTCGCCGCCTACGAGGGCATGGGCGGCTCTGTCACCCTTTCGGCTCCGCATGAAGATGGCCGCGGCGACTATTCCGCCGAAGTTGGCGCTCTGGCAGCCGCTGGCGGCGATGCACTGGTCGTTCTTGGCTATGTCGACCGGGGCGGTCTCGGCGTGATCCGGTCAGCCATCGACACCGGCGCGTTCGAAACTTTCGTCGGCGGCGACGGCATGTTCGGAACCTCGCTCGTCGAGAACCTGGGCGCTGACCTTGAGAGCTGGTTCGGCACCCTGCCCGGATCAGCTGTCGGTGGCGACAATCCTTGGCCGGCTGTTGCTGACGCAGCAGGCGTCAACCATGAAGGCCCGTTCGTCGGCCAGTCTTATGACGCGGCTGCACTGATCCTTCTGGCCATGGCCGCTGGTGGTGATCACACCTCTGAAGCCGCAGCTGCCAACATGATGGCCGTTGCAAACGCTCCAGGCGAGCCGATCGCTGCTGGCGAACTGGCCAAAGCGCTGGAAATCATCGCTGCTGGCGGTGATATCGATTATGTCGGTGCAACTGGTGTCGAGTTCGGTGAAGTTGGCGAGCCAAGCGGCGTCTTCAACGAGTTCGAGCTTCAGGACGGCTCACTGGAAACCGTTCGCGTTCGCTAAGCGCACGCCCGTGATGTGTTTGGCCGCCTCTCTCCAAGGGGCGGCCAAGCCTTTTTCTGAACCGCACACATCCGTTTTCCTTATCTCGTCTGCCGATGGAGCTCCCCGATGATCCGCGTCACGGATCTTCACAAGCAGTTTGGCGGCGTGCACGCCGTCGATGGGGCATCTGTCGAGATCAGGACGGGCACCATCACGGGGCTGATCGGGCCAAACGGAGCCGGTAAAACCACCCTTTTCAACGTGATCGCGGGCGCTTTCCCGCCGACGTCCGGCAAGGTCGAACTAGACGGCGAGGACATTACAGGCTTACCGGCGCATAGCCTCTTCCATAAAGGTCTGCTGCGAACCTTCCAGATCGCACACGAGTTTTCATCCCTAACAGTTCGCGACAATCTCATGATGGTGCCACCGGACCAGCCCGGTGAGAGCCTTTTGGGCGCGTGGTTCAAGGGTTCTGCGGTGCGTTCGCGCGAGAAAGCCATCGCGGACAAGGTCGATGACGTTCTCGATTTCCTTAACCTCACCCATCTCGTCGATGAACGCGCCGGCAACCTGTCGGGCGGCCAGAAGAAGCTGCTGGAGTTGGGGCGCACGATGATGGTCGACGCCAAGATCGTGTTCCTCGACGAGGTCGGTGCCGGCGTGAACCGGACGCTGCTCAACACAATCGGCGACGCGATCATCCGCCTGAACAAGGAACGTGGCTACACCTTCTGTATGATCGAACACGACATGGCGTTCATCTCGCGGCTGTGCGACCCGGTGATCGTGATGGCGGAAGGCAAGGTTCTGGTCGAAGGGCCGGCCGATGTCGTTCAAAAGGACGACCGCGTGATCGAGGCCTACCTTGGCGTCGGTCGCAAACAAGCGGCCAAGCATGAAAGCGAGGCCCCCAGCGCTACGGAGGCGGCTTCGTGACGCTTCTCGTCGCCGATAAGATGCGTGGCGGCTACGGCGCAGCCGACATCCTGCAGGACTGCACCATCGCCTGTGATCGCGGCGAAGTGGCGGTCATCGTCGGGCCGAATGGCGCGGGCAAGTCGACAGCCATCAAGGCCATTTTTGGCATGCTCAACCTGCGCGGTGGGTCAGTGACGCTCGATGGTCAGGAGATCACCAGAGTTGCTCCTCAGCAGCGCGTCGAAGCTGGCATGGGTCTTGTCCCGCAGACCAACAATGTTTTCCCAACGATGACGGTCGAAGAAAACCTGCAAATGGGCGCGTTCCTGCGTGACGACGGCGGCGCCGGCATCATGGACAAGGTCTACGCACTGTTTCCCGCCGTTTATGAGAAGCGCTATCAGCAAGCGGGCGAGCTTTCCGGCGGCCAAAGACAACAGGTTGCGGTGGGCCGCGCGATGATGACGGAGCCGACCCTTCTGATCCTTGATGAGCCAACTGCTGGCGTATCTCCAATCGTTATGGACGAATTGTTCGACCGCATCCTCGAGATTGCGAAGACGGGCGTCGCCATACTCATGGTCGAGCAGAACGCCCGGCAGGCGCTCGAAATCGCCGATACCGGCTATGTCCTTGTGGAAGGGGGCAACCGCTACACCGATACTGGCGCCGCGCTCCTCGCCGATAAACAGGTGCGCGCGACCTTCCTGGGAGGGGATCAGTCCTGATGGCCGACCTTCTCAACGCGCTGGTGCTGTTTTCAAACTTCGTTCTGATTCCATCGGTGACCTACGGCGCGCAGCTCGCGCTCGGGGCGCTGGGCATCACGCTGATCTATGCGATTTTGCGCTTCGCCAATTTCGCTCACGGCGACACCATGGCGTTCGGCACGATGGTTGCGATCTTCCTGACCTGGGCCTTTCAAGCGATGGGGCTGTCGCTGGGCATCTTTCCGGTGGCGCTTCTTGCGCTGCCGTTTGCGATGGTTGCGACGGCGCTGCTCGTGCTGG
The DNA here is from genome assembly GCA_039024915.1 of Pseudomonadota bacterium. NCBI lineage: Bacteria > Pseudomonadati > Pseudomonadota > Pseudomonadota bacterium. The sequence goes on from JBCCPK010000002.1 coordinate 197,605, forward strand.
GCACCGATAAGCTGATCTACAAACATTATCGCAACAGGAAGATTGATCCGGTCATTTTCGTGATGACCTCGGTGGGCGTCATGTTCATGATGAATGGACTGGTTCGCATTTTCATCGGGACCGGCGATATAGCGTTCGCCGACGGCAGCCGGTTCCTCCTGCGCGCGCGTGAGTTCCGCGACATGACGGGTCTCGATGAGGGTTTGGCCCTGCGCACCACGCAAGTGATCACCATCGTTGTGGCGGTGGGCGTGATGGCCGCTTTGTTCTGGTTCTTGCAGAAAACCCGAACCGGCAAATCGATGCGCGCCTTCTCCGACAATGAAGACCTTGCGCTTCTGTCGGGCATAAATCCCGAACGCGTGGTGCTGGTCACCTGGATCATCGCTGGCGGGCTGGCCACAATAGCAGGGGTCTTGTACGGCCTCGACAAGAGCTTCCGCCCGTTCACCTATTTCCAGCTGCTCTTGCCCATGTTCGCGGCAGCCATCCTTGGCGGTATCGGCCAGCCCATCGGCGCGGTCGTCGGCGGCTTCGTTATCGCCTTTTCGGAGGTCGCGCTGACATATGCCTACCGCCGCGTCTTCGCTTATGTCGGCCCTGAAAACTGGGACCCCGAAGGGCTCTTCCAACTGGTTGAAACCGAATACAAGTTCGCAATCTCGTTCATCCTGCTGGTGATCGTTCTGCTGATCAGGCCGACGGGCATCTTTAGGGGGAGGATCGTATGAGCGACACTGCCGCCCAAAACGGACAGCCCGCCGCCTGGTGGGAAAACCCGTGGCTGCTGTTCGCGATCATGGGCGGCCTGCTCGCTTTCACCGGCTTCGTCCAAAGCTGGCTTCTGGCACTGACCATCGTCCAGTTGTGCATGATCTCAGCGATCATGGCGCTCGGCGTCAATGTGCAATGGGGCTATGCAGGCCTCTTCAATGCCGGAACGATGGGCTTCGTCGCGCTTGGCGGCGTGGCAGCGGTCCTTGCATCGGCTCCGCCGGTAGCGGAAGCCTGGAGCGCGGGCGGTGGGCGGATCGTGCTCGCCTTTGTTTTTCTGGCAGTGGTGATCGTTGCGGTCGTTCTGGCCCGCCAGCGCCTAGGTAGCCTCGCCCGCTCACTGGCAACACTCATTTTGATCGTGGCGGGTTTCGCCATATTCACCCAGCTATTCGAGCCTGCCCGCGATGCCGTTGAGGCGGTCAACCCGGCACAATCGGGCTATCTGGGCGGCATGGGCGTTTCGATCCTGTTTGGTTGGGCCTTGGGCGGACTGTTTGCTGCAGGGGCAGCTTGGGTCATCGGAAAAATCGCGATTGGGCTGCGCTCCGACTACCTCGCCATTGCCACCTTGGGGATCGCCGAGATCATCCTCGCGGTGATCAAGAACGAGGATTGGCTTACGCGTGGCGTCAAGAATGTGACCGGCCTCGACCGGCCTGTTCCCTACGAGGTGGACTTGCAAACCGATCCCGGTTTCATCGAGTTTGCGGCAGGCCTGGGCGCTGAACCAAACGTCGCAGCGGGCATCGTTGTCAAGCTGGCCTTCATCGCCCTGTTCGGCATCGTTTTGATCACAATGGTGTATTTGGCCGAAAAGGCCCTGCACTCTCCCTGGGGCCGCATGATGCGTGCCATCCGCGACCGGCCCGCCGCTGCATCGGCGATGGGCAAGGACGTCAAGGCACGGCACATTCAAGCCTTCGTCATTGGATCAGCGATATGCGGCATCGCCGGCGCCATGCTCGTTACGCTCGACGGGCAATTCACGCCCGGCTCCTACCAGCCTTTGCGCTTCACGTTCCTCGTCCTCGTGATGGTCGTGGTTGGCGGATCGGGCAACAATCTCGGCTCGGTGCTTGGGGGCTTTCTGATCTGGTTCGTCTGGGTCCAGTCGGAAGCCTTGGGTACATTGCTCGCGGACCTCGCATCCTCGACGCTCGCCGAACAAAGCCCGCTACGCGACAGTTTCCGCGACGCAGCCCCGCACCTGCGACCGGTTCTGATGGGCCTTATTCTGGTGCTTGTTTTGCGGTTTCGTCCACGCGGTTTGCTGCCTGAACGGTAGCGCGCCAACCCAATCGGGAGCTGGATATGACCGATCTCGACCTCCTGCCCAGCAAGCTGCTCGCCCTGTTTGTGAGGCCGGATTTCTGGCTCTGGCTGGGCTTACTGACGGTACTGCTTGCTCTCCACCGCGGGTGGATCAAGCTCGCGCGGTGGGTCACCTGGTCAATTGTTATCGCGGTTACGCTCGTCGGTTTCTATCCGGTCGGCTCACTGTGGCTTGCGCCTCTAGAAAATCGATTTCCTGTAAACCCGTCCCTCGCGGGCGCGCCATCGGCGATCATCGTGCTCGGTGGTGGCGAAGAAGCCGCTATCAGCAGCGCCTGGGGCCAGGTCAACATCAATGACGCTGGCGACCGCCTCACCCGTGGGGTCGAACGCGCGCTGGAGTATCCCGATACGCCGCTTCTGTTCACGGGGCGCGCGTTCAATCCACTCAACGACCCCTCTCTGGTGAACGGCGCGGACCAGGCGGCAAGCCTGTTCCGTCAGCTTGGGCTGCCGGAGGATCGGGTGCAACATCTCGGGAAAGCGCGCCGGACAGCGGAGCACACGGAAGACATCGTCCAGATGCTCGACCAGTTGGGCGTCGAACCGAGCGCGGAACAGCCACTGCTGATCATCACAAGTGCATTTCATATGCCGCGGACGATCGGCGTCTTGTGCCAAGCGGGCTTCCGGCATCTCGTCGCCGACCCCACAGATTTTCGCACCACACCCGGTCGCAGCTTGGCGCACCGGCTTCGCTGGAACTATGCCAATAACCTTGGGGACCTCAAGTTGGCATTCCGCGAATGGGCGGGGCTCATTGCTTACCACTTGAAAGGCCACACGCCGAACGTGTTTCCATCACAATGCTGACCCAGCTGACAGCATGTTGAGCACTAACCTGCCGCCCCTCGCGCTTTCAGTTCGACAGCCATGGGCGTGGGCCATCATTCATGGCGGCAAAGCGATCGAAAACCGGTCCATCGGGTCAATTATCTCGGGGAAGATGGACTGCAGACCCATAGCAATCCATGCTGCAACCGGGCTGACGGAGAAGGAATTCCGCTGGGGTTACGACAAACTGTCCGAGCACGGCGTTCAATGCCCGTTACCTCGAGACCTCGTGCGTGGCGCGATTATTGGCCAGGTCAAGGTTGTCGATATTGTCAGCGAGAGCGCAAGTCCGTGGTTCGGACGATCAAGGCCCGACAATCGTGGCCTCGTCTTGGAGGAGCCACGGCCGTGTGAGCCCATCCCCGCAAAAGGGGAGCTGGGCTACTTCAACTGGGAACGAGCCGGTGCGTTTGCAGGTGCTCTTTCCTGGATGCGCAAATACGAGAACGCCGATGGCCAGGCCGGTGGATCGTCGCTTTTTGACGACCTGCCGCTGCAGTTTCCATCCAAGCCCGAAAAGCCATTTTGACCTCGAACGATAAAGCCCACCAACAAACAGTTGGTCGCTCGAAATCATCAACGCCCGCCGGAAGCTCGCACGCGGCAAAGCTGCTTCAAACACGGGGACCAAATAATGCGACCGGCAATCTGCGGCGTCTGAACGTGCGCCTAGCCTTGGGGCTTAGGCGCCACGTCCGTTTGCACCGCCGAACCGTCGCGCGGAGCGGCAGAGACCAGCCCCATAAGATGCGCAAGGTCTTTGAAGAAGATGCGAAGGTGGGCCATTGGATCGGCCCGCACGAGTTTCTTGTTCATGTAGGCCTGCCAGGTCAGCCGCTGAACGTCAGGGTCCTCACAGATCGAGACGAAACGCTCGCGCCGCTTATCGGATGAATACCAAAAGTGCTGCATGATGCCTAAGATCATAAAGACCCGGCCGTGATCCTTCATGAATTTCTTGCGCGCGGTAGCAAGGGCCCGCGCGTCGCCGGTCGCAAGGAACATCGCCACCGCGTCCGCGGCCCGGCGTCCACCTTCCATTGCATAGTAGATGCCCTCACCCGAGGCTGGCGCCACAATTCCCGCCGCATCGCCTGCAACGACAACATTCCGGCCATTGTCCCATTTCTTGAGGGGTTTGAGCGGTATGGGCGCGCCTTCCTTACGGACGGTTTCACAGCCATCGAGGCCGGCGACCTCGCGCAGCGTCTTGGTTGCACCGCGAAGCGAAAAGCCCTTGTTGGCGCTACCCACGCCGATCGATGTATGCGGGCCGTGCGGAAAAACCCAACCGTAGAAATCGGGCGAGACCCGCCCTTGATAATAGACATCGCACCGGGTGGGCGCGAAATCCGCGTCAATAGCGGCATCCGATTCGGGCTCGGGCGATTTCACGATTTCATGGTAGGCGAACACGCATGGTACGCGCTCTGCGCCGTCCACAGCCTGCTTTGCAACGGCAGAGCGTGCTCCGTCGGCGCCTATGACAGCCCGTGCAATGACGGACCGTAAGGGTGCCCCGCTGCCATCTCTCTTGGCTTTGAAGAAAACCCGTACAGTGCCGTCGTCACAGTCTTCGAAGCGTTCGAACCCGCCATAGGCGCGTGTGGCACCCGATGATTGGGCGCGGGTGCGCAACCACTCGTCAAAATGCTCGCGATCAACCATGCCGACATAGCCGCCATCGATGGGCATCGGCACCTGACGCCCCGACGGCGCGACCATCAGAGCGGACTTAATCCGCGCCACGAGCTGATCGTCGGGGATGTCGAAATCTTCGACGCAACGGGGCGGAATAGCACCGCCACATGGTTTGATGCGCCCGTCTTTGTCGAGCAGAAGGACCGAGTGGCCGGCTTGCGCCAGACCATTGGCAGCCGTCGCACCGCATGGCCCCCCACCAACTACAACCACATCAAATCGCTGGTCTTGGTCAGGAAGGGGATGGGTTTTCCATTCCGTCCCCGGGACGTCGACCCCGGGCTGGTCCTCATCAACGGGCATCGATGCAGCGCTAGCGCTTACCGCAAGATCCTCCGCGGATTCAAAGTCGATATTTTCGCGCAAATCCAAGCTCATGTTCAGGGCCCTCCCACGCCCGACAGGTAACCGTCGCCCGCAACGGACAGCCGGTCGCGGCGCTCCGCAAGATGATCCATCCCAATGCGGGCAGCGAGCGCCGCAGAAACGAAGAAAACAAAGGCCTCAAGGGTAAAAACTGTTCCGTAGGCGACAGGGATGGAGCCGGTAAGCGCGCGCGTCACATCAATCCCTATGGTTCCAACGAGCCCACCAAGGCCAAAAGCGATTGCCTGGGCTGCACCGAACAGGCCCATACGGACACCCTCGCGGTTTTTACCCCCATCGGACGCAATGCTCATCATGGAACCAATCGCGGCGACGGCAAACGCGCCGTTGGCAAGTCCAAGCGCAAAGACGTTCGCCTTCAATGGCCAGGACCCGGGAAAATTCGCGGAGACCGCGAGCCCCAGCAGGGCAAGCGCGGAGGCCGCACATCCGCCGACTGTCCAGGCTTTGAGGGAGCCAAAGCGAATGCCGCGAAAACCCATGCCTGCCAGCGCAACCACAATCATGCCAACCAGGACGCCACCATGCTGAACACCGGCAAGCTGCGTTGACGCGCCAGGTGTGTAACCAAAGACGGCGCCAGCGAACGGCTCCAAAATCAAATCTTGGGTCGAGTAAGCCAGCATCGACGCGAACACGAAAATTGCAAACGAGCGGGCCTTCGGATCGGCCCAGACCTCGGCCATCACCTGCCTGAAAGGCGGCTTGGCTGCTTGTTCTTCGCTCGCGGCTTCGGCGGTCAAGTCGCGCGGTCTTTCAACTTTCCATAACGCGACGACCGTCAAAGCGAATGCAAACGCGCAAACCACTGCTGTGACCGTGATCAGTCGGGTCATGCTGAAGGGGTCGAGTTGGCCGCCGGCGATACCGGCGGTGAGAATGAACCCGACGATCATCATCACCCAGACGATGGTAGCGGCCGGCGCACGGCGCTCCGGGTCAACTTGGACGGCCAGGAGCGTCAGCAAAGACGTCCCCGAAGCCCCAACCCCAACGCCGATCGCAACAAAAGACAGCGTGGCTGCGATTATCCCGATGACCGTGCTTTGCGCCATGAGCGCAACAGACAGCGCAGCGGCAAACCCGCCAAGCGCCAGCACGCCCATCCCGCCGACGATCCAAGGCGTGCGCCGCCCTCCCATATCGGAGCCGTAGCCCCAGCGGGGCCGTGACATCTGCACCGCGTAATGCAGGCCTACGAGGATGCCAGGCAGCATGGCTGGCAGCATCAGTTCGACGACCATAACGCGGTTGAGCGTGGAGGTTGTCAGGACAACAATTGCACCAAGTGCGGTTTGGACAAGACCGAGCCGAAAAATCCCCAGCCAGCCGAGATAAGGCATCCGTCCTGCCGGACGGGCCGTCCCGCTGCCGTGCTTTGGCACAGATGCATCTGCGACCATGGCCATGATTCAACCCCCAGCAATCATGATTGAGCGAACCGCGAACGCGCTGACCATCATCCCCGAAACGTACAGCGTGACGCCGGTCGCGTTGTAGAGCGCTGCGTTTCGGTAGGGCGCGGCCATCAAACGGTCCGTGTTCAGGAGAAACCGCACCATCAAGGCAAGTTGCGCTATGATCAGCACGACCACCGCAGCCGCAAAGACCGGCTTTCCCCAGGCCATGAGCAGCGCCACCACAATGAGCTGCGGGACCGCCATCACAAGGCACGCAACACGGGCGGCCCCCGCCGCTCCAAGCTGCACCGGCAAGGTGCGCACACCCATTTGCCGATCGCCTTCGATCGCCTTGAAATCGTTTAGCGTCATGATGCCGTGCGCCCCGATGGAGTAAAGCACCGCAAGCGCGATAATGCTGCCATCGGGAAAGGTAGACAGCACCGCAGCCGCACCCGTGAACCAAGCGAGCCCTTCATAGCTGAAACCGACGGCGGCGTTGCCAAACCAGCCATTTCGCTTGAGCCTCAAAGGCGGCGCGGAATACGCCCAGGCGAGGATCAACCCCACAATGGCCGCGACCAGCACCCAAGCCCCCAGAACCGCAGCGACGACCAACGAGAGCGCGGTCCAAATCAGCGCAATCCATAGCCCCCAACGCCCCGGCACCCGCCCGGATGGGATAGGTCGATCAGGCTCGTTAATGGCGTCAACATCGCGATCGTACCAATCATTGATTGCCTGGCTCATCCCACACACAAGCGGCCCGGCGAGAACCATACCCAACGCGATAAAGAACACATTGCCCGTTAGCGACGCACCCGACGAGATAACGCCGCACAGGAAGGCCCACATGGCGGCAAACCATGTGACTGGTTTGAGCAGTTCGACCACCGCCGACAACTGCGGAATGCTTGAATCGGCAGGCGATGGGAGGGCCGCTGCGGCTGAGCGTTTCATTCCCAAAGATTAGCTTTGGGATTTTCGAGTGTCAATTTTATTTGACACTTTTTTCTGACTAGTCTCGCCTACAACTCGTCACCGGATGAGACCGGTATGGACCTTACGAGCCACCGCTTGGTCCCGTCAGATCGCCGAGCCCGAAACGGCGCATTTTCGCGTAGAGGCTTTGGCGCGACACGCCGAGCATCTGCGCTGCCGAGGCCCGGTTGTCACCGGTCAGTTTCAGCGCCGCTTCGATGCACAAACGCTCGACCACATCCGTTGTCTCGCGCACAACTTCTTTGAGCGGCATATGCCCAATGAGATCGGTCAATTGTTCCGCTGATTTCGCTGGGAACCCGGAAACCGGCTCATCGGCGGCCGGCATACGGCTGACACGGCGCAGAACCAACCCGTACAGGCTCTGCCCATCGGATGGAACACAAACAGCCGTAATCTCAACGTCTTCAGTCGCGCCTAACTCGCCACGCAGGACCGTCGGGAACCGTCTTACAAGCCCATGCTCGCGGACGTTCGCCAAAAGCACGTTCGCATCAACAGTTGAACGTTCGAACCAATTGTCGAGCGGACCATCGATAACGCGATCCATATTTGCGGCCTGAACCATCTCGATAAAGGCGGTATTTGCGCGCTTAACCCGGCGTTGCTCGTCGATCATGACGAAGCCATCAGGCAGCCGTTCGATAACGGCCAACGCATCGTTTTCGGCGCCGCCGGATGCGTCAGCGGAGGCCCTTTCTGCGCTGAGTAAGCGGACGATCAGATACGACACGTCAGCTTGTCTAAAAAGCGTTGCGCGCGCCGTGTAGCGCGTCTCGCCAGCCAGCGTCAGATCGCTGAGTTCAGCCTTGCCAACCGATTGGGCAGAACCAAGCATGGCGCGAACGGCTTCCCGATGGTTGCTTGAAAACACGTGCGTGGCACGCCGGCCCACCATTTTGCCCACGGGCACATCGAGCACTTCGGCCGCCATGGGATTTGCATCACTGATGATCATTGAAGACGCGTCGACAATCAGGACCGCTTCACCGACCATCTGGAAAAGCAACCGGTAGCTGGCCTCCGCCTGCCGCAACCGGGTGTATTCGCGCTCCATGGAGATCTGAGTGTTCACCAGGCGCTGTTGGAGACGCGCAAGTCCGCGCATATCGCGACCGAACAAGATGATGCGGTCGTCCTCAGCCAACTTGACCGCAACGCAGCTCATCGGGAGCATCTCGTCACTGTCGCCGACGAAATTCAACTCTCGCTTGCGCGACGTCCCGCCAGAGATGACCTCTCCGAGCGTCGCAGACACTTTGCTTCTGCTGTCTTCGGCAACACTGTCGATCAGCGGTTGCCCGACCCATTGGTCGAGGCCTTCGCCTGCGATTTCGGCTCCCGAAAAAGCGATATCAAGTATGGCACCTGTGTTATCGAGCACCAGCGTCAGATCCGCCGCAGCCGTAAGCAGGATCGCCGCCGCATCGGCATCCATTGCTCCTAAATTCTGGCCGGGGTTCCTGAAGCTTCGCGCCATCAGGGGGTTTAACAAGGGGGTCTCCCACGATTTGCGGCTGTGGCGTAAGTCCCACGGGGTCGCTTTGTTGCTTGTCCTGTCTAGTTCACATGGTGCGCCGGACCATGTCCGGAAACCATGCGATCCAACTGTTGAAGGCCATCACGGCCATCTTTGGCAATCAAATCGGCGCCCAAAGCCCGCACTTCGGGAGATTCATGTTCGACGGCTTGCCCGCCTACCATTATTAGCAAGTTCTGATTAAGTGATTCGCTGCGCAAGTCCCCTATTAATTCTGCCAGGTTTGTCAGCCGATCCCTGTTTCCGACCGATAGTCCGATTGCAGTGAAGCGCGTTTGCCGGACGGCATCAACAAGAGCGTGGGCCGAATTGCCGGCTGGCATCCTGACGCACCATCCGGCCTTACGCAGCATCTCCCTTACAATCAGCAAACCAAACAGGTGCTGTTCTCCTGGCGCTCGACCCAGCAGAATTGTGCGGGAGGGGTCCGACCAAACCGGTGCCTCCTCCTCAAGCCTGCCAAAGCGCAGAATAACCTTTTCGAGCGATGATGTGGCGACTGTCACATCACAAAAGCTGCAGGCATCGTTAAGCCACAGATCACCGACCCGTCTGGCAGCAGGCGCGCAGAGATCAAGCAGAACGTCGATAACGCGTGCACCGCGCGCTACATAGCCTTCGGCGTGCCTGAGCGCCGCGAAGGCGTCATAGGTCAGCAAGATCGAGGCGAACTCATCAATCGCAGCGTCGGAATAAGCGTCGGCGCTGATGTTCTGCTCAGACGATGATGCCGCGTTTTTCTCATTGGCATAAGAAAGTTCCGGCTGGCCGTCTTCATAGGCAGCCTGTCCAAGTGTCTCGGCACGGCCTTCTCTCAGCCCGGTGAGCAGGTGGGGAATGATCTGTTCCTGAACGGCGGAAACAAGATTGAAGCCGTCCGAACGAAGGCCTTCGCTCATGGCCGAGCGAGGCTCTGACTGTATTTGATCGACAGACTGGCTGCTTCGATCCGTCATGCGTAACGCCTTCTTTGGAGCGCGCGCTTCCTACTCAACAGGCAACTGTCTTCAGATGCGGTAGACGCCCCCAGTTATCGACGCCCCGCTACGCCGATGCGGTGAAACCAGCGCCGAGTTCAGCCCAGCGTCCATTTTTACAGACACGCAACAATGAACTGCACGCAACGAGTCGCGGCTCGCGTATCCTTCGCCCTATCAAAGACCTGTTTAGACCTAAGGTCCAGCTAATTTTTCCACTTTCGCATAAAAAGGCTTTATCTAGTCGAAATTAGAAACAATATCACTTAACTTAAGCAGATTCACCAGTTCGCACGGGAAAACGCCTACGCCATTAGCATGATTCATCTGCAGGTTTTGGCGCCACAGATCAGGGCAAGCGCGTAGAAACTGGCCGTAAAGAGCGTCTTCTGGGGCTCGTGTGTCAAATTTTTTTGACGTTCAGTCGAATTGACATTAGCGCCGCCCAATTCCAAACTAACGTCCAATTCCGGTGATTATCGCGCTGCTTCTGGCGGCCATCCACTCAACGGAATTTGCGGGAATTCTAGGAGTTGGTGGCATTTATGCCCAATCGCATACCACCTGACCCATCAGCCTCGACGGAGCACGCTTCGCGACGCGCGGCGGTCCTCGCGTGTTCCGACAGCAATTCTGTGGACGCGGCACCAGGCGCGCGATCTGCGCATTCAAACACGCCGGGTCGAGCAGCATCACGCGCGGCGCGGGCACCGCTCTACACGCCCGAACAGCGCGCGAAGCGCGACGCCACTGGTTGGACATTGGTGCAGGGGATTTTGGCACCCCTACAGTTTGTGGTGTTCTTGATCTCGCTTGCGCTCGTCCTGCGCTACCTGGCGACCGGCGAAGGCTTTGGCGTCGCAACCGGATCGGTCATCCTCAAGACGCTGGTTCTCTACCTGATCATGATCACTGGCGCGATTTGGGAGAAAGTGGTTTTCGGCCGCTACCTGTTTGCGCCTGCCTTCTTCTGGGAAGACGTCTTCTCGATGCTGGTGCTGGCCCTGCACACCGCCTATCTGATTGCGGTGTTCACCGGAGCGCTCGGCGCCCAGAGCCAGATGGTTCTCGCGCTCGCAGCCTACGCTGCGTACGCCATCAACGCAGCTCAGTTCGTCTGGAAACTGCGCCTTGCGCGCCTCGATGCCGCCGGGCCTGTGACCACAACCCATGCCTCCACCCTGTCGTTGGAGACAGCGCCATGAACGATATGGCGCGAATCGAGCCTGTTGCCGGCTGCGCCGTTGGTGCAGGCGAAAGACCGATCCTGAAGCAGCGCGGGCAACGGGAAGTCTTTTGCGGCCTAACCGGCATCATCTGGCTGCACCGGAAGATTCAGGACGCATTCTTTCTGATCGTAGGATCGCGCACTTGCGCACATCTGATGCAGTCGGCAGCTGGCGTCATGATTTTCGCCGAGCCGCGCTTTGGCACGGCGATCATGGAAGAGAAAGACCTTGCGGGCCTGGCTGACGCCAATGAGGAACTCGACAAGGTCGTCGCCCGCCTTCTTGAGCGGCGCCCCGACATCAAGATGCTCTTCCTGGTCGGCTCGTGCCCTTCGGAAGTCATCAAGCTCGATCTTGCCCGCGCCGCAGAACGCCTTTCGGCCCAGTACACGCCGCACGTCAGGATCCTGAACTACTCGGGATCGGGCATTGAGACGACTTTCACCGAAGGTGAGGATGCATGCCTCGCCTCGCTCGTGCCAACGTTACCGATTGCCGAAGACGCAAGCGAGCGCTTGCTGGTTGTGGGCGCACTTGCCGATGTGGTGGAAGATCAATTCAGGCGTCTTTTCAATCAAATGGGCATCGACAAGGTCGATTTTTTGCCTGCGCGCAACGCGGCGTCCATGCCCGCCATTGGCGAAGGCACACGGGTTTTGCTGGCCCAACCCTTTCTCACGGAGACGGTTCGTGCGCTGGCGCGGCGAGGCGCGGTGCACCTGCCCGCTTCCTTCCCGCTTGGTTCGCACGGAACGACCGCCTGGCTGCGCGCGGCGGCTGAGAGCTTTGGGGTCAGTGAGGTAACATTTGACGCTGTGATTTCCGCGCCCAAGGCAAGATCAGCAAAGGCGCTGGCGCACTATCGCGATGCGCTGAAGGGCAAAAGCGTCTTTCTGTTTCCCGATTCGCAGCTGGAAATCCCGCTCGCGCGGTTCCTGCACGAGGAGTTGGGCATGGTCCCGATCGAAGTCGGGACCCCGTTCCTCAACCGGCGGTTGATGGCGCCTGAGATTGCGTGTCTTCCAGCATCAACAACACTCAGCGAAGGGCAGGATGTCGACAAGCAACTTGATCGCTGCGTCGAGGCGCGGCCCGATATTACCGTTTGCGGGCTTGGGCTTGCCAATCCGCTCGAGGTCGAAGGCCTGACGACCAAATGGTCGATCGAACTGGTGTTCACGCCGATCCAGGGCTTTGAGCAGGCCGGCGATCTCGCTGAACTGTTTGCCCGTCCCCTTGTCCGCCGCACGCGGCTGCAGGTCTAGGGGGCGAAGCGATGCAACTTACCGTTTGGACATACGAAGGCCCACCTCATGTCGGTGCGATGCGGATCGCGACGGGCATGGAGGGGCTCCACTACGTCCTGCACGCCCCGCAAGGCGATACCTATGCGGACCTCCTTTTTACGATGATCGAGCGTCGGAAGGGGCGACCCCCGGTCACCTACACGACGTTTCAAGCCCGCGATCTGGGAAAAGACACCGCCGAACTGTTCCAGTCGGCGGCGCGAGAGGCTTATGACCGCTTCAAGCCCCAGGCGATGATTGTCGGTGCATCGTGCACGGCCGAGCTCATCCAGGACGACCCCGGCGGGCTGTCAAAGGCCATGGGCCTACCCATTCCAACCATTCCCCTGGAGTTGCCGTCCTACTCAAAAAAGGAGAACTGGGGCGCGTCTGAAACCTTCTACCAGATCGTTCGCGCCATAGCCGGTGCGCATGCGCCCGAGCCCGGCACGCCGCGCCCAAACAGGCCGGACGGCACGCGGCCATCGGCGAATTTGCTTGGTCCAACGGCCCTTGGCTTCCGTCACCGCGATGACATCAAGGAAATCACTGGGCTGCTCGCCGGTCTTGGCATCGACGTCAACGTCATCGCCCCGATGGGCAGCACACCGGCGGACATTGCGCGGCTGGGCGATGCTGACTTCAACATCGTTCTGTATCCCGAAATCGGGCGAACTGCCGCCGATTGGTTGAAGCGCACCTTCGGCCAGCCCATGACCAAGACGGTTCCGATTGGCGTTGGGGCAACAAGGGATTTCCTTCGGGAGGTTGCCGACATCACAGGGATCGATGTGGATGCGACACTCGACACCGACGACAGCCATCTGCCCTGGTACTCCCGCTCAATCGATTCGACCTATCTCACCGGCAAACGCGTCTTTATCTTTGGCGACGCCACCCATGCCCTTGCAGCAGCCCGCGTCGCACGCGAGGAAATGGGCTTCGAAGTCGTCGGGCTAGGAACTTACAGCCGCGAGTTCGCCCGCGACGTTCGCGCCGCCGCCAAAGAAATTGGCGTTCAGCCTCTGATTACCGACGATTATCTCGAAGTCGAGCAGGCCATCATCGACGCAGCACCTGAACTGGTGCTCGGTACGCAGATGGAGCGGCACATCGCCAAGCGTCTCGGCGTTGGATGCGCGGTCATATCGGCACCAGTCCATGTTCAGGACTTCCCGGCCCGCTACGCCCCGCAGATGGGCTTTGAAGGGGCCAATGTGCTGTTCGATACATGGGTACACCCGCTTGTGATGGGCCTTGAGGAACATCTGCTGGGCATGTTCCGCGATGATTTCGAGTTCTCTGACGCGAACGGGCCGTCGCATCACGGACATCAGCCACAACGCCACCCGCTCAATCAGGTCGGCCCTGAAATCGCAGTGGGCAGCGATGAAGACATTGGGGCCGCCAGCAGCGTGCCTGTTGCGAGCGAAACTGAGCTGCTGCCGCCGACGCGTCAGCAGACCGCTGACAACACCCTGACCCTCGAGACCAAGGCTCCTTGGACCACCGAAGCCGAAATGGAGTTGAAAAAGATCCCATTCTTCGTCCGCTCAAAAGCCCGACGGAACACAGAGTCCTTTGCTCAGAACCACGGGCTCAAAGAAATCACCCTGGAGACGCTTTACGATGCCAAAGCCCATTTCGGCCGCTGAAGACACGACCGTCAATGTGGTGATCGTCACGCTGGACAATCATTTGTCTGGTGCGGTTGAACGTGCGCAACATGCTCTGCGCAAGGAGATTCCGGGCTTATCCATCGAGCTTCATGCTTGCGCCGAATGGGGTGAGCGGCCGGACCAACTTGACGCCTGCCGCAACGCAATCGCGACGGCGGATATCGTCATCGTTACCATGCTGTTCCTCGAAGATCAGATCGAGGCCATCCGTCCGGCGCTCGAAGCCAGGCGCAACCGCTGCGACGCGATGGTCTGCATGATGTCGTCGGGCGAGATCATGAAGCTGACGCGGATTGGTCAGTTTACGATGGACGGCAAGCAATCAACCGCCATGAAGCTTCTCAAGAGGCTCCGTGGAGCGGCAAAGGACCAACCGGGCAAGAAAGCGAGCGCTGCAACGTCCAACTCTGGCGCCAAGCAGCTCGCCATGCTCAAACGCTTGCCGAAGATTTTACGTTTCATCCCAGGCACGGCGCAGGATGTGCGCGCCTATTTCCTCACCTTGCAATACTGGCTGGCGGGCTCCGAAGAGAACGTCGCCAACATGGTGCGCTTCCTGGTCAGCCGATACGCAACCGGTCCACGGGAGAGCCTTAGGCAGGCAATCGAAGCGCAAAAACCAACTGAGTATCCAGAAGTCGGAATCTACCATCCCGACCTGCCGACCCGCATCACCGAGACCGACGCGGGGCTCCCCTCCCCTAGACCATCAAAGGGCACCGTCGGGCTAATGCTGATGCGGTCCTACCTGCTGGCGGGCAATACCAACCATTATGATGCGGTCATCAAGGCACTTGAGGCGCGGGGCCTGAAGGTCATCCCTGTCTTCGCTGCCGGGCTCGACGCCCGGCCTGCGGCGGAGCGCTTTTTCATCAAGGACGGGCGCCCGATTATCGATGCGCTGGTCTCACTCACCGGTTTTTCGCTTGTCGGCGGACCGGCCTACAATGACGCCAAAGCCGCTCAAAAGCTGCTGGCCGACCTCGATGTTCCATACATCGCGGCCCACGCCATCGAGTTTCAAACCCTGCAAAGCTGGGGCGGGTCGTCGCGCGGGCTCATGCCGGTCGAAGCGACCATCATGGTCGCGATACCCGAGCTGGATGGGGCCACCGGGCCCACTGTGTTCGGTGGGAGGATCGACCCGGATCAGGCAGCCGGCGAAGGTGAAACCGCCGATGCCTACGGCAATAGCGACCCCACGCAAGCAAAACTGATGCACGCTGAACCCGAGCGCGTGGTCGCGCTCGCCGCGCGCGTGGACAGGCTTATCCAACTCCGCCGTTCGGAGCGCCGCGATCGCAAGATCGGAATTGTACTGTTTAACTTTCCGCCCAATGGCGGGAACACAGGGACGGCAGCGTATCTGTCTGTCTTCCAGTCGCTGTTCAACCTGCTCAAGGGCCTCGAAGCGCAAGGGTATGACGTCGAGGTTCCGTCATCCGTAGATGCTCTGCGCGACGCGATCATCACCGGAAATGCGGCGCGCTACGGCACAATTGCGAATGTTGCTACACAGGTTTCGGTCGACGATCACGTAAGAGGTGAGCCCTATCTGTCGGAGCTTGAAGCCGTGTGGGGCCCAGCGCCGGGCAAGCATCAAACCGACGGCCAATCGATCTTCGTTTTGGGCGCCACGTTCGGAAACGTCTTCGTCGGCGTTCAGCCAGCGTTCGGTTACGAGGGCGATCCCATGCGCCTTCTTTTTGAAGGCGGGTTCGCGCCGACGCATGCGTTCAGCGCGTTCTACCGTTGGATGCGCGATGATTTCGGCATCGATGCGGTGCTGCATTTCGGCACCCATGGCGCGCTCGAATTCATGCCCGGCAAGCAGACAGGTCTTTCGGGCAAATGCTGGCCGGACCGGCTGATCGGCGATACCCCCAACTTCTATCTGTACGCGGCGAACAACCCCTCCGAGGGCATGATCGCGAAGCGGCGGTCTGGCGCAACGCTCATCAGCTACCTGACGCCTCCCTTGGCGCACGCAGGTCTCTACAAAGGGCTCAATGAGCTCAAGGCATCCATTGATCGCTGGCGCACCGGTATCGACGAACGCGAAGGCTCCGCGGCCGAGCTTGCAAGCCTTATTCAGGCACAGGCGGCCCAGCTGGAACTCGCCGATGCAGAACCGGCATGGGCCGCTGACGCTGAAGTGCGCATCTCAGCGCTTAATTCAGCGGTTCTCGAGCTGGAATACACGCTCATTCCGCACGGGCTTCACGTCGTCGGCGATGGCATGAGCGATGCAGAGCGCGCCGAAATGGTCCAAGCCATTGCCCAAAGTGCTCATGGGCTGGAGCTTTCCCTCGACGATGCGCTGGCGGTCGCGCTAGGCGAAGACCCGATAGCGCCTTTGGAGGGTTCAGCCCTTCAAGCGCTGTCGGATACCTCAAAATTGCTGGCAAAGGATCATGAGCTGCCAGCCTTGTTCCGGGCCTTAGACGCCAGCTTCATCCAGCCGACGCCCGGCGGTGATGTTGTGCGGACACCGGAAGTTCTGCCGACGGGTCGCAACATTCACGGCTTTGATCCCTTCCGCATCCCCTCTCCTTTCGCCATCAAGGACGGCGCCTTGCAGGCTGATCGGTTGCTTGCGCGGCATCGCGAAGAAACCGGATCGATGCCCTTATCGATTGCTCTGGTTCTTTGGGGAACCGATAACCTCAAGACGGAGGGCGGAGCCATCGCGCAAGGGCTGGCCTTGATGGGCGCTGAACCCCGATTTGACAGCTACGGTCGCCTGTGCGGCGCGCAACTGATCCCGTTGGATAAGCTGGGCAGACCAAGGATTGACGTCGTCTTCACGTTGTCAGGGATCTTCCGCGATCTGCTGCCGATTCAGACCCGCATGCTGGCCGAAGCAGCGCTCCTGGCCGCCCAAGCGGACGAGCCTGCCGATGCCAATCCCATCCGCGCCAATGCGCTGGCCTACATGGCCGAACACGGTTGCGACCTTGAAACCGCAGCTTTGCGGGTCTTCTCAAACGCAGATGGTGCCTACGGCTCGAACGTCAACAATCTCGTTGAGTCAGGTGCATGGGACGAGGACGAGCAGATCGCCGAAACCTACCAGAGCCGCAAGAGCTTCGCCTACGGCGCTTCGGGCAAGCCGGTACAACAGGCGGAGCTGCTGAAATCCATGCTCGGCAAGATCGACATTGCCTACCAAAACCTCGATTCGGTCGAGTTGGGCGTCACGACCATCGATCACTATTTCGACACACTCGGTGGCATTTCAAAAGCCGCAACACTTGCACGACGCAACAGCGGTCAGGAAGGCGAGGTACCGGTCTATATCGGCGACCAAACGCGTGGCCAGGGCAGCGTGCGCTCGTTGTCAGAACAAGTCGCGCTCGAGACGCGCACGCGCATGCTGAACCCCAAATGGTATGAGGGTATGCTCAAGCACGGCTATGAGGGCGTGCGCCAGATCGAAGAACACGTCACCAACACGGTGGGCTGGTCGGCGACCACGGGGCAGGTTCAGCCATGGGTCTATCGCGAGCTTACCGAAACGTTTGTTCTTGATCCCGAGATGCGTGATCGACTTGCGCGACTAAACCCGGCCGCATCCGCCCGCCTCGCTGAGCGCCTCATAGAGGCGCATGAGCGCGACTATTGGCAGCCCGACGACGACACGCTCGATGCGCTCCGGGAAGCCGGAGATGAACTCGAAGATCGGCTTGAAGGCGTTGGGCCCTACGCGCCCGATACGTCCGTACCCGGCACATCCGCGCATGGCGAACCCACGCGCTTAGAGGCAGCTTCATGAACATTATTCAAAAACCACCCGCGCCTGGAACCACGACCTTGCTCGACCGCGCACCCAAGGGGTTTGCGCCAAAGGGCGAGGATGGTGAAGGCTCGGTTCAGGTTAAGCTTGATCCCAACCTTAAAATCGACACTGCACAGGTGTTCGCGGTTTACGGCAAAGGCGGGATCGGCAAGTCAACGACGTCTTCCAACCTGTCCGTCGCATTCTCCAAGTTGGGCAAGCGCGTGCTTCAGATCGGCTGCGACCCCAAGCACGATAGCACGTTCACCTTGACCAAGAGCCTGTGCCCGACGGTCATTGATGTGCTCGAAGAAGTCGACTTCCACTCAGAGGAACTGCAGACCGAGGACTTCGTGTTCGAGGGCTACAACGGCGTGATGTGCGTCGAAGCCGGCGGGCCGCCAGCGGGAACCGGGTGCGGCGGATATGTCGTCGGTCAGACCGTCAAACTGCTAAAGGAGCATCACCTACTCGAAGATACAGATGTGGTGATCTTCGATGTCCTCGGGGACGTGGTTTGCGGCGGCTTCGCAGCCCCACTGCAGCACGCCGAGCGCGCTCTGATCGTAACCGCGAATGATTTTGACTCGATCTTCGCGATGAACCGCATCGTAGCGGCGATCAAGGCGAAGTCGAAGAACTACGATGTCCGCGTGGGCGGCGTGATCGCCAACCGCTCGAAAGACACCGATGAGATCGACCGCTTTGCCGCGTCGACCGGCCTCAACCGCATCGCGCACCTACCCGACCTCGATGAAATTCGCCGCTCGCGCCTGAAGAAGCGCACGCTGTTCGAAATGGACGAAACGCCTGGCGTTCTGGCGGTCCAGCAGGAATATCTGCGCCTTGCACAAAGCCTGCTGGATGGAACCGAAGTGCTGGATCCGACGCCCATGAAAGATCGCGAAATCTTTGACTTTCTGGGGTTCGACTGATGTCAGACGCATCCCAGTTCAGCACGGTAGATACCCATTCCGGTTACGCGACCAGGCGTGCCGAGATCGAGCACTATTTCGACCGTACCGCGGCCAAAGCCTGGGAGCGGCTCACCTCTGATGCGCCCGTTTCGGGCATTCGCGCCACCGTCCGCGCCGGCCGCGACCGGATGCGCGCTACGCTGCTTTCATGGTTGCCCCCTGATCTGTCGGGCCTGCGCTTGCTGGATGCCGGCTGCGGAACCGGCGCCTTGGCGGTTGAAGCTGCCGCGCGGGGTGCGGACGTTGTGGCGGTTGATCTTTCACCGAATCTGATCGAGGTGGCCCGCGATCGGATGCCAAAGGGTCTTTCTGGAACCGTGACGTGGCATGCCGGTGACATGCTCGACCCTGCGCTCGGTCGGTTTGACCATGTCATCGCAATGGATTCGGTCATTCATTATGAAAGCACCGACAAGGTCGCAGCGCTAGCTGGCCTTGCGACACGGGCAAAGCGCTCCGTCCTGTTCACCTTCCCCCCATCCAATCCAGCCCTTACGGCGATGCACACTGTGGGCAAGCTCTTCCCAAGAGGCGATCGCGCGCCAGCTATCGTGCCGGTTGCCGAGCGAACAATGCGCCGGCTGATCGGGCGGTCTTCAGACCTCGCAACCTTCACAATCAGCAACACTGAAACCATCCGGTCCGGCTTCTACACCTCGCAGGCGATGCAGATCGTCCAGACGGACAGTCTTGGAGGTACGGCGTGACGGATCAACCGCAAGGCCTCCAAAGACAGTGGATGCGCGTCGCGCCGCGTTTCTTGCCGTTTGCGGACGCTGCAACGGATGACCTACCGCTTTCGCGGCTCCTCAGGCTGGCGCTATTCCAGATTTCCGTAGGCATCGCGATCACCCTAGTCACAGGAACACTCAATCGAGTGATGATCCTCGAGCTTCAGGCACCCGCCTGGCTGGTCGCAAGCATGATCGCGCTGCCACTGCTTTTTGCCCCCTTCCGGGCACTCGTGGGACACCGCTCTGACACCTACGTCTCCGTACTCGGTTGGCGGCGGGTGCCGTTCATCTGGATGGGCACCATCTTCCAGTTCGGGGGCTTGGCCGTGATGCCGTTCGCCATCTTGCTGATGAGCGAAGGCGGCGGACCAGCCTACACAGGCCACGCGATCAGCGCGATCGCATTCGTGATGATCGGCGCTGGATTTCATACCACACAGACGGCGGGTCTTGCCCTTGCCACCGACCTCGCACCGGACCATGCAAGACCACGAGTGGTCGCACTCTTGTACGTGATGCTGCTTGTCGGAATGGTCTTGAGCGCTGGCGCGTTTTCGTGGCTCCTGAACGATTTCACCGACATCAAGCTTATTCAGGTCATCCAGGGTGCCGCCGTTGTGACGCTGGTGCTGAACATAGTGGCGCTTTGGAAGCAGGAGGCCCGCCAACCGGAAAAGACGCGGGCAGACCGGCACCTTCCGAGCTTTCGCGAGGCTTGGGCCAGCTTTTCGTCCGATGACGGGACAAAGCGGCTTCTGGTTGCCGTGGGGCTGGGGACGCTGGCGTTCGCTATGCAGGATATTCTCCTTGAACCCTATGGCGGTGAAGTGCTTGGCCTGTCGGTGAGCGCGACCACATTGCTGACAGCGATCTTCGCCGGCGGCACGCTGCTTGGCTTTGCGCTCGCCGCGCGGCGGCTCAGCCGTCAATGCGATCCGTATCGATACGCCGCGATCGGGCTGCTCGTCGGGATAGCCGGATTCTCGATGATCGTGTTTGCGGGCTATTTCGGCTCGGCGACGCTCTTCCGGATCGCGACACTTCTCGTAGGCTTCGGCAGCGGGCTTTTCGCGGTGTGTCTTCTCACAGCGGTGATCGCACGAGCAAGCGAGGGTTCAACCGGTATGGCGCTGGGCGCTTGGGGGGCGGTCAATGCCAGCGCAGCTGGGCTCGGTCTGGCTCTTGGTGGGGCCTTGAAGGACGCCTTCGCATCTGCAGGCAGCGCCAGCTGGTTCGGCCCCATAATCAGCGATCCATCCTTTGGATACAGTGCCGTCTATCACATTGAAATCTGGTTGCTTTTCGCAACCCTCATCGCGCTTGGCCCACTGGTTGGCAAGCGTACCATCCATCCGGAAAATCCCAAGTCCGAACATACGTTCGGCCTGGCGGAATTTCCCAGTTAGCGGGGGAAGGAGGATATCGCCATGCGATTTCCAAGTATACTGAACGGTGAGAGCTTTGATGTCGGCTGTACGGTCGATGTTCAAAACACGTTCGACAGTTTGCACGCCTATGTCGAGCTGGACGGTGACATTGCCATCCATCCGGGCGACGAGGTGATCGTACACGGGAACCCAGTCGAGGTTCCCTATGGCGAGCACCAGGTATTCCGACGCCAGGCAACCGTACGTCGCGCCGGTTGGCTCGAACGCACGTGGATCCGGCTCACGGGCGATATGGAGTTCATGGAACTCTGCGAGTTCTCCTTCTCAGAGGAGGCAACACTATGAACGTTCACCATCAAGCGCCAATCTCAGCTCAACGTCTGCGCAGCGCCGATAAAGCCAAGCTGCCGGTCAATGAAACCACCCGCATGGCGGCAGAGAGCAAAACCTTGCTCGATCCGCGCTTCTACACCACGGATTTCGACAAGCTCGACCAGGTGGATGTCTCGCCGGTGCGCGAGGAGTGGGACGCGCTGATCCAGGAGATGCGCGATGACCCCAACCGGGGGCATTTCAAGCGCAACGAAGATTGGGATTCCATCGATCTCGACGAGCTTTCACCCGAACTTCGCAAGGAGTTTGTTGATTTTCTCGTGTCGTCACTGACATCGGAGTTTTCAGGCTGTGTTCTCTATAAGGAGATGAAAAAACGCGGCAAAAACAAAGAGATTTGCGAACTGTTCTCGCTGATGGCGCGCGATGAAAGTCGTCACGCGGGGTTCATCAACGATGCGCTCAAAGAGTTCAACATCGGTGTGAATCTCGGCTTCCTAACGAAGGCCAAGAAGTACCATTACTTCCAGCCGAAGTTCATTTTCTACGCCACCTATCTTTCTGAAAAGATCGGTTACGCGCGCTACATCACGATCTTCCGGCATCTCGAGAAGAACCCCGACAGGCGTTTTCATCCGATTTTCAAATGGTTCCGTGAGTGGTGCAATGACGAGTTCCGCCATGGCGAGGCATTCTCGCTTCTGATGCGAGCGGATCCTGACCTTCTCAAGGGTCGTAACAAGCTGTGGATCCGTTTCTTCCTATTGGCGGTGTTCTGCACGATGCATGTGCGCGACCAAGCGCGTCCCGCGTTCCACGAAGCATTGGGCGTTGATGTCGAAGACTACGACATGCAGGTTTTCCGGACGACGACGGAAATCTCGAAACAGTGTTTTCCGGTTCTGCTGGACCTCGATAATCCGAAGTTTCTCGAGGGTTTGCGCAAGCTCAACCGCATTAACCTCGCGCTTGACCGCGCCAAACGTCAGGGCGGGCTTGGCGGAAAGCTGAAGAGTTACGCCTTGGGCGCTCAGGCAGTTACTGCATTCGCCGGGCTCTACTTCTTGCCGACCAAATCCAACGAAATTCCCGAACTAAGCCGGCTTCAACCGGCCTGGTAGATGCACAAGGACAGCTGAACTTTGAGCCATTTCGTCATCCCAGCGCTTTTTGCCATGTTCTTATGGTGGTTTTCGACCGGCCTGATTCTACTGGCCGATCGGATGCCAAGCCTGAGCGAGCGCGCCATGATGGTGCTTGCCAGCGTCACGGCCGTGGTCGCGTTGGCTGCGCTGTGGTTGACCAAAGACAACATGACGATTGCCGGCGCCTACATGTCTTTCTGCGCCGGCATCGTCCTTTGGGGGTGGAATGAGGTCGCGTTCCTATCCGGCACGATCACCGGTCCGCGCCGCACCGTGTGTCCGCCAGAACTGAGCGGCTTTCAACGCTTCATCTACGCCACGCAGACCTTGATCTACCACGAGCTAACGATTGCCGGGACCGCTGCAATCCTGTGGCTCATGCTGTCGGGATCGCTGAACATGGCTGGGCTCTGGGCGTTCTTGCTGTTGTGGGGGATGCGCCTGTCGGCAAAGTTCAACATTTTCTTGGGCGTGCCCAACGTCACCTCGGAGTTTCTGCCAGCCAGGCTTGCGCACCTGAAAAGCTACTTCCGCACGCGTGCCCTCAACCTGCTTTTCCCAATTTCAATCACGGTGGGTTCAGCGCTCACCTTCTGGTTCGCTCATCTCGCTATCGGTGCCGTGGAAGCCGGTCAAACAAGCCAGGCCGTAGCATTTTCGCTTCTGACCACGCTGGGCGGGCTCGGCGTTCTCGAACATTGGTTTCTCGTTCTGCCGCTACCAGACGAGAAACTCTGGCGCTGGTACTTGCGCCCGGCTGACAACGTCAAAGCGCTACCGGTTGCGGACACCCAGAAATCCACTGACTTCCGCCGGCGCTCGTTGAACCTGGCGGCCACCAACAAGGAAGGGCAACCCGTTCGGGCGGGCAAACCTTCGTCATCTTTTCTCATTCATGACCAGTCGCCGGTGGCGGCAGGCTGTACAATCGGGGGATCTCAATCATGACAGACGGCGCACAGCGGGGTATTGCCCGCCTCGGGGACAATGACGATCAACTAAGCGTTGAGCTGCCTCCCTTCGATGAGGGTGGGAAGTGCCCGATCAGCCATGTTGCCAGCGAGACAATCGAGGCACATAGCGCGGAGCACCATGCAGAGTTCTCCAATATCAGCGGCTTCGAATGGTTCTTCCGGCGCAAACTTTCGGACATGCGCCAGGAAGGCCACTATCGGGTTTTTGCCCATCTGGAGCGGCAGCAGGGCAACTTTCCCAAGGCGACCCGCCACACGCAGACTGGGACCCATGAGGTTACTGTGTGGTGTTCAAACGATTACCTCGGTATGGGCCAGGACCCCAAAGTTCTCGAGGCCATGCACAATGCGATTGATCGCTGCGGTGCGGGCGCCGGTGGAACGCGCAACATCTCAGGCACAAACCACTTTCATGTTATGTTGGAGCAGGAGCTGGCAGACCTGCACCAAAAGGAAGCAGCTCTGATCTTCTCGTCGGGCTACGTCTCGAACTGGGCCTCGCTTGGTACGCTTGGCTCGACGATACCCGGCTGCGTCATCCTCTCAGATGCGCTCAACCACGCCTCGATGATCGAAGGCATCCGCCATTCGCGCGCCAAGAAGATGATCTGGCGGCACAACGACCCAGCTCATCTTGACGAGATACTCGCGGGCCTTGATCCCGCGCTGCCAAAAATCGTGGCATTTGAATCCGTTTACTCGATGGATGGCGACATCGCCCCGATCGACGAGATTTGTGATGTGGCCGAGCGGCATGGCGCCATGACCTATCTCGACGAGGTGCACGCCGTCGGCATGTACGGCGCACGTGGGGCCGGTATTGCCGAACGCGACGGCGTAATGGACCGCGTCACGTTGATTGAAGGAACGCTAGGCAAGGCATTTGGCGTCATGGGTGGTTACATCACCGGTTCAAACGCGCTGTGCGACTACATCCGTTCGTTCTCGTCGGGCTTCATTTTTACAACGGCGCTTCCGCCGGCTGTGGCTGCAGCTGCAACAGCCTCGATTGCCCATCTGAAACGGTCAGCAACCGAGCGCGATCGCCAGAAAGAGCGTGTCGCAAAGGTGCGCGCTGCATTGGACGAAAACGGCATTCCTCATCAACCCAATCCAAGCCATATCATACCGGTGATGGTCGGCGATCCGAAGAAATGCAAGTTCATCTCCGACGTCTTGCTGGATCAGTACGGGATCTACATTCAACCGATCAACTACCCCACCGTACCCAAGGGTACTGAACGGCTTCGTATTACGCCATCGCCCCTGCATACCGATGAGGATATCGATCACCTGATCAAAGCTCTCAACGAGTTGTGGTCGCACTGTGCGCTCAGCCGAGCGGTAGCATAGCCTGGCGGATCCGCGAGCAATGAAGCAAAACAGGGCACGTCCTGCGCGGTCGGCGCTTGTCATTGAGCCGGCAAGTCTGCTTCAGCGAGACTGGGTCAGGCAGCGCCTTACGCTCTAGCCGGCTTGCTCGGCAGCAAGCAGAACAGGGTTGGCCTAAGTCAAACCAGAACAGAACATTGTTCGACAAGGCGGATCATAACAAGAACATGTATAGAACATCGATAAGCAAGGGCATCATTTGTGACGTGTCAGAAAGAATGGACATAATTACCTGTCATTTTTTCTGATCGGTTAAAGTGCGAAGTCGCTCTTGGGGTGCTTGCGGTCGTAGACTCCAGTTTTGGCTCAGAGCGCTTTGCGCAGTTTAAGGACCGGAGCCCAGTCACTCCCAAAGGGCCAAACACTGCATGCGAACCGCGGAAGACCGCCGCGACCAGCCTCGGTGAAGACCGGGACAACGCCAATGAGCGCGAGAGCAAACCATGTCGCAGATCATCATTCCGGCGATTGACGAAGACGGGTCGGTTTTTCCGATCGAGAAGATGGAGGCGCACCGCCAAGGCCAGTTGCACCTTGCCCTTTCGGTCTTCGTGTTCAGCCCAGATGGTCGTTTGCTTGTGCAACAGCGCGCATGGTCAAAGTACCACTGTGGTGGGCAGTGGGCGAACACGTGTTGCAGCCATCCGCACTGGAATGAGGACCTACCAACGGCCGCAGCTCGGAGGCTACACGAAGAGCTGGGCTTCAGCGTACCGCTGACCCCGGTCGGCTCTCTGATCTACAAGGCCGATGTTGGTGGGGGACTGACCGAGCATGAACACGTGCATTTGTTCCGCGGCACAGCAAATCCACAAGAGCTGACCGTTAGGCTGGAGCCGTCGGAAGTTGAGGCCGTCGCCTGGCAATCCATCCCGGATCTTGCAGAGATGGCAGACAACAATCCCGAAGCGATCACGCCATGGTTCCGTATTTATCTACGGGAGCGGTCCGATATGTGGGTTCCAGCGGCTTAGTCCGCTGAAAACCCATTTGCGTAAAGGCAACTTACCGTCCAATTTATTTGACACTGGCTGACGGTACTTTTATCCTTCGGTCAGTGATGCGTGCCGTCGAGTGCCATAGCGGGCCATCGGTTTCGCCGGACCGTCACTTTTAGCGCGCTTTGATGCGCGGCGAACGCCGCTGCACGGGCCGAACACCGTTGGACGCCTCTGGAGGCTGGCATGGATTTCTCCGACTTTGATTTCGTGAACTTTGGGCCCTACGTGGATCTCGCTCAGATCCTTCTGTATCTGTTCTGGGCATTTTTCGCTTACCTCTTGTTTTACATACAAAAAGAAACAAGGCGGGAAGGCTATCCGCTTGAGTCTGACGAGACCGGCGCCGTGGTCAATCATGGTGTGATCTACATGCCAGACGCAAAGGTTTTTAAGCTGCCCCATGGCCACGGAGATGTGGCCCTGCCCGATTACAAACGCGAATCGCGCAAGCTGAATTTGGAGCCATCAGAGCCATGGTCCGGAGCTCCCAAAGACCCAACGGGATCCAACCCAATGCTCGACGGCGTTGGACCGGGCGCATGGGCGGAGCGCGCGGACGTTCCCGATCAGATGTGGAGCGGCGAGGTCAAGATCAAACCAATGCGCGTTGCGGACGTCTACGCCATTCCGTCCGGTGACCCCAATCCCATTGGAGGAGAGGTTAAGGGCTGTGACGATGCTGTCGGCGGCACGGTTGTCGATGTTTGGGTCGATAAAGCGGAGAGCGTGATTCGCTACTACGAGATCAAGGTTTCCGACGATCCCAAGGTTCGCACGGTCTTGATGCCGGCAAACTTTGCGGTCGTTCGCACAAAGCCGGAAACGCATCTGTATGTGGACGCAATCACAGGCTCCCAGTTTGCGGATGTACCGCTGACCAAAGACCCCGAGACCATCACCATGCTCGAGGAAGAGAAGATCATGGGATATTACGGTGCAGGCTTCTTCTACGCCATGCCTGATCGAGCCAATCCACTTGTCTAGCTAGGACGCAATCAACGAGGCGGGCCGTTGAACTACATATACAATGACGATGATTTCGCCACCGAGCCGAAGCGCGGGCTACCTGCGCTTTTGCCTCGGGGCGAGTTTATTCTTTGGCAAGGCGGGCCAAACTGGCGCATGTTCGCTCGGCAGGCCTACAGGACCCATCTGATTGGAACAGCCGTGCTCGCAGGGGCGCTGACGCAAGGTGCTGCTGCGCTGGCGTCCGGTCAATCCATTGGTTTGGCAGCGGGCCAATCGGCGGTCATTGTCGCGTTCGGACTGGTCGGGCTGGCGATCCTGTACGGCATTGCCAAGCTCGTCGAAAAGACCACCGTCTATACGATAACAAACCGCCGAATTGTTCTGCGGGTTGGCGTTGCTATCCAAAAGACCTTCAGCATCCCCTTCGCGCAGATAGACGGTGCCCAGGTTAATATGCATGGCAGAGGTGGCTTTGGCAGCATCTGCGTGCAGTTCAAGCCAGGCGTGTCGATTGCCTATCTTATTCTGTGGCCGCATGCGCGACCCTGGCGTCTCGGGCGCACGGAACCCATGCTCCGGGCCATCCCACAAGCTGAAAAAACGGCGATGCTTTTGGGCGAAGCTCTGCGTGCGTTTGTCGAGCAGGAAGAGGCGAACACCGTCCGAAGCGCGACGGCACTTTCAGCGAATTCAAAAGGGGCGCTTGGGAGCGAGATGGGACCCGATGCACAAAACAAGCGCCTTCCCCCGCTCGCGCCGAGCAAGCCCTATGTCGGGCGCCGCCCCGCAATGCTCGCATTCGGTGTTGCGATCGCCGCGTTGCTGTTCGTTGGTATTCATTCCCTCCTTGGCGACCCGGTTCGGTCCATTGAGAGCATTCAGCCGTCCTTTCAACAGTCCATCGTCTTCACCGAGAATACCGATCAGACCATTGCTATCATCGACCCAGTATCGGGGCAGACCCTGACCACCATGCCGGCACAAGGTGAAGGCTTACTGCGCGCGGCGATCCGAGGATTGGGCAGAAGCAGGACTGCGATCGGAGCAGAATTGGCAGAGCCTTACGAACTTCGCAGATTGCCCAACGACGGCATGTATCTGTTCGACCCCCAGACAGGCCGCGACATCAGGCTTGATTCCTTCGGCCCCACTCAAACCGGCGCCTTAGCCGACCTGCTCGCATTGGGGCTTTAAGCGCTCTGCAAGACCACAGGAAATAGGCGCACCGTATGTGCCTATGTGCCTATGTGCCTATGGACTGTAACCGGATCCGGCACAGGAACGGTGGGCTACGGCACAGCAGCCATGTGCACCCCAACTAAAGGGCTGTGGAGCAACGTGACGCTCCCCTGCGGCACGTACGTAAAAAAGCGTGCAAGGGCGCTGGTACCCGATCGAAGAAGAGCGAAGCCTCTCAAGCAGAGTTGTAGGCTTTTGACCGAGACCGGTTGGCGCAAGGCGTTGAAAACACGTTGGGCGCGTAAGCGCAGCTGATAGGCGGAGATTGGGTCGGTTCGTTTTCTCAGGCGATTAGCCGGAGAGGAAAAACAGCCCTGCTCGGCACCGCAGCGCCGTCTCCGCTTGTACGATGAGCTCAAGGTAAGAAACATCAAAAAATTGGCGGCTCCATGAGCCCTCGGCAAACTCACGATACAACCGACCAGCCAGGAAGTCGTACCAAGCACTAAGTACGCAGGCATCATCGCGCTTCAGATCCTGAACCGCTCGCACGTCAGCTACGAAACACCGTAACAAAAGACGTTCGGCCGTTAGTCGCCACCCCTGTCAAGGGACTGCAGCTAAGGTTTAGTCGCAGACCAAACCCAAGCGACCGCGACCAATTCCGCGTCGCTCACAGGCGCGTCGTTCATTTCTTTATCAACCGCTAGGGCAACAGACCGGGCAGAAGGTCAGCGAAATCTATACCGTGACATG
This sequence comes from Pseudomonadota bacterium, assembly GCA_039024915.1. Lineage (NCBI taxonomy): Bacteria > Pseudomonadati > Pseudomonadota > Pseudomonadota bacterium. The sequence continues at coordinate 226,375 of JBCCPK010000002.1, forward strand.
CTCCTATCACCCGTCATCCGGCAATCAGGAGATTGTTGCGGGTGGAACCTGCCATTTGTCTGGCAAGTAATGTGATCCCTCCAGCCCTGCCGGCAACGCCCGGAAGCGCTATGGCCGGAAGGCCTGGCAGAACTTTGGTCGATCACGAGGCAAAATGACAGCTACGGATACGTAACGCTCGAACGCGTTTCACGATCTCATCATTGAAAATGTAAACGGCGCCGGTCTCTCGACCGGCGCCGTCCCAGCACCACATCCCTTCAAGGCAACGTTTGCGGGCTAATTGCCCCAACTGGATGTGGTGGAGTCGGGCGTGATGGGCCACCACGACAAATCTACAGGCACGACACCGTGCTTCATCGCCCAGATCGTCCAATCATCAACGACAGGGCCCGTGATCAGAATGCCGATCCCACCGGTTAAAGTGGTCAGCATGGCAAACCACCACGCCCACCGGTGAACCGATTCCATTGACGCGTTGAAACCCATGGTCCAGCGCCAGAACAGTGCAGCACGCTCAGAAGCAGTACCGCGATCGGTGATCTGCTCGATTTCGCGTTCGCCACCGTAGCGCGTTACCGCCAGGATCGTTGCTCCATGCATGGCGAACAGGAGAGCCGAACCGTACAGAAACACAATCGACAGCATGTGGAATGGGTTCCAGAAGAGGTTCCCCCAAGCGAGCGAGAAGTTGTTGGTCCAGTCGAGGTGTGGAAACACCCCGTAAGGGACGGCCTCGCTCCAGCTTCCCATCGCGATTGGGCGGAAAAACCCAAGAACGAGGAAGAGCCAAATCGCAGCCGCGAAGGCGTAGCAAACATGCAGCCCAAGACCGAGTTTCTTCGCTCTACGGTACATCCGAACCCACCAGAGCAGGATCGAGGTCGTCAGGAAGAAGCCGGCAATCAGGAACCAACCGCCTTCGCGCAGCGGTGGGAAGGACAGGCCGTACTCTGGCGAGGGGGGGTCAAGTGATAGCCAAAGGAACTCCCGAACGAACAGATACGGGTTCCAGTTGACATCCATCGCCATGCTGAAACCCATGATCGTAAAGCTGATCATAAAGGTGATGATCGACGCGACCCCCAGAAAGCCGAGGTAGATGGGTCCAAGCTGAGCGTTACCGATCTTTCCGATCCAGTAGCTGAGCATGCCCCCCTTACGCTCGAATTCCATGTCATCATCGATGGCAATTCCCGGCTCGGGATGACCCATGACCTGCACGCGGGTGAAGATGTTTTGATAGTTGTTCATGATCTTCTCCTACTGCGGGCCTGGGCCGCCCCAGTTCATGGTTTCGCGAATGAACTCCCACCAATCGATCCAAGAACCGGCATAAATCGGTCCAGAAATGATGATGCAGATCGCGCTCCAGAAGCCGGCGTTCAGCGCCAGGAAAAGTCCAAGACGGTGGATACCGAGCGTGCCGATGGAATAGCCGATGGTATCGCGGAAATAAGTATCCTCATGCTCCGGAGATTTAACGGTCTCACCGCGCTGAGGATTGGTCGCCGACAGCACCATCCCACCGTGCAACGCAAGCGCAAAAGTGGTCGTGAAGAAGAACGTGATCGCGACCATATGCGCGGGGTTGTAGTGGAAATTCCCATACTGGTAGCCAGTGAACCAAACCCAGTTGAGGTGGCTCATGATCCCGTAGGGAAAGCCATGACCCCATGCACCAAGCATGAACGGCCGAATGATGTTGAGCGATGCGAAGGCGAAGATCGCGACCGAAAAAGCGAACGGCACATGGTAGCCCATGCCCAGCTTGCGGCAGATCTCAACTTCTCGGAGCGCCCAGGACGCAAACGCCCCAAAACCGCAGATGGTGATGATTTGCCAGAATCCGCCTTCGGACATCGGGGCAAAACCAAGACCGTAGCTGATGTCGGGCGGATCGATCGACAGCATCCAGATGTTCCACGTCGGACCTTGGGATGCGTCGAATATGATCAACGCGGTCCCCAGGATCACGAAGAACATCGTCGTTACGCCGAAGAAACCAACGTAAAACGGGCCAACCCAAAAATCGAACAGATTGCCGCCGATGAGCGTGCCGCCACGGACGCGGTACTTTCGCTCGAAGCTGAGCAAAGCCATAGTAACCTCCTTAGCCAAGCGGGCATCTGACCGCCATCCCCGCGGGGAAGACCTGCCCTTTGCGCGGCCGCTTTAAGCGATCACCATCCGGCCCGGCTCGCGGGTGCTCTGGTGCCTTAGCTGCTAAACAATGTTGCGTGCGAGCGGGGGGCATGCCGGTTCTCAGACAGGCAGTCCAGGCTTTGCGAGACGCCCGACCAATCGGCCGATGCCCTCCACATCGCGTTGTTGCGTTTACTGGCGAGCCGCCGCACTAAGTCGGCAGAACAAGCAGCAGGTTCTTGATGGTCTCGATCGACGACATGTCGTCCCCACCAGGACCGCCAAGCCAGTAGAAGTAAGGATCGCTGAGCAAGATGAAGTGGATCAACACTGCGAGCGAGAACAGGAAGACCGCCAGCGCGACAATGATGCGCCGCGGATCGAAGAGGAGCCAGATTCTCCACATGTTTTGATGTCCTTATTCGGTTGAAGGGATTAGAGCCACGGACGCCAGAACCACGCAGAAATATGCGCGAGGAAAGGGAGCAGCGACATCGCGATGGCACCCTTCACAAAGAGCTTGTGAAACTCCTGCGCTTCCTGTGCGGTCAGACCCGATAGGCTTGCTTTTTCTGCAGCCATGAAGATGACCTCCGTATGTGTGGCCGAAACCGGCCGTTACCGCGCAACTCCCGCGCGGCGGGGATTACCGGAGATGAAAGCTCTCGCTCACCACCGGGCGATGAACCGGCAAGCCGGCCCATCTGAGATCATCGGCTAGCCCATGAAGGCGTACCCGATGGTTGCGCTGGCGGCGGACTGAGCCTCCGCCAACACTGATCTGCGGGCCCCGCCACCCGAATGAAATGGATCAATCCGCCTCGGCATCAGCCGAGCAAGGATCGCCACCAACAAGAAAAGTCCAAAAGTTAGAGCGTACAAAACAACGTAGGATCGCCGCTCTGTGCGCCGATTGCGCCCCAACCCAGCCCGGTTCAGTGGTGTGTCAGTCACGAGCTCAACTCCTTGGAATTGTTGGCACAGAAGGTTTCACCCCGCAGGTGCGTCCTCAGCACAGGTGCAATGGACATCATGCCAGCTCCTTTTCGTCATAGGTTTCGGCAAGCCCGGTCCGCAAAAGATCGACGCCTACGTGCCGTAAACCCTCTGAACGCGCCTTAGCCTCAGCCACGTCACGCAAACGCTTGGCCATGGAAATGCGAACCAGAACCGGCGCAGCCTCGACCGCGCGGTCGAGAAGGGCTGATGCCTCGGCATCCCAGCTGATCGCATCGGAGACCCTCGCAGGGGTCGCCGGCGCGTTGTCCATTGACGAGGCAAGCGGGAGAATTGCGAAAAGCGCATCAAACAGCGCGTTGCAGACTTCCTGGACCAGGTAGACCGCGCCGGCGTACCCCATGAAGGGGGTGCCGGTGCTCCGTCTGATAATGGCGCCGGGGAAGGATGCCGGAATGAACACCGGTTGCGGTCCAAATCCTGCCTGTTTCTCGGCAAGATACATGCGTTCATTGTACGAGCCGAATAGCACCAGCGGCGCTTTCGAATGCACCATCTCGCGGACGGCATCATTATCGGTTTTCCGACCACTCTCCCGCGCCACGGCAAACGCACAAGGCAAGCCCATCTCATCTTCGAGAAAGTGCCGAACACCTCTGGAGTAGGTTTCAGTTGCGACAATCCCGAAAGTCGCCGTACCGAAGAAGTCCTGCGTCACCGAGCGCCACAGATCCCACAATGGCTTGATGGTGGTGTGCTTCTCTTCGGCAATGAACGGTTCGGGATCGAGGCCCAGAAGCTCGCCAAGTGTCCGCAGGAATTGCGTCGTTGAATGCAGTCCCATCGGCGCCTGGAGATACGGGCGGTCCAGATGCTCACACAACAATCGGCCAAACTCGCGATACAAGCAGACATTCACCTCGGCGTCTGCGAGCTTGGACACATCGGCCAAATGACTACCCAGCGGGAAGGTCATGTTGACCTCGGCACCTATGCCTTCGATCAGGCGCCGAATTTCCGCCAAATCGGACGCCGAATTAAACGTGCCGTACATGGCGCCGATAATGTTCACCTTCGGCTTCTGGTCCGGCTTGCGCGCTCTGACCGCTTTCACCTTCTTCGGCCCGAACTCAGTCCAAAGCCATTTCAACGCACGGTCGGCGCTCTGCCACTGATCCTCATCGATCGTGCGCGGCAGGAAGCGTTTGATGTTGGTGCCCTCAGGGGTCACGCCGCCGCCGATCATCTCGGCAATAGAACCCGTTACGACAACCGCCGGCAGCGCCGGATCCAGGGTCTTGTGCGAGCGACTCATCGCTTGCTCGGTGCCCTTCTGTCCGAGCTCCTCTTCCGCCAGTCCGGTAACGACAATCGGCAACTCGTGCGGCGGCAGACCGTCCGTGTAGTGAAGCACAGAGGTGACAGGCAGGTTTTCGCAGCCAACCGGCCCGTCAATGATGACCTGCAGGCCCTTGATTGCCGTGAAGGCGTAGACCGAGCCCCAGTAGCCGCCGGCTCTATCATGGTCGAGCACTAGCATCCCGTTGAGCCCTCCACGACTTTCTTGGAGGCGGCTGCTAAGCGCGCGGCATATTTCTTTTTGAATTCAGGTCTTTCGACGGGCTTGTGCTCCCAAACGCCGGCGAGGTCGCCCGTCCCAACGCCCTCGAAAAACGCCGTCATGCGCTTGAACCGATCGCGGTTACCGATCGCGGCATTGATGACTTGCACCAGCGAGCCGGCACCAGCTGCGCCCATGAGCGGCCGCGCGGAGATCAGATTTGTGAAATAAAGCGCCGGGATCGACAGTTCTTTAGCCTTTTGCACTACCGGCGTGGTGCCGATGGCCAAATCGGGCTCAAACGTTCGCATTGCGGCAAGATCATCCTCAAGCGAAGCGCGGAAACGCACCGAAACGCCCTTCGCCTCGAGCCACTGGCGATCTATCTCAGCGACCGGCGTACGCGGCAGCGCGGTACCGACATAGCGAACATCCGCCCCGCTCTCGATCAGAAGGCGGGCCACAAGCAGTTCCGAGCCCTCATAGCCCGACATCGTGATGCGCCCATTGATGCGCTGACCCTGAAGCGCGCCCTCAATACCGGGCAAAAGAGCAGCCTTCGCTGCCTGAACCTTTTTGCGCGCGACGCCGCAGGCTTCACCGATTGCTTCAAGCCATTCCGCAGTACCGTCACGTCCAACCGGCGCTGATCCGACAACCAAGCGGCCTGAGGCTTCGAACTCACGGAACGTAGCTGTGTAGAATGGGTGAATGCCAGCAACCGCTGCGCAATCCAAAGCAGCGTACTGCTCGCGCCATTCGCGCGTTGGAACGACAGGTCCTGCCGCAAGGCCAAGTGGCGCCAACATCTGACCGATCACCATCGGATCAGCGGGGAACATTTCACCCACAAGCGCAATCGTGGGGCGCTCGGCCTTTGGTGCATCTGGCGCCTGGACGGGTCCTGCAGTTGCCTCCTGTCTCGCATAAGCAAGCATCGCGCCGGCCAAGACATCCTTGGCTTCGGCATGTGTCGGCACGCCGAAACCTGGAACATCGATCCCGATCACGCGGACGCCATTGATCTCTTTTGGAAGCAAACGCAGCGGGACGCCCGACGCGGTCGGCACACACAAATTGGTGACGACTATGGTGTCGTAGTCTTCTGGTTTTGCGAGCGCAAAAACCGCCTCGCGAATGTCTTCAAACAGTTTGCCCGTGACCAGAGTTTCAGAATTGAAGGGAACGTACCCAACCGAGCGCCGCGCACCGTAAAAGTGCGAAGTGAAGGTCAACCCATAGACGCAGCAGGCGGAACCCGAGAGGATCGTCGCAGTCCGCTTCATGCGCAGCCCAACCCGAAGCGAACCGAACGCCGGGCACATGGATTGCGGCTGATCATGGGGGCCTTGGGGATAGTCTTCCGCTAACGCATCAAGCACGGCACTCTGGCCAGCCGCCCTCGCCGCTTCCCGCATCGTGTCCTTGCCACCGTGACAGCCAGAAGCAGAATTTGTGTCGCTCGGAGCCGCTGACGTGGCTTCGTCCCGCTTCGCAGGCGCTCCACCCGCTTCAATGGTGGAACGTTTCTTGGCGTCCGGGTTGGTCACTTGCGGCTTTGCGGTGGGGTCGATCACCGGGACGGTTTCGACGGTGACGCGACCAGCCTCATCATACACCACCTCATAGACTTCAGCGGCCCCTTGCGAGCCGCCAAAGTCTCCGACATTTGGTGTCATCTGCCGATCGAGGTTGTCCGTCATTGCCGCTACGCCTCGTCGTAAATCACTTCGAGGGACGGTTTCTCGACGTAGTTCACGCCGCACATGTCCGCATACGTGGCAGGCTCGAGCTTGAACTCGCTATCGCTCTCCTTGCCTTTAAAAAGGTCCAGCAACTGATCGTGCGTCAGGGGAGTGGGATGTCTCGGCGGCGCCTCCGCCACGTTCACGCCAAGCGTTTCAAACAATGGACCCCAAGGACCATCAGGCTTGCCGATAATGTCGTAGTTTGCGCTCTTTCGGCGGATGTCTTCATCGGCGGGAATCGCCGCAAGGACAGGTATCTCAACAGCATCGGCGAAAGCTTGCGCTTCGCCTGTTCCATCATCCTTGTTGATCACCATGCCGGCGACGCCAACATTGCCGCCAAGCTTACGGAAGTACTCCACGGCAGAGCAAACATTGTTGGCGACGTACAGAGACTGCAGGTCGTTCGAACCGACCACAATCACCTTTTGGCACATGTCTCGCGCGATCGGCAGACCAAAACCGCCGCATACAACGTCACCCAAAAAGTCGAGCAGGACGTAGTCGAAGTCCCAATCGTGGAAACCCAGTTTTTCAAGCGTTTCAAAACCATGGATGATGCCGCGCCCGCCACAACCTCGGCCGACCTCAGGACCACCGAGCTCCATGGCGTAAACACCGTCACGCTTGAAGCAGACATCGCCAACCTGAACCTCCTCACCAGCTTCTTTCTTGGCCGATGAGGTCTCAATAATCGTTGGGGTTGAGCGCCCGCCGAACAGCAGTGACGTGGTATCTGACTTGGGATCGCAGCCGATCAGAAGGGTCTTCTTGCCCTGCTGCGCCATCATGTAGCTTAAGTTGGCTAGGGTGAAGGATTTACCAATTCCACCCTTGCCATAGATCGCAATGATCTGCGTTTCCTTGGTGACGGGACCGGAGTGCGCGGGTTCGGGTGCCTGCGCGGCTTCTTCGCGCAAGGATGTTGTGTGATCAACAAGTGTCTGACGACCCGAGGCCTCAGTTGAGGCCTCTGCAGCAGCAATCGACGCATCGTCCAAGGTCATGCTCATGATACGCCGCTCCAATCGAGAACCATTTTGAGGCAATCGGGATCGTCGAAGGCGGTTCGGTAAGCACGATCAGTTTGTTTGGATGTGCTTGCGTCTTCGCAGTGTGTCACCAGATTTTTCAACGACAGGTCGCCTGCCTCGATCAAACCGAGCACGGCGCTTAAATCCGCTGGGTTCCATTCAGCGGCAACACGCAGGCGCGCTTCGCGCATGAATGCGGGGGGAAACGCAAATTGAAGTGGCTGGCTGTAGAAGCCAGCAAGAACCACCTGCCCACCGCGTTCCAGGCGAGCAATAAGGCTATCAAGGAGTGATCCGTCACCGCTGACGTCGTATAGGGCTGCAAGGCCTTTCCGATCATCGTCAGATGGATCGACGACGGCATATCCTTCGGCACCATCACGCCGGTGCTCCGAGGTTTCCCATACAATCGGCGGCGTCGCGAAAATGGCGGTTGCGATCCGCGCCATAAGCCGACCCAACACGCCGTGGCCGACGATGACCTCGGGAGGTTTGGCATCTGGTTGAGCAAGTGCGTGGTAGGCAGTCGCCGCCAACGCCAAGAGAACGCCATCGCGCCCAAGCTTACGATCAATGGTCGTCGCGCGGTCTGCGTCGAGCACCACGCGACGCGCTGATCCGCCGAAGAGCCCGCGCACCTCGCCATAACAGCGCGCGCCGGGAACAAAGACCGCATCTCCAATGCGCGCCTTAGCAGCTTCGCCAGCGTCGCTGACCACGCCAACCGATTCGTAACCGGGAACAAGCGGGTAGCCCATGCCAGGGAACGTCGGCATCTCGCCCTTCCACAAAAGGCGCTCCGTACCTGCGGAAACGCCGCTGTAGGCGACCTCGACCAGCACATCACGCGGACCAAGAGGCGTGAGCGGTAGATCGCGAAGCCCAAGTTTTTCAGGGGCTTGCAGAACGACTGCAGTGGTAGAGAGGCAAGTGGTCACGCCAGGGGGCTTTCGTCAGCATCCAACAATCTGACTGACAGTTTAATTTGACACATTTACATGTCAAGTTAGTTTGACACTCACCCTCGTTTTTTCCCTTACAGAACCTTCGCACTGATAACGCGGGTCAACAGCGGATTGGATGTTTGGTGCTCCCGAACGTTGTCAAAGCCTGCGTCGGCGAGAAACCGCTTGATCTCACCGAACGTTCGCGGGCGACCCGACCGCATCGCCATGAGATAAAAGCCAAAATACGCGTCACCCGCCTTCTTAGCGCCTGGCGTATCGGCCATTGGCTCTGCAATCACGACCGTCCCGCCCGGAAGCAGCGCTGAGTGCGCCTGGTCCAGAAGCTTGCGTGCCTTGTCGTCATCGTGGTCGTGCAGAACGCGAACCAAAGTCACCAAATCGGCCATCTGAGGCAGCGAATCCACAAAGAAGTCGCCCCCAATGACGCCACCACGCTGGGCGAAGCCAGCATCGGCGAAGCGCAACTCCGCGCGTTCGGCCACTGCGGGCAGGTCGAAAACTGTTGCCTTTATCTTCTTGGAGCGCATCATGGCCGCTTCGGCAAACCGGCCCTCCCCACCTCCAATATCAAGCAATTGCTGATGTCTGGTGACGGGATAGGCGTCGAGCACCTCAGCGCAGATGAAATCCTGAGACGACGCCATCAGCTGAGAGTACGAGGCAACCGATTCGGCAGGCAGTGCGTCCGGCACGCTGTCTTGCGCATAGGCCCAATAGCGCGACAAGGATGTCGCGCTTGACGGGTCGCGAAGCAAAGCAACCGGGTCGCGTAAGTCCTGGTACAACAAAGCATGGTGGTGGACCATCGCGATCACACCGGGGTTGGCGAGGAGCGCGGCACCTAATTGGCCAAGTCCGTAGCGCTCATCACCACGCTCTTCAATCAGATCAAGGGCTTGTGCACCCTTAACCACGGTGCGTACGGAGTTAACCGGTAAGTCGAGCGCCTGAGCGAGCGACTTCACAGTCTTTGGACCAGATCGCAGATGTTCAAACAGGTTCAGGCGGACGCAGGTTGTCAAAATTTGCGTGTAAACGAACCCAGCAGCCAGATCGAACAGCTCGCGTGTTCGACGGCGCGCCATCGGCTTCGTTAGCGGAAAACGGCTGGCCCAGCGGATAAAACCCGGTTTCTGCAACAGCGCGTCGCGCCACGCCAACCATCTGTCCCGCACGAAGTTCAACTGCCCGCCACCGGCCAAAAGCCGCCTTACTCTAGGGTCATCACTTGCGCGGGCTCGCACCTCGCGCCAGGCATTGCCATGCCGAAACTTCGTCGGCTTGACAAGCAAGTCCATCGCGGGATCGCGGCTTACTTCATTCACAACTGGCTTCAAAACTATGCGGCGACCAGTGAAAGGTTCTTCGGTTTCAGCCGCTTTGCTTCGGATTTGATCAACGCCTCTAAGGATGCTGCTCCAGCACACGGCGGTATGGCTGCGATTGCAGATGCCACGTAGTCTTCCAGGCGCGTCACCGTCTCACGGACACCACAACTGCTCACGAGGCTCGGCCGATGATGAACCTGGTCCTGTCCGGTGGGCTTTCCAAGCTCTTCCTCTGTGCCCAAGGCGTCGCGTAAATCATCGGCTGCCTGATAGGCAGCACCTAACGCCTGACCAAGACGCCTCCAAGGCGCGGGATCATCCCCGGCGGCTTGAGCACCGGCGGCTGCAGCTCCAATGAACAGGCCCCCGGTTTTCGCGCGATGATAGGCTTCCACTGGTACCGCAGTCTCGCTTTCCCAACCCTGACCTGCAACAATGCCTCCCGGCATGCCTGCCGCCGCGGCCAGCGTCGAGAGAACGGGGCCGAGCCTTTCAGGTGCCTCTTCAGCGGCGTGGCCGAGCACATCAAAGGCGAGCACGATCAGTGCATCACCAGCAAGCAGCGCCAAGGCTTCGCCATATGCCTTGTGAACAGACGGCAAACCCCGACGAATATGAGCGTCATCGAAGCAAGGCATGTCATCATGAACGAGAGACGCGCAGTGGAGCAATTCAATACTCGTTGCCGCCGCACCCGCCAACCTTGGCGCATCGCCGCCACAAGCCATTGAAACCGCCAGGCAAAGCCTCGGCCGGACCCGCGCGCCACCGGGGAAGACAGCGTGGCGAACCGCCATGCCCAATTGTCCCGGCGCGCGTTCGCATCCTCGTCCGCGCCCTTGAGCCAATTGGACCGCCAGCTCCAGGCCGCGTTCGATCGAAGATGAGGCATCCATTGTCTGCTCCAAACCATTTTCATCCAGCGGCACTCGTTGGAGACCGATAGTTGTCAATTTAATCGGACTATGCAAACTGTCAAATTAAATTGACAGTTGTCTTCCGGCGCTGTCCTCAAAACAATCGACTTGTCAGGGAGCCGCCTTGCCTAAGGATGAAATCGTCATAGTCGGCGCGGGCATGGGTGGCCTCTCGGCGGCGCTGAAGCTGGCGGCAAAGGGCTTGAGCGTCACGCTTGTCGAAGCGCGCAAGGAGGTCGGCGGTAAGGTTCGCGCACTGCCTGTTGGCAGCAGGCCCATCGACGGCGGCCCCACGGTGTTCACAATGCGTTGGGTCTTCGAAGAGCTTTTCGATGAAGCTGGTCTCGAATTCAGCGACTTCGTCGAACTCAGCCGGTGTGATGTTCTTGCGCGCCATGCATGGGACGAGCGCGGCTACCTTGACCTGTTTGGCGATGTTGAGCGCAGCACCGACGCGATAGCGGCGTTCTGCGGCTCATCGGAAGCGCGCGCTTTTCAGAGTTTTGCACGTCAAGCCGCCGAGATGTACGAACTATTGGAGGAACCGTTCCTGCGCTCGTCAAAACCATCCGTTATGAGTTTGAGCGCGCATCTAGGTTTCCGGGGTTTCTCCGTCCAACCGTTCTCGACACTCTGGCAGTCTCTCTCGAAGGTTTTTTCCGACCCACGCCTGATCCAACTGTTTGGTCGGTATTCGACTTACACCGGCGCTTCTCCCTTCTCCGCACCGGCAACACTCATGCTGATCGCCCATGTTGAGATGCAAGGGGTCTGGCAGGTCAGCGGTGGTATGAAAAACCTTGCGCTGGCCATGCGCCGGGCGTGCGAAGCGAAGGGCGTTACCGTTCGAACAGACTGTCCAGTTGAACGGATAGAGACCGACGGCGGAAAGGTCTCCGCTGTCCTGTTATCGTCCGGCGAGCGCTTTGGGGCGAATGCGGTGATCGCAAACACCGATGCATCGGCATTGGGTACCGGCATGCTCGGTCGCGAAGTTGCCGGCGCAGCAGAGCCGGTTCCACCATCGCAACGTTCACTATCTGCGATCGCGTGGACGCTCGAGGCGAACACCAGTGGATTTGACCTGTCGCATCACAATGTCTTTTTCGGGAGCGATTACCCAGAAGAATTTGAGGCGACCTTACAACGCGGCAAATTCCCGAACGATCCAACCGTTTATCTGTGCGCTCAGGACCGATCGGCGAACGCCCAGATGGCGTCTATCACCGACGCCGAGCGCATGCTGATGGTGATCAATGCACCGCCCCATGGCGACACCAACGGCACGCTGAACGAGGAGATGATCGCATGCGCCGAGCGAGCTTTGCAGCGATTGGAGGCATGCGGGTTGACGGTATCGGTCGACGAGGCCGCGAGCGTTCAAACCGGCCCGGTTGGTTTCAGCCAGCTGTTTCCCGGCTCCGGGGGGGCTTTGTATGGCCGCGCCAACCACAGCCCCTTTGCCAGCTTCAAGAGAGCGGACAATCGAACGGCCGTACCGGGGCTGTACCTCGCCGGGGGGAGCGTTCATCCGGGGCCTGGGGTTCCGATGGCAGCCCTTTCGGGTCGCCTGGCAGCAGCGGCTTACCTGGCCGACCGCACTTCGACGCTCTCACGCCCACGGGCGGTTACCGTTGGTGGTACATTGACGGCCTGAGCGATGACGGGCGCCACGGCCTCACCGTCATAGGGTTCGTGGGCAGCGTTTTCTCGCCCTATTACGCATGGTCTGATCGCTCGAAGCCCGAAGACCATGTGTGCATTAATGTTGCTCTGTATGGCGACACAAGGCGCTGGTCGATGACCGAGCGGGGTCGCAGCGCACTGGCACAAACCCCCGATAGCTTCACCGTCGGTCCCAGTTCAATTCGGTGGCAAAACGACACGCTTGTTATTGCCGTCAACGAAATCTGTGCGCCGCTTCCGCGCCGCTTGAGCGGGGAGATCCGCTTTCGCCCGGATTTCGTCCAAAACAGATCCTTTGAGCTGGACAGCAATGCGAGGCATCACTGGTGGCCGTACGCGCCGTTCGGCACCATCTCCGCGGACTTTCAACGCCCCGCACTATCTTGGAGCGGGCATGGTTATGCAGACACCAATACTGGTTCGGCCGCACTTGAAGATGATTTTTCAGGTTGGACCTGGTCGCGGGCGACGGTGGATGATGGCACCGTGATCTTCTACGAGCCAGATGAGCGTTCGGGTCGACAGTCTGTCATCGCCATCCACGTGGATCACCAAGGTCGCGTAGAGACTTATACTGCTCCACCCACTGCCCAACTAAAGCCTGGGCTGTGGGGCATCAAACGCCATACGCGATCTGAGATCGCCGATGAAGCGAAAATCACAACGCCGTTTCTAGACGCGCCATTTTACACGCGCGACGTGATATCAATCATTTTGAACGGCAAAGCGTGTCCCGCGGTGCACGAAGCTCTCAATCTTGACCGCTTCAGATCTGGCTGGGTCAAGCGGCTCTTGCCGTTTCGGATGCCGCGTCGGAGCCATTGGCCGACTTAGCGGCATCCGCCACCTGCTTCGCCTCACGTTTTTTGATGTCTTTGTCGACCGAATAAAGCTGCCAAAAACAGAAGCCGAAAAAAGCGACAGCCAGCATGACAAACTTGAGTGCTTTGAAGGTCTCGTACTCCACGACGCTTCTCCGTTTTCGTTTACGCGTCGTTTGGTACGCTCGTTGCGGTCGAGCGGTTTATGCGCAGCAAGGTCCAATTTAAGAAGGCAGCGAAACTCACCCACGCCAGATAGGGCAGCATTAACGCGCCTGCCAAAGTGGAGATTGGCCAGAACAGGACAATCGTCCAGACAATTGCAAGCCAAAGTGCGGCGACCTCTATCAAGGCCAAGTCCATGCGACGAGCCCCAAAGAAGATTGCCGACCAAAGCGCATTCAAGGCCAGTTGTGCCAGCCATGCACTTAGTGCGAGCAGCCCCGCACCCTGCAAACCTGCCTGACGATAAACCAGCCATGCTGAAATCGCCATCATGGCAAAAAGCGCGGTCCAGGCGACCGGAAACAACCAGTCAGGCGGATTCCATGACGGCTTGTTGAGTTGCCGATACCATTCGCCAGGGCGGAACACACTTCCCGATAAAGCCGCGACGAAACACAACCCAAAAAAGGCGAACAGTGACCAAGAAATCGTCATAGCAATCCAGACCCTAAGACCGTGTATGGCTCGTCAAACTGAATTGCGTAGTACGCGTCCGGTGGGGGCAAGGTCAATTCGGCCAGCTCTAGTCTCTGGCGCAGGTGACCATAGCAAGACCTATGAGCGGACCCCGCGCAGACGCTAATTCGCGCGAGTGACCGTCGTACGCGCACTATCACGTCGCGCAAGCAGATGAATGAGTTGTATCATCCGACCAACCCCACGATCCGGCTCATCATCGGCTGGCAGAAAGCGCTGATCCTTGAAGTCTTCGCGGCGCGATGGTGCACCGGTAGTGACCGCATCGACCAGAAAGGTTGTCTCTTCAAGGGCTGGTTCATCCACGACACCTTGGGCACGGAGGCTTTGCCTTCCAGCGGCAGCCAACAAGGCGAGCTTGCGGCTGGTCGTCACAAAAGCTCGATCATCGATCGAGTTGTACCCATTGTCGGCGATGACGCTGCCAATTTCGCTATAGATCAGCCGGGCACCGTGTATTGCTGGACGGCAATCGGTCGGCAACTGCGCGATACCACTCAAAGCCCGATCATAAAGCGTTCGAGCCTCACCAAGCAGGTGGCGCGTGCAATCGGCTACAGCTTCACTAAATTTTGGCGAAGCAACAAACTCGTCGGGATCAATACCCGCCCTCTCAAGCCACTCGGTCGGGATGTAGGTCCGACCACGCCGTGCATCCTCCCCAACATCGCGAGCGATATTTGTAAGCTGCATTGCCACACCTAGATCGCACGCGCGTGCGTGCGTGCCCTGGTCACGCGTTCCCATGAGAATGGTCATCATCGAACCAACGGACGCGGCGACACGCGCGCTGTAGGCGATGGTATCCGACAAGGTTTTTGGTCGCCAACCAGCGGCATCCCACTCGAGGCCCTCAAGCAAGGCTTCGGGCAAAGCGCGAGGCATATCAAAGGCTTCAATGACGTCCGCGAACGCCCGGTCGGCAGGAATAGCCTCCGGACGTCCGGCATAGACCCGGTCTAGGCGGTCCCTTAGCCGATCGACCGCATCAACCGGCGCGTCAAGCGCATCGACGGCATCATCGGACAAGCGGCAAAAAGCATAGAGGGCGTATGCAGGCTTTCGAACCCTTTTAGGCAGCAGTAGCGAGGCCGCGTAAAAGGACTTGGACCCGCGGCGGATCAATGCCCGGCAAGCGGTCTCGTTCCAGCCCATCTGCAAGGACGCTTTGAATTCCGGGCTCGTCATTTGTCACCCTTCCGGAAACTCGTTCTTGTCAGCATTACGCGAACACTCCACGCTCGTGCGTAAACGATAGACATCGCCGCGCGAACTCCTCGGGTCGTTCCTCATGCAGCAGATGCCCGCAGCCCTCAACGATTTCTAACGATGCGTTCGGCATCGCTTCTGCAACACGCGCCGAAACCGCCGGTCGCACGGTCCTGTCTTTATCGCCCGCCAGAAGCAGGGTTGGCGTACCAACGTCTTTGAAACGTGACTGGAGACGTTGAAGATCCCAGTTCGCCATCATCGCCAAAGCCCCGGCTATGTGCCCGGACGACATCATCAAGGCATGGTAGTAGTCGACGCCCTGTTGGTCGATCTGCGACCCAGTCTGATCGATCAGCCGCCGAACGCGGCGTTCATCGCGCCCCGAAAGGGCAAACACTCTGGGCGTCAGCGGATTGATGAAAAGCAGCTTCGCCATTGCCGGAAAGACCGAACCTGCCAAACCTTCAAACGGTTGGAAAGCACCGTTTACGCCGATGAGTGCACGCGGCTGGACCGCTTGGCTGTGGATTGCCTCGATGAGAATTGCAGCTCCCGCCGAGTGGCCAATGGCAACGTCAACGGACACACCAATCTCATCCAACAAACCTGCCACCAGTCGCGCAACACGGGGAAGCGTCAGACGATAGCTCGGGGGTGCATCTGTAAACGCGTGCCCGGGCAGATCGATAGCCAATACCTGCATGTGCTGCGCCAGCAGCGGCATAACATCCCGCCAGGAATGGGATGAGGCGCCGGTACCGTGGATAAGAAGAGCGACGGGCCCCTCGCCCATGGTCTGCACGTGCCACCGTAACCCACCAGAATCAACAAACTCGCTGACCGAAGCGTGGGGCCAGACCTTGCCGAGTGCGCGCCATGAAGGTGGATCAGGAGCGAGAAACATGCGGCTAGCCTCGCCCTACAGACGAAGCCGCGGCCGCTACCGCCGCGGTGATCCCTTCGGCACTGGCGTGCGGAAGTGGCAGATAGTGCGCCGCCATCGCTTGCGACAACTCCGCGGCCTTCGAGCTCTTGCGTGGGCTCGTGTCGATAAGCATGGCCGACAGACGTTCGGTCGCGAAGCGTCGCGCCGCTGACAGAGCATCCGCATGCGCTGCTGCGCGGCCAGAAGCATTGCCATAACCGACGTTCGCCTGCCCGTCCGTCATGAACACCACCCGAGGAGATTGCCCCCGCTTTCGGCAATCGCTGGCAAGCTGACCACCCGCATCGATTGCCAACGCGAGCGGTGTCCCACCACCTCCAGGTAGCGCAGCCAGCGCTCTTTTGGCGCGCACCAGCGAGCGGGTCGGCGGCAAGATCAATTCCGCAGCTGACCCGCGAAATGCAATCAAGCCAACATAGTCTCGCCGTGCATAGCTCTCAGCGAGCAGCAGCTCCACCGCTCCCTTGACCTCGGCTAACCTGTTGAGTGCGGACGAACCGGAGGCGTCAACGACGAAGATCGTGACGCTTTCCTCGCGATGCTTGAAACGCCGGACCCGAATATCGTCGGCTCGTACATCAACACTACTCGCAACCCCTGCATTGCCACGTTCCCGCTTACGAAGCGTCTGCCACGGCGCCGCTGTCCGCAGAGTATCAACGACATGAAGCCTCTGGTGACCACCGATCCGACCGCGCTTTGAACCTAACGGTCGCCCGCGTTGAGGCGCCATTCGAACCGCGCCCTGCCCGGCGGCTGACCTTGAAGACTGCGATTGAAAGGCGGCGCCGAGCTTAAGTTGCTGAAGCAGATCAGCCGGTATGGCTGCCGTCACAGCCTCAACGACGCGGTCATCAAGGGGGCCTTGATCCATGGAATTGTCATCTGCCTGGAGATCGCTCCGATCTTTGGGATCAGCTTGCTCCTGATCACGTGGATCGGGCCTATCCTGCTCCGAAGGTTCATCTTCGACCGGCTCAGTTTGCTCGACACTCGGAAGTTGGGTGGCTCTTGGCGCAATCACCAGCCTCGCCGCGAGTCCGACATCATCTTGCGACGCTAGATCACGGCCATTGAGCGCCGCGAGAGCGTGAGCCGCCCGCACCGCAAAAAGCCCGATACGAGCCGAGCGGACTCCGAAAGCGTCCGCTATCGCCATAACCGCCTCGACAATTTCGCCCTGTTCGCTCCGCTGCTCATAACGACCCCGTGCCGCTTCGACATCCGCTGCATGAATCGTAGGCGATACGCAGTCTCGGATCGAAAGCGCACGAAGGTCGAAGCTGAAGGCAAGGCGGTCGGCAAGCGCTGGCGCAAGCGTTTCATGATCATCCAGGCCCTCGTCAAGCGCCACAACTCCGACGCGCGCGTCCAAACGGTGGGCCAACCCGTCACGTTCGACAGCGACCTTCCCGCTATCAAGAGCGTTTAGGAGCCGCGTTACAACGAGGCCCTCGGCTCGCTCTGCCATTGGAACGACGACGACACCACCATCTGCTTCCGAAAGCAGACCCCTCTGGGCAACTGGCCGACCTTGAGACAAGGTGGCGGCAAGGTCGAGACCACCGGCGAGCCGGTCATCTGGGCAGTGGACCGGCAGCTTGCGAAGCGGTCCGTACCCTTTCACCAAGCCTGATACATGAGCGACCATCCGATCGCGCACCGGCCCCGCATGCGCGCGAACCGAGATACCGCCAAACCCAGCGGGCGCAACGGCAAAGCAAGCCGCTGCCATGCAGCTATCCGCCCAAACCATGGCGCGAACATCGTCTCCGGGTATCGGGGCGGGCGCATGAAGTGGCTGTCCTTGCACGCCAGTAAAAGGGAGGTTGGCGGTCACCCGACCAACTCCGCAAGTGCCTTTTCGACCCGTGTGACCGCTCGCGAGTCGTCAAGGGGGTTGCGGCGAAGGCGATGCCCGAGAACCATAGGTGCAACGAAGTCGAGCGCCGCCTCACCGACTTGTTCTTCACCCTCCAAGGCTGCATGCGCTCGTGCGGCGCGCATCAGGGTCAGCTCCCCTCTCAGCCCATCGGTACCTAACGCCATGCACAGCGCAGCGGCGCGTTCCAGCGCACGGTCTGGGACATCGACACTCTCCAACCGTTCGCGCGCTGAGACGATGCTGCGCCGAACCTGGGCGTCTTTCCGCTTCCACTTCTCATAGAAAGCCGTGGGATCACGATCGAACGCATCGCGACGTCGTACGACCTCAATACGGTCTTTGATCGCTTCGGGCGTTGCAACATCCACCGACAATCCAAACCGATCGAGGAGCTGCGGGCGCAACTCGCCTTCTTCGGGGTTGCCGGAACCGATCAGAACAAATCGCGCCGGATGGCGGATGGACAGCCCCTCGCGTTCCACAAGGTTCTCACCTGAGGCTGCGACATCGAGCAACAAGTCCACGAGATGATCTTCGAGCAGATTGATTTCATCAATGTACAGAAAACCTCGATTGGCCTGGGCCAGCAAACCGGGCTGAAACGACCGCTCGCCCTGGGTGAGAGCCTTTTCGATATCCAATGCTCCGACAACCCTATCTTCGGTTGCGCCAAGCGGTAAGTCGACCACGGGAACAGGAACCAGACGGCTCTTCACACCATCGGTTTCAGGTATGGACGTCGGATCGATATTGTAGGGCGACCCCAACACGACGCGCATCTTCGGCAGTAGCTGAGCGAGGGCTCGCACAGCTGTCGACTTGCCGGTCCCTCGATCACCAAAGACCAGGACGCCACCTACCGCAGGGTCGACCGCTGAGATCAGCAGCGCCCGCTTCATGGATGTCTGGCCAACAATGGCTGAAAATGGAAAGGCTGCCCGCTCGCCCAAATCGTTTATCCCACGCAACATGCAGTGAACTTGGTCTTAGCAGCGTGGGGGCGTCATGCAAAGCTGACAGTTCAGACCATCTAAGTCTTTTGACAAATGTAAGGGGCTACTTGCGTTGCCTCGGCCCAATGACGCGCGACACCAGCGGTCAAAAACAGAGAGCCATATCGTTGTCTCATTTGAGCTGTGCGCACCTTGGGGTCCTACAATTGCCCGACTAACCACCATCCTGTATTGTTCCTTCGCGGCACTTGGAGAAAGGCCAAAAGCGATGAAAAAGCGTCACGTGTCTGCACTCGCACTTACGGCCGTACTAAGCCTGCCATCACCCTCTCTCGCAACCAGCTCTTTGGTTTGTACCGGCGCTGATGGAAGCGATGTCGAAGTACTCCTCACTCTTGGCAGCCTTCCCGTTCTAGCGATCGTTAACGGGCGTATAAGCACACCAACCGGTAACTACGCCCTCACTCCCTCGGGTGACGAAATAGAAATCATTGTCGGTCAGGCTTTCGGTGACGCGACCGGAAGACGTGCCGACTTCACCGACCCAAACGTCCAGCAAGTCCTGGTCTCGATTCGAACGGCACGTGGAGAAGGCGACAAGCAGGTTGCGGAAGCTGGCGTCCTGATCGTGGAACAGACCGAGGTCTACCCGATCGTATGCAGCGAAGGCTAAAGTTGGATCGTAGCGCCCTTTTCGCCAATGAAACGAGCTGAACACAGAACTCCCCCGACAAGCCGGCTTCACCGGCCGCCTCGAACGCAGCAAGCGAAGCGCTGCCGCGTAGGTTATCGCAGTGACCTCACCGCTCCGCTGATCCGCGATGCGGCTCAGTTCAGCGGTATTCCAAGGATTTCCCGAGCCTGCTGCCAGGTTGCGACCGGTCTTTCATTCTTCTCGCAGACCTGCGCGGTGCGCCCGACGAGCGCAGCGTTGGACGGCGCAAGGGTCTCGCGATCGAAGCGAACATTGTCTTCAAGACCCGTACGAGCGTGGCCGCCCGCCGCGATGGACCACTCATTCACAACGATCTGGTTGGGACCGATGCCGGCGGCACACCAGGGAGCGCCGGGTACGAGGCGCTCGACGGTCTCGACGTAGAAGTCGAACACATGCTTATCCGCAGGCATGGCGTTTTTCACACCCATGACAAACTGGATGTAAGGCGTGCCCTCGATCGCGCCGTCTCTCCACAGCCGGACGGCTTGGATAATGTGGGACAGGTCAAAAGCTTCAATCTCTGGTTTCACGCCATATTCCCGCATCTCTGAAGCGAGCCAATTCACCAGATCGGGTGGGTTTTCATAAACGCGCGTCGGGAAATTGTTCGAGCCCACTGATAACGAGGCCATATCTGGCTTCAAAGGAAGCATGCCTCCACGCTCCTTGCCTGCACCTGAACGCCCGCCGGTCGAAAACTGAATGATCATTCCCGGGCAGTGCGTTTCGAGGCCTTCTTTCAGACGCGCAAACCTTTCAGGGTCCGACGATGGCGTCTGGTCATCGTTGCGAACATGAGCGTGGACGATACTGGCGCCGGCTTCGAAGGCTTCGTGCGTCGACTCCACCTGTTCGGACACCGTAATAGGCACCGCGGGGTTGTTCGCCTTTGTGGGCAGCGAGCCGGTGATTGCCACGCAGATGATGCATGGATGAGCCATCGTTCAACTCGCTTCCGTCATGACGAAATCGAACTGTGATTTCCATTGGGGCCCACCGGGCTCACCGGTCTCCATGCTTGCGATCAGCGAGGCCTTGACGCCAAACACCGCGTCTGACGTCAACCATCTATCTCCAGCAACAAAGGTGTGGGTGATGATCTGCTCATAGCCAGGTGCTGTGACAAGGAAGTGCATGTGTGCGGGCCGGTTTGGATGGCGACCGAGCGCGGCGAGCAACTTACCCACCGGGCCATCATCGGGGATAGGATAGGATACCGGACGGACCCCGATAAAGTGGTAGTCCCCACTGGCGCTGGTGGTGAACACGCCGCGATTGTTGAAGGGAGGCTGAACGTCTGGCTGCTGGACGTCGTAAAAGCCGTCGGCATTGTCGCTCCAAACATCAATCTTCGCGCCCTCGATGGGCTGGCCTTGGCGATCAACAACTTGACCGTGAAACAGGCAGCTTTCGCCCTTGCCGTCGAGGGAGATGTTGGCACCCATGGGATAATTGGGTGCATCATCGAGGTGAAAGGGCCCGAGAACCGTGTTTTCGGTTGCGCCCGACGGGCGTCGATTGTTGATCGCATCGACAAGCATGGAGACGCCCAAGGTATCGGACAGGAGAATGAACTCTTGCCGGTTTTCGTCGCACATGTGCCCGGTTTTCGTCAGGAAATCGATCGCGATGCCCCACTCGTCCTGTGTCAACTCAACATCCTTGACGAAGCCATGCAGGTGCTTGACGAGCGAGGCGATGACCGTTGCCAGCCGTTCATCGGCGTCAGGGCTCATGCGTGCGTTAACGGCGTCAACCGAATGGTCTTCGGTGAAGTAATCAATCGTATCAGCTATATCTGCATTGCTTAGTTGGGATTTGACGGCGCTACTCATTGGGCCGCCTCCCGCACCGCGTCGACATCGCGGTGTAGAAGCGTCGCTAACACTCGCGTCAGTTCAGCCTGTGGGTCCTCGGCCATGTCTTCCGCGCGCCAAGCAACGTGTTGGTCTGGTCGAACCAGAACGCAACCGGCCTCATTCACTTCGCGGGCCCTCGCCCACTCGCCATGATGGTCTATCAACGCGCGGCGCGGCCCGATCACATGGGTAACAACATCGATGCCCATGGCTTTGCCGACAGCCTGCGCAGCCGCAGCCCAGGGCTCGCCATTGATACCGGTGAGAATTGTGAAACGGCCTTGGCCGACCAGATCAAGCGTCGAGTGTTTTCCACCTTCATGATCGTAGACCCAGGCATGAGGAATACGCGCACCCGGCCAGGTCGTGGGCTGATAATGGAGTTCCGCGTCCAGCTCGAATGCCGGCTCCATCTGGCCATCGGTGACGACGGCGGACGACTTGTAGCGCTGGTTCATCTCAACGCCGTGGGCGTCGAACTCGTACTTCTTGAAGGCTATGGCATCGCGGATCGCCGCGCGTTGTTTTTCAGCTTCCTGATTCGCATCGCAGCGGGCGACCATATTGGCTTGCATGACCTCCGGGTCAGTAGACTCAGTTAGGCCCAGCGCTTCGAAGATCGGACCGAATTCGCCGATAGACTGGTTGGCGCGGGTAACGATCTGCTTTGCGACCGGCGCTCGTTCTTCGGTGTAGGTATCAAGCAGGCTATCGCCAGCCTCGCCTTTGACCACGGCCGCCATCTTCCACGCGAGGTTGAAGCTATCCTGGATCGACGTGTTGGAGCCGAGCCCATTCGAGGGCGGGTGCCGGTGCGCGGCGTCGCCCATAATGAACACGCGGCCCGCCTGCATGTTCGTCGCGTACATATTGTTGACGGTCCAGGTCGAAACAGACGTGATCTTTGGTTCGATCGTCTGGTCACCTACCAGGTCCCGGACAACCTTGGTCGCAAACGCATCCGTCACCTCTGGCGCCGGTTGGTTGATGTCGTAACCCCACACGATCAACCACTCATCCCAAGGGCGAACCATGCGGACGAGGCCCATACCGATGCCACCAACATCAGCGCCTGGTTGAACGACCCAATAAAGGACTGACGGACGATGAGCGACGTACTTAGAAAGGTCGGCTTTGAAAATAATGTTCATGGAACCGCCCACGCCCATCTGCCCTTCAAACGGCAGGTTTTCGAGCTCGGCAACCTTCGAGTTGCCACCATCGGCACCGATCAGGTAGCGCGAGCGGATTTGAAACTCCTTGCCTGACAACCGATCAAGGCAGGTGGTGGTCACACCGTCGGCGTCCTGTTCGTGGCGCAGGTATTCGGTCGACAGGCGTGCCTGCGTACCGCGTGAGCAGGCGGTCTTGAACAGAAGCGGCTCCATAAAGGTCTGCGGCAGATCGTTCATCATTGTGGGCGAAGCCAGCAGATGTTCAGCCTTCGACATGGGGTGATTGCCCCAGCTTTTCATGCGACCGATTTCTTCGCCAGCAAGGCTCTCGCAAAACACGTTTTCGCCCATCAGTTCCTGATGCGCAGCGAACATGTAAGCCTCGTCCTCGACGTCTTTGCCCAAGTCCCGCAGGACCTCCATTGTGCGCTGGTTTGTGATGTGCGCGCGCGGCGTATTGGCGAGCCAACGGTAGCGATTCACGGCTATGTTCGCGACGCCGTAGGTCGACAGAAGCGCGGCCATGGACGAGCCGGCAGGACCCGTGCCGATGATCAGGACGTCGGTTGTGATGTCAGCCATTGGAGGTTTCCTCGGTTGTGTTTTTGATTGGTTTGGAAGAAGCGAGCATGCCGCCGGTCAGGCGACGGCGCACGGGGAACAGTTCGATGCCAGTGCGTGATGAGATAAGGCCCCACAGGCCCTTGGGGGCGAACAGCATGATGATGATGCCGATGACGCCAAGCAGCATGAGGTACCAGGTGCCGTAGTCCGCCAGCAGCGACTGCAGCACGAAAAAGACAATCACACCTATGATCGGCCCTTCGATGGTGCCTATGCCACCGATAACGACGATGAACAGGACGAAGGCCGTCCAGTCCGTCACGGAGAACGCGGCGTCCGGTGAGATGCGCGCCTTCTGCAGGTAAATCAGCGCGCCCGTCAGGCCGGTGCCAAAGGCGGAAACAAGGAAGACGGTCCACTTCATGCGCACAGCATCGACGCCAACTGACTTCGCCGCTTCGATGTTGTCGCGCACCGCCGCCAGCGCGAGCCCGCGCTTGGTGCGCAAGAGCCAGTAGATGCCGCCGATGGTCGCGACTGCCAGAATGACGGCCAGCCAGTAGGACAGGATGTCCCGTGCGGCGGAGTTGCGGACCCCAAAGACCGTTTCGATCGTCTCGCTCATCCACAGATCGCGTGTGGCATCGCGGGGCAGCGAGGTGCCAGTGCCACCGCCCACGGCCTTCCATTGCGACGTGAGCAATCGGACGACTTCGGCGATCACCCAGGTACCGATAGCGAAATACGCGCCTTGCAGGCGGAAGGCGAAGAACGCGGTCGGGATAGCGAGAAGCACCGCGACCACGCCGCCCAGTAAAATGGCCGGCACCGGATCGAGACCAGCAAGGATCACGACACCGAACATGGCGTAGGCACCGATACCGACAAAGGCCTGCTGGCCGATCGAGACCAGGCCGCCATAGCCCGCGAGCAGGTTCCAGAACTGAGCCAGCACCAGCATGGTCAGGATAAAGAACAGGTCCTGGATTAGGCTGCGTGACGCAAAGGCTGGCAGCGCCACCAGTACGAGGATCAGGATCAGGGCCGAAAGCCCCGCGATACGGGAAACCGCTGTGCCTGTGTGGACGGCGTAAGGAACGGCTTGATCGGTCATGTGCGCGTCCTTAGTCCACGACCCGCGGGAACAGCCCGCGCGGACGGATTAGAAGAACGATGAGAAAGGCGACATGGCCGGCGAGTATCTGCCACTCGGGGTTGATGGCGGCGCCAACGGTTTGCGCGACCCCGATGATGATCCCGCCCAGCAACGTGCCCCAGAGAGAACCAAGACCTCCGATGATCACGGCCTCGAAGGCATAGATCAGGCGCGCCGGCCCGATGTTCGGATCGAAGTTCGCCCGCATGCCGAGATAGAGTGCGGCGATGGTCACAATGATGAGCGCGATGCCCGTTGCCATGGCGAAGATGTTCGCGGGCTTGATGCCCATCAGGCTGGCCGTGATCGCGTCGTCGGACGTGGCACGAAAAGCCCGGCCCAGCTCAGTGCGGTAGAAAATCTGGTTCAGCACAACGATCACCAAAACAGCGGACCCAAAGGTCAGCAGCGGCAGGACGCCTAGGTTGATCGATCCCAGTTCGACCGATGCGGTGGAAATCGCTCCGGTCGGAAGCCGTTGGCTGTCAGCGGAGAAGCCTTCCAGCATCGCGTTTTGCAAGACGACCGACAGGCCAAAGGTCACAAGCAGCGGCGGGAGAATGTCATCGCCGAGCACGCGGTTGAGCATCACCTTCTGCAGGCCATACCCCAGCGCAAACATCAAAGGCATGGCTATGGCAGCCGCGATAAAAGGGGACAGGCCAGTTAGCGAGACAACGACCAGGATCAGATAGGCCCCCATGACGATGAGGTCGCCATGGGCGAGGTTCACGAGCCGCATAATTCCGAAAACGAGCGACAGACCGGCAGCGAACAAGGCATAGAGCCCGCCTAGCAGAATGCCTTGGACAATGGTGTCGACCCAGATCATGCGGCTGCTCCAAAATAGGCATTATGGATCGCGTCCCGCGAGAGGCTGGCGGGCGTGCCGGTTAACGTGACCCGACCCTCCATCATGCAGTAAAGGCGATCGGCGACCTTCATGGCCTGCCCGATGTCCTGCTCGACCACGATCATCGAGGCGCCGGCTTGTTTAATCTTCGGCACCGCCTGATAGATGTCCTTGATCACCACCGGCGCGAGGCCGAGAGAGATCTCATCGCACAGTAGAACCCGCGGATTGCTCATCAAGGCGCGGCCGATGGCGACCATCTGCTGTTGACCGCCTGATAGGGCCGTGCCGGGGTTCTTCCGGCGTTCCTTGAGGATCGGGAAGAGGTCGTAGATCGTTTCCAGCGACCAATGGCCGGCGGTCTTGCGGCCATAGGTACCGATAAGAAGGTTCTCTTCGACCGACAGGGACGGGAAGAGCTTCCGCCCCTCGGGCACCATCGCAACGCCCTGCGCCATGATCGTGTCCGCCGATGCGTTGCCGATCGGCGCGCCATCGAGCGTGACCATGTTGGACTCGTTGGTCAGAACGCCCGAGATCGAGCGCATCAGCGTGGTCTTGCCCGCGCCATTGGCGCCAATAATCGCGATGGTCTCGCCTTCCTCAAGCGCGATGTCGACGCCGAAAAGCGCTTGGAAGTCTCCGTAGTGAGCGGTTAGCGTGTGGGTGGAAAGCAGGGCCATCAGACGTCGATCCCCAAATAGATTTCCTTGACTTCTTTCGACTCCATGATCGCGTCCGGCTCGCCGATGCCGATCACCTTGCCGAAGTCCAGCACCAGAAGCCGGTCGACAACCGAGGTCAGCGCATGCAGCACGTGCTCGATCCAGATAATGGTCACACCCTCGGCGTGGATGGCCTTGATGGTCTCGACCAGCGCGTGGCACTCGCCTTCGGTGAGCCCGCCGGCGATCTCGTCCAGGAGCAACAACTTCGGGTGCGTCGCCATCGCCCGCGCGAGCTCAAGCCGTTTGCGTTCCAGCAGCGATAGCGAACCGGACGTCTGGTTGGCGCGATGGATCAGCTCAGTGCGCTCAAGGATAACCGCGCACTGCCGCATCACTTCGCTTTCGGAGTGCTGACGGCCGTGGGTCGCGGCAACCAGCAGGTTCTCGTAGACCGTCAGATGGGTGAACGGCTGCGGGATCTGGAAGGACCTGCCCACGCCGGACACGCAGCGCTGCATCGCCGGCACGCGTGTGACATCGCGCCCTTCAAAATGGATAGTTCCCAGATCGGCGGGCAGATTGCCGGTGATCAGGTTGAACAAGGTGGATTTGCCCGCACCGTTCGGGCCGATGATGCCCAGCGCCTGGCCTTCTGGAACCTCGAACGAGACATCATCGGTCACCTTCAGGGCTCCAAAGCTCTTTGACACGTTCTGTAAGGCAAGCATGGTCATGACCAGCTCCAAAACCGTGCGGGTTGGGAGGTTTGGTGGGACCGGGCGCCAACCAATGATCAGCGCCCGGAAGCTAGCCGCTAGGCGATTTCTTCCATCGTCCCACCAGTGGGGATCGACGGATGGTCGGTATTGTCGACGATGACCAGATCGTAGCCGCCGCCTTCGTTCAGACGCCACTGACCGCCGACGAGCGGTGTTTTCGCGATGTTGCGCGCGGCGAACGGAGGCAGGCCCGCTCCGTTGAAGGCGATCGGGCCAACAACGGTGTCGAGATTGGACGCGGCGATGGCGTCGGCAACCTCATCGCCATCGCGGCTATCCTCGACGCGGGCCATCACATCGACCGCCAATTCAAACAGTGCGTGGACGAAGCCGATCGGTTGGGTCCACTGCCGACCTGTCTCGCTGGTGTAAGCCTCGGCGACTTGGCCTGCCGTCAGCCCATTGATGGATGATGCAAATGGATGGCTCGGTGACCACCACACCTCGGAAGACAGATTGTGGCCGGTGTCACCCAGAGCTTGGACCGCTTGCGGAAACAGGATCGCCTTTCCGACGGATGCCGCTTTTGGGGTGAAGCCCTGCTGCTTAGCCTGTGTCCAAAACGTCGTAAAATCTGGCGGGATCGGCACGCCGGTCACGATCTCAACGTCAGCAGATTTGAAGGCATTGATCTGTGCAGTGAAATCATCGGTCAGATTTTGATACCGTCCCGTATCGGTCAGCGTGTAGCCCTGCTCAGCCAAAACCGGAGGAAAGCCGACATTGGGGTCGCCCCACGCGTTACCGTCACCGTCGTTGGGGTACAGTGCACCAACAGACTGGTTGGTCGAAAGCTGCGCCCACATGGCGGTAAAGACCGAGATGATGTCTTCAAGGCCCCAGAAAAAGTGGAAAGCGTAGTCGAACGGCTGCCAGCTTGATGGGTCGCCGGGATTGCCCTGCTGTCCGATGAACCACGGCTGCCAGGGCGCCACGGTCGAGATCACGGGGACACCTTCTAGCTCGGCGGTGGTTGCGACAGGGTTGGTCGTCTCGGGCGTTGAGGCGACGAGGAGGAGATCAACTTCATCGTCGATGATCAGCTCTTGAGCGACTTCGGCAGCCCGATTTGGATTAGACTGACTATCCTTGACGATAACCTCGAAATTCTCGGCGACAGCGGCCTGCGCGAAGTTGGAGAGGATAAAATTGTCGGCCTCCGCGAACGCGGCAAGCGGACCCGATTGCGGGCTCACATAGCCAAGCTTGATGCGGGCGCCCTGCGCGATGGCGGGCATCGGGAACGCACTAACTGCGGCGGCTGCGGCGGTTCCTTTCAAAAGTGTACGACGTGAAATCATGTCATCCTCCCGAGATGATCGTTGCTGTTCTTATGATGTTGGTTCGTCGCCAGCCCATGCCGCCTGAAGCAGCGTGAGAATAGCTTGCCGTTCAACCGGCCGTGGATTCGGATAGGGCTTGCTGACCGCCAGGTCCGCCGCGCGTTCGAGGTCGGACTCTTTCAAGCCCAACTCTCTGAGTGCCAGGGGCGCGCCCACCGAACCGGCGAATGCGTGAAGCGATGCGCCGGGTTCATTACCGCCAAATAGATCGCAGATGGGTTGCAGTTCATCGCTGGCGGCCACACCGTTATAGGCAATGGCGTGTGGCAAGACGATCGCGTGGGTCTCAGCGTGCGGCAGATCGAACGAGCCGCCCAACGTGTGGCAAAGCTTATGATGCAGCGCCATGCCGACCTGACCAAGGACGGACCCGCACAGCCAGGCGCCGTAAAGGGTTTCACCGCGCGCATGCAAATCGCCCGGCTTATCAATCACCGCCGGCAAGGCACGCTGGAACGCCGCCAGACCTTCGATGGCCAGCATGGTCGATACTGGATTGCGGTTAACCGCGTAAAGCGCCTCAGCAGCATGCGCCATTGCGTTAAGCGCGCTGGTAACCGTCATAGGGACGGGCAGTGTCGCGACCAATTCGGCGTCGTAAAGAATGACCTCCGGCTGGATTTTCGGGTCCGTCACGGTGGTCTTCACCCCGTTCTCGGTCTGGCCAAGGATCGCAGTGGCTTCAGAGCCTGCATAGGTGGTTGGGATCACGATCTGCGGAAGGTCCGTCTGGTATGCGATGGCCTTGCCAAGGCCCGTGGTCGACCCACCGCCGAGAGCAACCACACAATCCGCTTCAACGCTCTTGGCATGCGCGATCGCATCAGCTGTCACGTCCACGGGCGTGTGCATTGTCGCTTTCGTGTAGACCCCCGCGGCCTTTCCATTGAGCTTTGCCGCCATATCCAGGGCGCCATCTGCCTGCGGCGGCGTCGAAAGGACCAAGGCACGGGAGCAACCAAGCCGGTCAATTTCCGCTTCGATCTCGGCACGCACGCCGGCTCCAAAGCGCACACGAACCGCCGTGTTTTGAGCTTCGAATGATGGCTGGAAATGCGTCACGTTACCTCCGGAACGCGCCTTTCGAGGGCGTCTTTTCCTTGATTGGCGAAACGCTAGCACGCAATTTTTGTGGTCTTGATCGAATTAAATGCGCTTAATATAACTCCATGTTATGAAGTTTGACCCGCGACACCTCGAAATACTGGCCGCTATCGTTGACCGTGGTGGCCTTACGGAAGGGGCTGACGCTCTTGGGAAATCCCAACCGAGCATTTCGAGAACCCTTGCTCAACTCGAGGCTCGCGTTGGCAGCCCGTTGTTTGAAAAGCACAAGCGCCCACTGCAACCGACAGAGCTCTGCCTGACGCTCGCGATCGAAGGGCGAAAAGTTCTGGCTGCTAGCCAAAGTGCATCAGATACCGTCCGCCGCTACCTGGACGGTCGCTCAGGTATCGTCCGCGTGGGCGGGACACCCATCTTCATGGACGGGGTGATTTCGGGAATGATTGCTGACTTCCAGACGGCCCAGCCGGATGTGCGCATTGAGCAATCGTATGACTACGCACACGAGCTTATGGAGCGGCTCAAGACGGGTAGCCTTGACCTCGCTATCTGTCCCATGAAGCCTCAGGCGATTACGGGCGAATTCACGTTTACGAGCATTCTGCCTGGGCGCAACGTCATAGCATGCGGCGCGGCACATCCAGTTGCAAACCGCAGTTCGGTGACGCTTTCAGATATTGCCCCTTACCCCTGGATTGCACCGCCCACGAACAGCCCTCTGTATGAGGATCTTAGGAGCGTTTTGAGCAGTATTGGTATGCGAGACTTCCGGGTCAGCTTCTCCGGCGGGTCTCTCACCTCGATCGTCAACATTCTCGAGCGTTCTGATGCACTCACCGTTCTCCCCTACTCCGTGGTTTTCACGCTGCGTCGGCAGAAGGCTCTAGCCGCTCTTTCGATCAAGATCGGCCACCCGGAGCGAGACTTGGGTGTTCTGTACAAAAAAGACGCGGCACTCGGACCAACGGTTCAGAGATTTAGAAAGTTCATAGTCCGCGAATTCGACACCCTGGCAGGCACAATAATCCGTCACGAGCAGAACGCCCTCTGGCGAGATTAAGCGTCAATACACTGTGCCATCGCAGGGCTGTGGCCTTGCCTTCACTCTGCTGCTTCACTTTTGAGGTAGGCCATTCCTTGTTTATAGAAATCATACATGAACTGGCCGAAATGTAGCGGCTCGAATTCAACTTTTGTACCCGGCACAACCAAGCTTGGGATTGGCGCGATGATGGCGTCATAATCTGGATTTGCAAAATAGGGCATGGAGTAGCGCGGTTGCATCGAACGATTGACCACACGATGCAGCGTTGAGACGAAGCGGCCATTGGTCCAACGCATCATCATGTCGCCAATGTTCACGACGAACGAGCCTTTGATCGGTGTTGCGGAAATCCACTCATGCTCCAGGTGGCCGACTTCCAAGCCGCCCGTTTCATCCTGCATCAAGAGCGTGAAAGCACCAGTGTCACGATGCTCGCCTGCACCAATTTCGAAATCTTCTTCGCGTTGCGAAGCGGGCGGTCGATAGTGCAGGAAACTCTGTTGAAACAGCGGGCGGTTATAGAAAGGATCGAACCACTCCTCAGCCAACCCCAGACCCAACGCGAAAGCGCGTCGTAAATCGGCTGATAGCTCGTGCATAGCCTTGATGTAAGCCGTTGACGTCTCGCGGAAACCTGGAAGGTGGTCGGCATACCGGTTGGGCATGTGCATCGGCTTACCAATTTTCACATCAGGGTCGTCCCACGGTAGGTCGAGCATGAACCGAAACGTCTCGATTGCGCCGCCAACGGCACCGCCTTCCCCTTCGAGCTTCGATGGCACATAGCCACGCCAGTGGTCGAGTGTTGCCGCCGACTGCATGCGATCTTCAAAACTCTGATCGAAAAACGCTTTGTTCTGCCCAAATGCATCATCAATCAAACCCTGCGGCACACCGTGGTTGATGATGTAGAAGAAACCAACTGTCTCACATGCTGCTGCGATCTTGCGGGCAACAACAAGCCGTTCGGCAAGCGTTCCTCCCCGCAACTTGCCAACATCGATCACCGGAATTGCGTCGATCCCAACCTCTGAGGCTTTGGCATAAACCTCTGGCGTTGATTGCTCATTCATCGTTCGCTCTCCTTGTGGTTTATTTGTCTGCCGGTGAGCCGCCAACTTGCGCAGCTACCGTCTCAAGCATGATTGTGAGTCCCCGCAGTTGGTCGTCCAAGCTCATTGACGCCAGGACGCGATCGGTCACCGGTGCCCGGTCACCCTCTGCCGGCGCTTCCCGCAAAAACCTTGCGACCTGCGAGGGTAGATATGGCAAATGGAAAAAGCCGCACGGTCCGGGCAATCCAAGTTTTTCCATCGTGCCAAGCGCGGTGTACAAAGTGGCATTGCACATATGCGTGCCAGCCGAGAAGGACGTTACAGCGGGCAGGTCGGCATGCAGTAAAGCGTTGACAATGGCAGCGTGATCCCATGTGGCACGTCGCGCGGCAGGGCCATTTCTTTCCAGCGGTGCGCCTCCTAAGGGACGCTCACCTTCATTATCTGGCACGCCGAAGCTAAGCATGTTGGTCCCAATGGTCTCAACGCGGAAAGCGGGCGCGCCCAATGCAAGCCCCAGCGACACCATAAAATCCGGCCGATACTCTTCGATGAGTTCGGGCAGGAACGTTGGCAAGCCTTTCAAGCTCACCGGCGTCGCGACTGCCTTCACCTCAATATCGCCAAAGCGCTTTCCATCGAGATAGGGCAATACCGTCATCGCGGGATTGTCCGGCAATTTTGCAAACGGCTCCGAGCCAGTCACCAGTCCGACACCCATTAGGCGGCACTTTCGGCTGGCGCGCATCGGTTAAGAAAGTCGCGGAGTGCAGCGTTGAACTGCGCAGGCTGCTCAATGGGGGCCATGTGGCCGCTTGGCGAGATGACGGTGAAGCTGGCCCTGGGGTTCACAGCGGCGGTTGCACGCGCATCCTCAAGGCTAATAAAGGCATCGTCGGCTGCAAAGACCGTTGCGATCGGGCACTTAAGTCCCGCAAACGTTCCAGTGAGATCGCAACCAGCGGGGGCACGGAAGGCGTTAAACAACGCTTGTTGATCCATCGCCGCACGCCAATCCTTGAAGTCACTGACAGCACCGGGATTAGCCGCCGCCCATTCTGGATGCCAGATAGCCGCTGCCTGCTCCGAGGCAAACGCCTGAGCGCCCAACTGACTAGCGCGCGCGAGCATGGCATCGACCTCTGCTTCCGACTCCGGCGTGGAGGCCAGACCCGCGCAGCAAAGAGCCATGCCCAGCGCACGCTCCCCCAACCGGCCTGCAAGCTGGGTGGCGACCATCCCACCCATGGAGAAACCAACGAGCACACACTTGTCCACTTTGAGCGCTTCGATCACCGTTTCAATGTCATCGGCATACGCGGAGATGGTGTATGGCCGATCGAGTTTGCTGCTCTGGCCGACGCCGCGCATGTCAGGCGCCAAGAAGCGCCATGACCCAGGCCCAAACTCTTCGATTGTTGGCAGCCATAAGCGCTCGGCATCCCACCCCAAACCGTGAATAAGAACGACGGGCACACCGTCAGGTTCGTCATTATGAACCACGCTTTGAGTGATCCCATTAGCAAGCAGGTGAGTGCGCGGGAGGCTTTGGGGCGGCGTCATGAGGTGTGATCGAGCAACCATGGAAGCCCGGTCGATTCCAAGTGGTGGGTGTTCCGAGCAACAAATCTATACACGCGCCGATGCGTTAGTGCGTGCTAATTTCTAGGCAAAGTGTGCGCTAACTGTATACAATTTTTGCATGCCACGATCCCCATGCGCTGCTAATTTGCGCAACAAGGCTGACTAAACGTTGGCGAGCTGCCACCCCGCATACCCCCAACGACAATACGAAGAGAGCGATGAAGATGGCGAAAAATCCGACTAACAATGGACATAAGAACAGTTCTGACGAGGAGCTAGCGGCACCCCATCTCAACCGTCGTAGTTTCCTCAAAGGCACCAGCGCTGCGGTTAGCGCCGCAATCGTACCGGGCGGCCTTGTTGGGTTAGGAACGGGCCCCGCCCTCGCCATGGATCAAGTAACCCACCAACTGGGCTGGGTGAAGTCGATCCAATTTGGGGGGCACTTCGCGGCAATTGAACAGGGCTATTTCGAAGAAGAAGGTATCGAGGCAGAGTTCGTTACCGGCGGACCGACGGGCATTGGCACAGACGTCGCGGTCGCAACCGGACAAGCGACGACGTCGGACACGGATGTGGATGGAACGATCCGTGCGCGCCTGAACGACATGCCCGTGAAAGCCTTCGGTGCGATCATGCAGAAAGCACCGGGCGCGATTATGAGCTTATCCGAAAGCCCGATCTCGGGGTTAGGTGACATGCCGGGCAAGACCATCGCTTTGCCCGATGGCCTCCGGCCGCAGCTCAACGCCCTTTTGACTTCCGGCGGCTTTGATCCAGGAGACGTGAATTATGTACCCGTCGGAACCGATCCAGGCATGCTCGCTGCTGGCCAAGTCGATGGATATTACGGCTGGGCGACCAACCAAGGTGTCATGTTGCAGACGCGCGGCGTGGACATCGAAATTGCTTACATGAATGATCTAGGTGTGCCGGGTTACGCTGGCGTTCTCATCGCCACTGATGAAACCATCGATACCAAGCGTGACATGCTCGTCAGGTGGCTGCGCGCCGAAATTCGCGGCTGGCAATGGCACCTAGACAACCCCGAAGAGATGGCTCGCCTCATGGTCGAGAAATATGGGCAGCGAGGCCTCGATCTCGAAGCGCAGACCGCCGAGAGCCTGATGATGGCGGACTTCCTGCCTGTGGGTGACGCAGCGGATAATGGTCTCTTGTGGATCAATCCTGCTCCATTTGAAGCCGGGCTCGCCTTTAATGTGGCCGGCGGTAACGAAGCGGCGGCGGAATTAACGGTCGATGACGTGATGACGCAGGACCTCATCGCTGAGGCGCATGCAACGATCTAAGCGGCTGGAACAAGACTAGAAACGAACATCGTCCTGAACCCTGTGTCTGCTGTGCAGTCCAACCACGCCCGGAGGAAGGTGGTTTTCGACCACCTTCTTGCCTCTGCCGACAAACCAGTAAGCGGAGCAGGCGAACTCATGTTCGATGGCGCAAACGTGCGCGGTGTTTACTGCGAACCCTACAACAAGTCGGGCGCAAGGCTGGCGATGCCCGTGCTTGCAAACGCTCATGACCATGGGCGCGGGATGCGCACGCTCGCCTTTGGTGCACTCGACGACGCACTGGAGATCTGGCTGACACGCTTGGGTTTGGAGCCTGCCGTCGATCCATACTTGCGAGCGCTTGTTGCAGTTGGACGTATGGCGACCAGCGGCATCGCCATCATCAACCACTGCCACAACACCGCCGACTTCCGGACGCTTGAGGAAGAAGCTCAAGCGGTCGCCCGCGCCGCCCGCACGGTGGGTGTGCGCCTCGCCTTTGCAACCCCGATTTTTGGACACAATCCAGTCGCCTACGGCGACCCTAAGCCGCTGTATGACCGATTGCCGGACCGTGCGGCAGAGCAAATACGTGACAATGCAGCGGCTGTGCCGAGCTTTGGGGATCAAATAGCCGTTGCGGACCAGCTGTTCGAACTTTCCGATGATCTGGTGTCGGTTCAATACGGCCCCATCGCACCGCAATGGGTCAATGACGAGAGTTTGGAGTTGATAGCGGAGCGGTCCGCAAATCATGATCGCCGAATTCACATGCACCTGTTTGAGACCAAAGCCCAAAGGGAATGGGCGGACGCGCATTATCCGAATGGTCTCCTCCAGCACCTCGATGGTATCGGGCTGTTGTCCGAGCGGCTTACGGTTGCTCATGGCACCTATCTGACCCGCGGGGAGTGCGACCTTCTCGCTGAGCGCGGCGTCTATGTCTCGGTGAACACGTCCTCCAATCTGCGCTTGCGATCCGGCATCGCACCGGTTGCCGACTTCATGGCCGCGGGCGTTCGCTTCGGCATGGGCATGGACGGGATGGCATTTGACGATGACGAAGACGGTCTGCGCGAAATGCGGTTGCTTTGGCATATCCAGCGCGGGTTCGGTTTCACCGACACACTTAGCCGCGCCGACCTGCTGGAGGCGGTGCTCTTCACCGGGCGTGATGCCATCCTCGGTCCAGGATCGGCACAGCCGATCAGCCCCGGCGCACCGGGCGATCTTATGGTGCTCGATACCGGCGCAATCCAACGCGATGTACTTCCGGGACGTACGGACCTGATTGATCTCATTCTCACCCGCGCGACCAGGAACCACGTCGATGAGGTTTGGGTAGCGGGACAGCAGATCGTTTCAGCTGGCAGGCTTATGGGTGCCGATCTTGAAGCGGCGGAAGACGAACTCATTGAGCGCGTGCGGCGAGCTGCTGCCAGTGTTGACCTGAAAGTCTTGGATGCCATCGCGGATGCCTACCGCGACTACTACCGATGCGGCTGTCACACGCAATCCACCACACCAGTTGAAAAGGTTGCGCAAAAGCGCGCGCTCGTTTCATGACGACGATCACGGTCGACAGTGTATCCAAACGTTTCAGCCTCGATAAGGGCAACGATGTCTTGGCGCTAGACGATGTGTCACTGAGATTTCCTAGCGGCAGCTTCACCGCACTCATCGGGCCATCGGGCTGCGGAAAATCGACTTTGTTGCGGCTCATCGCCGATATCCTTCAGCCGACTAGAGGCGGAATCTCTATTGGAGGGCAACCGCCCGCGCATGCGCGAAAATCCCACCAGATTGGGTTCGTGTTTCAGCACGCGACGTTGCTTCCTTGGCGGACAGTCCTCGACAATGTGGGCCTTCCAAGCGAGCTCTCGGGCATCAAAGGGTCACGCAGCCCGCAAGCGTTGATCGATCTAGTCGGCCTACACGGCTTCGAGCAGGCACGACCGGCACAGCTCTCTGGTGGGATGCAACAACGCGTGGCCATTGCTCGTGCACTGGCGCTCGATCCCAAGGTTCTGCTGATGGACGAGCCTTTTGGGGCGCTTGATGAGATCACCAGACAGCGGATGAATCTCGAGTTGCTTCGGATCTGGCGAGAGACCAACACCACGGCAATTCTGGTGACGCACACGATATCCGAGGCTGTGTTCATGGCCGACACGATCCATGTCCTGTCGGCCCATCCCGGGCGTCTGGCGGAGAGTATCGAGACGGATCTGCCACGTCCGCGCGAGCTGAGCCTACAGCTTACTCCTGCCTTCAACGCTTATGAGAACGCGGTACGCACAGCGCTTTTCGGTTCTGAACCGTCGTCCAGCACGACTTCTGACGCGGGCGATCGTTCTCCGCAACGCCTTCCGCTGGTCGCCAATGGTTGACGCAGTCAGCACTGGCACAAACAGACAATCGACGAACCCGCGCACCGCAGGATTTGCGCCCCTCGCCCGCAACGTGCTCCCTCCAATATTGGTGATTGCCGGTCTCCTCGTCGTTTGGGAACTTGCCTTCGCAGCAGACCTATTACCCATTACAGTACCGTCCCCAACCCAGGTTTGGGCCGCGTTCCTTACTGAATGGGATGACCTGTTCTACCACGCGAGTTCGACGATCAGGTCAGCAGCGATCGGGTATCTGTGCGCAGCGCTTGTCGCCGCCGCTTTGGCTGCATTTGCGGTGTCCTGGCCGCGTGCGGAGCGCGGCGTGTTCACTTTCGGAATCCTCGTCGATTCGACGCCACTGATAGCAGTCGCGCCCATCTTTATGATCTGGCTTGGTAACGGGATCACATTGCATGTTGTGACAGCTGCGATAGCTGGCTTGTTCCCCATGTTGGTCGGGCTCATCCAAGGGTTCAAATCAGCCGACCCAACGTCTCGGGAACTATTCCATGTGCTTTCGGCAACGCGCTGGCAAGTTCTCACACGTCTCGCCCTACCCAGTGCCCTTCCCTTCATTTTCTCGGCGCTGAAGATCGCGGCACCCCTGGCTCTCCTGGGAACGCTTATCGCGGAGTGGATGGGTACAGACCGTGGCTTGGGTACCATGATCATTTACGCGCTGTTCTCGTTCAACGTTCCGCTCGTCTGGGTTGGGATCATCGCCGTCAGCGCCATTACAGCCGTTAGCTACGGAATTGTTGCGCTTGCGGAAGACAGGATCGTCGTGTGGCACCGCTCGTCCAGCGACTTGGGGGCCGAGCGTTAGAACCATGGCGCGGGTCATCGATCAACCAAACCCAAGCCTGGTGCCAACCCGCGGCGATTTGGCAGCAGGCAGGCTCAAGGCACTCTACCGAAGTGTCATCTTCGCCACCGTAACCCTACTGATTTTGTTGCTGTTTTGGCAAACAGCAATCGTAGCGCTGGACTTGCCTAGCTTTGTCGTTCCAGCGCCATTAAGTGTCTTCGAAGCGCTTCAAAACGATTGGAGCCGTCTGAGTGGCGCAGTTGGCTACACGTTGCAAAGTGCCCTTCTCGGCCTCGCGACAGCTTTCCTGGTCGCGGTGACACTCGCCACCCTGTTCACCATGTCGGATGGGTTGGCGCGGGCGATGATGCCGATTGTCATCACCATTCGGACAGCCCCAGTATTGGCTATCGCCCCCCTGCTCATTCTCATTTTTGGGCGCGGCCAAGCCACGTCGATTGCGGTCGTTGTGATCGTCGCCTTCTTTCCGATGATGGTAAATGCAACGCGAGGGTTTCGATCAACCAATCGGGAAGCGTTAGAGCTGATGCATGTCTGCGGCGCGACATGGTTGCAGACGTTCTTCAAAGTTCGCGTGCCCTATGCCACGCCGCATATCTTCACCGGGCTCCGCACAGCGGCAACAAGCGGACTGCTCGCAGCGATGTTGGCTGAGTGGCTTTCGGGGGCGCCCGGCATCGGGACCTTGATCCTTGAAGCTGGAGCTTCTCGACAATTGCCCCTGATGTGGGCCGGCGTTGTGCTGACCATTGCGTTAGCCTTCATGATCTTCGCGTTGACGGTCCGCATCGAAAGGAGCCTCAACCAATGAACAGGAGCCTTAGCCCCTTCAGTCTTGATGGACACACAGTGTTCATCACAGGGCCTGCAAAAGGTATGGGGCGCGCTGTTACTCTGTGCCTCGTGCGTGCCGGCGCCGATGTAGCGATGGCGGGCCGCGATTTGGATGCGATGGAGGCGGTAGCCGAAGAGGTGCGGGCTCTCGGCAAGCGCGCCGAGATATTCTCCTGTGACATCACAAGCGAGGACAGCACGGGCTCGGCGGTTGCGAAAGCGTTTGACGCCTTCGGTTCAGTCCGTTGGGACCTTGTCAATGTCGCGGGAACGACGGGACCGTCCGGCAAGAAGATCTGGGAGCACACGTTGGCCGACGTCGAAGAAGTGTTCGATGTCAACGTGATGGGCACATTCCTAACCATGAAGTTTCTCTTGCCACGCATGATCACCGACAAGGCCGGCTCCATCGTCAATGTAGGCGGAACGTTCGGTTTCAAAGGTGTGCGGGATGCCAGCGCATACGGCGCAACGAAATGGGCGCTTCGCGGGTTCACGAAATCCGCCGCCCTTGAAGCAGGCGCGGCTGCGGTGCGGGTCAATATGGTATCGCCGGGCGGCGTGGACGGCCCTCGTCTGACGCGCCAACTCGGAGAACAGGCTGAACGAATGGGGATCACCTACGAAGAGGTCTACGCCAATTTCTGCAAGACAGCTGCTCTCGGCCGAATGAGTTCGGATGAGGACGTTGCAAACGCCGTTCATTTTCTTCTGTCCGATGCTGCGGGCAACATCACAGGCCAGGACATCCTCGTTGACGGTGGTACCATCGTCTGATGACTGAGTTGCGGGTCGGCGTCATCGGAGTGGGGGCGATTGGCGCGTGGCACGCGCGCATTCTTGCGGAAGGTGCGAAGGCAAGGCTCGTTGCGCTTTGCGACCTTGACTACGAGAAGGTCGGCGCACTCAGTGAGAGCTTAGGCGCAAAAGCTTACACCGAGCCGACCGACCTCTTTGCCGAGGGAAAGCTCGACGGGGTTATCATCGCCACACCTGAACATGCGCATCTCGAACACCTGCAATTGGCAGCTGAACACGGTGTCGCGGCGCTGGTAGAAAAGCCGGTCGCTGCGGACGTGAGCACGATTCAATCAATGATCGAGATTGCGCGAAACGCGGGCATCATGGTGATGGCGGGCCATGTGGAGCGTTTTGAAGTTGGCTCCGCTCAGCTGAAAGCCGCGCTAGACGAGGGTGTATGCGGATCGGTTGTGTCCGTGATGGCTCGACGACAATTCGCACCCGTAGAAGCGCCGAGATTTGCTGGGATTTCATCAACGCTGAAGGTCCTCGGAGTGCACGATTTTGATCTTTTGCGGTGGGTCCACCCAGCGCCGATCATCGACGTTTATGCGGTCGCGGGGCGCGGTCCCCTTTATGAACAGTTTGGGTTGGATGATCACGTTGTGACAACGGTGCGTTTCGCGGGCGGCGCTATCGGCACTGTAGAAAGCGCTTGGAACCTGCCGCCTGCCTATACTGACTTCGCAAAGCCCAGCGTTTGGTCCGGCGCTGGCAACAATCGCCTAGACGTCTTTGGGCGTGAGGGTTTCATATCCAACGACATGTCAATGCGTAGCCAGCAGTTGATCGCATTTGATCAGATCGAAGGCTTCAGGCCTGCCGGGTTAAGGCACCAGACCGTGATACATGGCCGTGTAGAGGGCGCATTACGTATCGAAGTCGACCACTTTGTGGACTGCCTCGCTGCGGACAAGACCCCAATTGTCGGACTTGAGGACGGTTTGCGCGCCGTTTCGCTGATGGTGGCAGCGGAGGAGGCGCTTGCAACTGAAAAGCCTGTCACTCCCGAATTGTGAGAGCCAATGGCGCGCTACAATGGCCCAATCATTGACGCACATCACCATCTGTGGGCGCCCTTAAAAGGCAATTACAGCTGGTTGCTGGATCCGAGCCGCGAAGCACTCGCACACGACGTGACGCCCGAAGACTACGCCAACACCTTCGCTGGGTTTTCCATCGCAGGCTCTGTCGTTGTCGAAGGACATGCTGACGATCCAGTCTTGGAAGCGAAGCACGCAGCAAGCTGGGGAAGACAGTCTGGAAAAAGAGTTGCAACCGGCTTTGTCGCGCACTGCCCACTCGACGCCCCTGACATTCACGAACGCCTTGCCGAGCTTCGCACCAACTGTCCGGCAGTCGTCGGGGTCCGCGATATCGTGGCTTACGTCCACGATAGGCCAAGCTTCGCACGTGCCGCGGACCTTCTGTCTTCACCGCGCTTTAAGGTCGGCCTTGCGGCCCTTGCTGCCGAGAACCTCGTCTTTGATCTGATGCTGGAACCAAACCAAATAGGGGATGCGCATACCTGTTTAAAAACAATTCCCCAGCTCAAGGTAGCGATTGAGCACGCGGGCGCGCCGCGCGACCAATCGCCCGCAGGGCTGCATGCATGGCGACGAAGCATGGCCAAGCTTGCAGAGTTGCCGAATGCGGTGGTCAAGGTCTCGGCCCTTCAGGTGCACGATTCGAATTGGACAGTGCCGAGCTTGCGCCGCGTTTTTGACCCGCTAACCGACCTCTTCGGACCAAGTCGCATGATGATGGGTACCGACTACCCGGTCCACGATCTGGCTTGCCCCGGACCTGAAGCTATTAACGCGTTTATAGAGCTCACTCAGGGCTGGAACGAGAACGATCAGGCAGCCTTCTTCTTCGATACGGCGGTTCAAACTTACGCGTTGGAGATCAGCGCTTTTGAACAAGCTGACGGTTCTGCCCAACGATCAAGATAGGATATTGCTGGCACGCTGGGTCTACCGCCGCGCCCGACCTTTGACTTCGTCAACACGAGACCCAAGTGCCTGACTCGACGGACGATACCACAGCCTCGAAAGCAGCGATGCCGTTAAGGATCTCGGATTGAGGGATCGGTGACAGCGTCCTTGTTCGGATTGCATCCGCGAACGCTTCAAGCTCAAGGCGCTCCGTCGACACCTTTGGAAGAGATAGCCTCTCACATGCACCATTCACGGGCTTGAAAGCGAGTTCATCCTGTCCACGCAACTCCAACCACCCTTTTTCTCCGAAGACCCGTAATTGAAACATCTGGGCGGTTGCCGTGAGCGTGCTGATCGAGCCTGTCGCACCAGAGCCGAACCGCAGAAGCATGCTCGTGGTATCATCGTGTTTGATCGAATGGACCAATCGGTGGCTTTGAGCTGTCACGGCATCGATTGGGCCAAGAAGATGGATCATAAGGTCGATGAGGTGAAAACCTGCCGCTGCCAGGCCACCGGCCGGGCTTTCGCCTGGGGCCACTCGCCATATGTCGGC
Organism: Pseudomonadota bacterium; assembly: GCA_039024915.1. Lineage (NCBI taxonomy): Bacteria > Pseudomonadati > Pseudomonadota > Pseudomonadota bacterium. Next base: position 267,744 of record JBCCPK010000002.1, read on the forward strand.
GGTATAGACCTCACCGTAGCCTACATGGCTGCTCATATTGCCTTCAGCGTGCAGCAGCTTTCCCAGATCGCCGGAATCAAGGCGGGACTTCATTTCGGCGATGGCGGGCAGAAACCGCCGGTTGTGGCCGGGCATGAAGACGATCACTGCCGATGAGGCAGCATGAAGGGCGCGCCGGGCGTCCTCCAGGGACAAAGCGATGGGTTTCTCGCAGAACAGGTGCTTTCCTGCACCTGCGATCTCAACGATCTGCCCCGCGTGTTGCGAGTGCGGTGTGGCGAGAACAATGCCATCAACGTCGGAATTCTTGAGAACATCCGATAGGTCGGTGCTCAGCTCGATAGCTCGGCTTCGGCACCATTCAGCTACCTTATCAGGGTTGCGCGCAACGGCATGCGTAAAGATGACGGTGTCTGAAACGTTCTGGACCGCCTCCACAAGGATGCGTCCCCAGCGGCCGGGTCCAACCAGAGCGAGCCTGAGCTTATCCGAAGCGGTCAAGGGAGAACCCTTCGAGATCCTGACGGGCTCGACCCGACAAAGCGATGTTGGCAGCTTCCCTGCCCATCAGCGGGCCAAGCGTATAGCCGTTCGCGGTCGCGGCAACCGTAATCCCGGCAAAACCGGGTACCGATCCCAATAGGGGCGCCCCATCTATGTCGATGTTCATGGCGGCCCAGCTGCGGATCACCTGCAAATTGGCCACGTCGGGTACCGTCCTGGCCGCGACCCAGAGGTTGCCCTCCAGGCTGTCCGGCAAGACCTCGCTACACCCTTGATGGTTTGTGTTGCCCGGCCATGCACCGCCTATGATGATGGAGCCCGACGCTGCTTGCTTCATCGATAGATGACGGTCTGCATGGGCCAGCAGACATGGTACCAAGGGAGGGCTCGGCGCAGTAACGACCATTTGCAGCGGCGCGCCACGGATGGGTAACTCCGCTCCCAACATACTTCCCAGCTGGCACGACCAACCACCGGTCGCGATGAGAACGCGGGCAGCCTTGATCGTGCCGCGCGGCGTATCGACAACGTAGCCGGAACCGTTGCGCGCGACGCCCGTCACCGGTGCGAATTCCTCGATCTGCGCGCCTGCAGCGCGCGCAGCTTTTGCAAGCAGTGGCGTTGCAACAAGCGGATCGATCTTGCCTTCATCTGGGCACCATGCCGCCGCAACGATCTCGTCAGAGACAGCGGGCGCGATCTCTCGCACCCGGGCACCGTCGATGACCTCGGTGTGGATGCCTACACGGGCCTCAGCTTCAACCTTCGCTATGAGGAACCTGATCTGGTCGGTGTCTTCGGCGACCATCAAGCCGCCTGTCACGGCCATCTCGAAATCTACGTCAAGCTCAGATTCCAGCTCGCGCCACAACGCAATCGACTCCTGCTGCAGCGGTAGCGTTTGCAGCTGAAGACTGCCATCACCGACGGCCTTACCGCCAAAGTCCCAGGATAAGAGCTGCAAATGTAAGCTGCCGGCATTGCCGCCAGATGCTTCACCGTTCACCCGCCCTCGGTCGACGCAGACAACCTTCGCGCCCGCGCGCGCCGCATAGAGCGCCGCACTGACGCCCGTCACCCCAGCCCCGATGATGACAAGATCGGCGGCTTCAACAGGCATTGGTGCTAGCGCTGCTCGATCGGGCCTGATGGCGGGAGCACCCTCACGATGACCGCCCCATTCCGGCTTCTCCAGGGCAAGCGCTCCTAGTTGAGTTGGTCTCGCTGGAATCTGAGGTGCAAAAAGCGCAGATGAATCTGCCTTTATCCCCGCCGCATCGAACAGCTTGAGCGCTTGCGGTAGGCAGTAGCGTCCCTGGCAGCGCCCCATCCCGATCCGCGTCTTTCGCTTGAGAACCGCCGGGTCATCTGCACCATCCGCAATCGCCGCGCGTGCGGTTCCTGCACTGACCTCTTCGCAGCGACACAGGATGGTCTGATCGCATATCGGTCCGCGCGCCGGTGCGCGGTACATTGACCATAGTGCACTCTGAAAGCGTTGCGCCCAGTTGAGGTTGCGCATGGCCCGCTTGGTGTCCGCCGACGAAGGGATGCCTAAGTACTGAAGCGCGGAAAGAGCGCTGAGCTCGCCCTGGCGCGTGGCGATCTGGGCACCGCCCAGTCCCCCGGCGTCTCCTGCGATCCACACGCCGGGCGTAGGCGTCGTGCCATCAGCCTGTCTCATGGGACGCACATCGCCCGTCGTAACGTCGGTCTTCACCGGCACATCGAGAAGCCGCGCCAACTCCAGTTGCGCCGCAAATCCATCGCCAGCAACCACGCAGTCGACCTCGAAGCGCTTCTCCTTGCCCGTCGAGATCTGCCGCAGCACCGCCGCTTCTGCTCGGTCTTCGCCTTCGATCCGGCAAAGCTCCCACCCGGATAAGAAAGGCGTCCTCGCCCGCATCAACGCGAGGCGATAGGCGGCCCCATCGGCAACCAGCCGGGGGTCGGCAAGGGCCGCCGAGAGAAGGGCGAGCCCGGGCGCCGGACGACCTCGGTCTGCAAGCGCCACCATGTCGGCATTCAAATCCGCCAGCTCGCTGGCGAGCTGCATTCCAAGCGGGCCATGGCCCGCGATAAGGATGCGTTTTCCCGGCACGACACCATAGCGGCGGACGAGCGTTTGGGCGGAACCGATCGTCATCACTCCGGGAAGTGTCCAGCCAGGCACCATCGCTGGGCGCTCATAGGCGCCAGTAGCAATAATGACAGCGCGGGACTGAACGCGATAGGCACGCTCTTGACCCAGGGTTCTGATTTCAAACCCCGCTTCGTTCCTGCGGGCGAACCAGACGCTTTGTCCCGCAATGAACCGCGCGCCAGATGCACTGACCTTCGCGCGCAGCGCTTTGCCACGGAGGTGCTGGCGATCGAGCAGCGTGCTTCCGCGATGCCCTTCGCTTCGTGGTTTGTAATACTGACCACCCGCTTCGCCGCGTTCATCAAGCACCACTACATCCGCGCCGGCATCCGCTGCCCCAAGCGCAGCTGACAGCCCGGCGGGGCCGGCGCCGATGATTGCCAAGTCAGCATTGATGGCCTCTGAGGTTGCTGGACGAGGAGCCTTCGTACCGTCGGCGAAGCTGCGTTCATCTTCGCGCTGAACGGTCATGCCTTGGCGCACCCGGGTCATACAGGCGCGCTCTCCGCGCACACTATCGACCGTAACCAGGCAGTCATGACAAACACCCATGCCGCAAAAGGCTGCGCGGGGGCGTCCGCTTCGCCGTGTGCCGAGCGTATGAACACCTGCCGCAGACAACGCAGCAGCGATGCTGTCGCCCCGGTTGGCGCTGTACGACCTTCCGTCGAAGTGAAAGGTCAGCTCATCCATTCAGGCGACGTTGCGTGGCAAAAGGCCGACAGCGGTGAGCGCGGCTTCCACTTCTGCCATTTCACTTTGCGGCAGCGGCAATCGCGGTGGCCGGGGAACGCCCATGGGGTAGCCGATCAAGTTAAGCGCCGCCTTGCTGCCTGAAACGTAGCGATGTCCGGCAACGAGGCGGATAATCGGCAAGACCTCTCGATAGAGAGCTTTCGCGGCGCGGTAGTCCTCATCGTCAGCGGTCAGCGTGAACAGCTTAGCCAGTGCCGCGGGCATTATGTTGGAGCCAACAGCAACCCAGCCATCCGCGCCTTCGACAAAGCTCTCGAATCCCATGATCCCGCCGAAGACGGTCATGCGGCCCTCGCACAGTTCAAGGATGTCGCGAATGCGAGTCACATCCATCGTGCTTTCCTTGATGTAGTCGATGTTGGGCAGCCTGGAGAGTTCCGCTACCAGCGGCGGTGTGAGGTCCACGTTTGCTGTTGCCGGGTTGTTGTAGATCATGATCGGGCGCGTGGCCGCCTCGCCTACGCGCCCGAAATGGTGGATTAGCTCATCCCAGGTCGGCGTCGAATAGAAGGGCGGAATGATCATCGTCCCATCCGCGCCAAGCTCTTCGGCCATGGTGACGTTGGCGATCACGTCGTCGGTGCTCTCAGCTCCCGCGCCAACCACAACTGGGACGCGACCTGCCGCCGTGTCGATGACGCATTTCGCCAGGGCCCTGCGCTCATCGGCAGTCATAGAGAGGAATTCACCGGTGGAGCCGAGCGGGATTAGTCCATGGATGCCCTCACGGATCTGCCAGTCAGTGAAGCGGGCCTGCGCATCGAGGTCGAGGCGGCCCTTCGTGTCGAACGCCGTCACCATGACGGTGTACGTGCCGCGAAACGTTTGGCTCATGTCTTTCCCTCTTGAAGTGTGAGCAGACGCAAAGGCGTCTTTCTCAACAGACGGTCAATCAGAGCGTCGTCAAATCCCATCCGGTTCATCAGCGGTACCACTTTGCGAAAGATGTGCCCGTAACCGTGACCGCCCCACCGGCGCATGCGCGTTTTGGTGCAGATGTCCTGCGAGACCAGAATTTGGTCGGCGTAGCCCTCGTCCGCGAAGCGCTTAATAAGGCGCAACCGCCCCCGGTCTGTCGGTAGCTCTGTGTCATCCATCCAATAGTGGGACTGTTCGATGCCAAAGAAGTCCCACTCAACATTTGCTCCGCGTTCCAGCAGTTCGCGTACGCCCTCCCCGTTGGGGTGCGTTCTATCCATATGGCAAAGTACGACCCGCGAAAGATCGAGCCCCTCGCCTTCGATGATATCGAGAATTTGATTGCACGCGTTCGGCGAGCGCCCTGGATGCACTGACAGAGCAGCACCGGTCACGATGGCAGCGCGCGAGGCTGCTGTTAACGCCCGTGCTTCAAAGGCCTCAAGGGGCCAGGAGCAGCCGATCTCGCCGATCAGGCCAGCACAGATCGTCCCCCCATCTGCGCCCTGCTTGACCTCTGCAACGAAAAGCTCCGTCAGTTCTTCATCGCGCAGGGCCTTCAGATGGTCGGGCGCGTAAGCATCGGTATAGCAACCGGCAGCGGCCACCACATGCACCGACGACGCTTGGGAGGCACGCGCGAGGCCGTCAGCATCCCGAGCAAGCCCGGCAACCGACTGGTCGACAATCAGGCCGCCTCCGTCCTGCTTGAAATACTCAAGCTCGGTCGCGGCAATGTCGGGATCGGTTTGAAACGCGTTTGCAGGGCTCTCATTGGATCGATAATCGATTTGCCACCGGTTTTCGATTGTAATGTCAGCGGTGAGATCACATCGAAGTCCGGGTGGCACAATGTCAAACAGAACATGTTCGTGGAACGCGATCATGCCGACATCTGCCGGGTCGACATCGCCGAGGACCGTTCGCACCACAGACACCTCAGTGCTGGAGGATTTTCGACAGGAACAGCCGCGTATGTTCGCTGTCGGGATCACTGAAGAACTTCTCCGGCGGCGCTTCCTCAACGATCCGACCGTCGTGCATCAGGATAACACGGTCGGCGGCGGCGCGTGCGAAGCCCATTTCATGGGTTACCACGATCATGGTCATGCCCTGTTCCGATAGATCGACCATCACATCGAGCACTTCGGAAATCATCTCGGGATCAAGCGCCGATGTTGGCTCATCAAACAGCATCACCTTGGGTTTCATCGCCAGCGCCCGCGCAATGGCAACACGCTGCTGCTGGCCGCCGGAAAGCTGGCGCGGATAGGCGTGCTCTTTGTCCGGCAAACCGACCCTTTTGAGTAGCGCGCGAGCTTCTTCTTCAACCTGCTTTCTATCACGCTTCATGACGCGCACAGGTGCCATCATGATGTTCTCGATCACGCTGACATGCGGAAACAGGTTGAAGTTTTGAAAAACCATACCGAGGTCGCGCTGCTGCACGGCGATTTCGGAGTCGCGCAGCGGCACGCGCTTACCGCCTTTGTCCTTCATACCCATGAGATGGCCGGCTGCGTGAATTGTTCCGCCATCGATGGTTTCAAGCTGATCGATACAGCGCAAAAGCGTGCTTTTCCCACTTCCCGATCGTCCGCATATCACCACCACCTCGCCTTTGCGTACGGTGAGCGAGACATCTTTTAGGACGTGGTTGCTAGCAAACGACTTCTCGACGCTGGCGATCATAATAACAGGCTCGCCCAACGAGCGGCTTTTTGACCGAACGTGCGTGGGCGATGCACCAACAGTTACCTCGCTAATGTCATCCATCGGGTTGTCCATGCATCGCACCCAAACCTAGCTGGTGGCGCCGACCGCTGCTGCGGGGCTCTTTTTACCGTTTGTCGGGACGGCCGCTTGAGGACCAAACGGCTTTTCGTAATGCGCTTCGATGCGGATCTGGATGAGACTCCAGATCGACACCAAGATCAAATACCAAACGGCGGCGACGGTATACGACTCGAGCACCCGGAACTCGACCTGCGCCAGCATTTGAGCCGTCCGCATCAACTCTTCCATAGAAATGACCGACGCAAGAGACGTGGTCTTGAGCATACCGTTAAACTGATTGCCGAGTGGCGGGATGATCGTGCGTGTCGCTTGGGGCAGGATCACCATCCACATGCGCTGCCGCCAGGTCATCCCAACCGCGCGCGACGCATCGGTTTGACCCTTATCTACTGACATTATTCCGGAGCGAATGATCTCGGCGATATAGGCCCCTTCGTTGAGAGCAAGCCCGATGATCGCTGACTCGATGACAGACAGACGGATGCCCAATTGCGGAAGGCCGGTGTAAATAATCACCAGTTGGATAAGGATTGGCGTGCCGCGGAACAACCAGATGTAGAATTCAGCAACCCATCGCAGACCGCGATTGCCGTACATCTTCATCAAGGCGGCAACCACCCCTAGACCAAGACCCAAAATCATCGAAATGACGCTCAGCCAGACGGTCGTCCAAGCTCCTTGGACCATCACACCGTTGACAAAGTATGAGAAGAAAACTTCCCAGCTCCAATTCACCTGCTACCTCGACTGGATTGTTGTCTTTTTGGGCAAACTGCCCGATCTCAGCCGCAGCGCGTCGTTTGCGCCGCGGCTGAGAACACATCGCGCGGATCGGCTATTCAGGGTTGTAGAAAATCTCGATATCGCCGGTGTAGTCTTCCCAGAACTGAATCTGGGTGGCGCCGTATGCGCTCATCATCTCGTCATAAGTCCCGTCTTCAACCATATCTTTGAGAACAGCCGAAACGGCATCGGCGAGTTCTTCACCTGTTTCGCCATCGAAACCAAAAGACGAGGGAAGGCCTGGATTAAGGCCGGAGGCTCCAACCGAAAACGAGCCGCGTTCCGCAAGGTAGGCGGCTGTGGCATCCGGTCCAAAAACGGCCACAACCTGCCCCGCCCCCAGTGCTGCAAAGGCGTCGCCGAAGGTGTTGAAGGCTTGGATATCCATCGACTCCATGCCGGCTTCGACCTGCTCCGCGTTAATCTCGCGGATCAGATTGTCAGCGAAGCCTGAGATTTCGGTCCCGACCGGTTGACCGGCAAGCTGTTCATAGCTGTCGATGCCCAGTGGATTGCCCTCCTGGACCACGATTGCCAACGCGTTCACAACGTACGGCACCATCCGCATGATCTTCGCGCGGTCGGGGTTGTAGTACATACCGGTGTTGACCATGTCCCAGCGCTTGCTGGCCAGCCCGGGAATCTGCACCTCAAATCCGACATTCATGTACACAGGCTCAAGGCAAAGCCGGCGGGCAATTTCGTTACCCAAGTCTGGGTGCAGGCCCTGAAGGTTCCCGTCTGCGTCGAGGAATTGGCGCGGCGGCAATGTCGCATTGATCGACATTGTGAGCTTACCCGGCTCAATCGTCGGCAGGTCTTCTGGACAGTCCTGAGCGTGGGCCTCTCCGCTGTTGGGCAGCGGGCTCGCGAGGAGCCCAAGACCGGCGACAATGCCGATCCCCATCGCAAGACCACTAGCTTTTAACAGGTTCATGACAACTTCCTTTCTGTTTTCCATGAGTTTCAGCCCTGCAGGCTTTTTTTCATCCATGATGGTGGGCCTTGCCACTGCACCAGTCCGTGAGAATCGTGGCCGTGACATCGACCATGCGTTGAAAGTCATCGACGTCGACCCACTCGTCGTGCCGATCATTTTGGGAGAGATCGCCTGCAAGGCATCCGAGGCCCACGCATGGGATACCCGCCTCAACGATAGGGTTACGAATGTCCGAGGAGGTGTGCATCGGATTGACGTGCGGGGTGTCGCCGGTGACTTTTAGGACGGCTGCCGCCGCCGTTCGGTAAAGCGGGTGTTGGGGAGAGACTTCGCCGCCCGTGACGCCCGTGATCCAATCGATCTGTGGAGGATGATCGCGCAGCCAAGGGTCGGCTTCAGTAGCCGCTTCGAGGCAGGCGGTTATCTCAGCCTTAACTTGCTGCATGGTTTCACCCGGCGGGAACGAAACAGCGCATCCCATTGAACATGTCTCATCGATGCGGGAGAAGCGCCGCATCTGTCCGCAAAAGATGCGAGAGACCATGATGTTTGTCGCGCGGCCCACCGCTTGTTCGATGAGCGGATGGCGGACCCGGGATGCGCGATCCTCGGCAAGCTCCATAAGAGCCTGTCGCAGAACCAGCGCTTTATCGATCGGGTTTACCGCAAGATGCGCAAAAGCGGTCTGCCCCGGCTCCGTCGTCGCGGGTTGCTTGCCTTGCACAGTGACTTGGAACTCCATCTGTCCCGACGCCACCGCTTTGATCTCGCGCATTCCCACACCCGATTCCGCAGGGTGGAGATACAGCGCGGCTTCCGCTGAGAGCCCGCCGTGCAGCAAAGCCGCGACACCCCGCGCGTAGCGCTTCGACGGCGTTGAGGCGAAAACGGCGCGCCCAATATTTTGGCCAGCCTCTGCGGCCTGTTCGATTGCCAGGACTGCGGACGCACAACCGGCGAGATCATCTGCAATGCCCCAGCCGTATAGCCGACCATCAGAGACTTCACCCGCGAAGGGGTTATGCGACCATGCGGAGATATCTTCGACGGGCTCACCATCGGGATGAGCAAACATCAACAAGCTCGGCTTGTTTGGATCACCGGGCAGCGTTCCAACGATTGCGGTGCGTCGTTCGGTGGCCCGTGCAGCATCCTTGGCAAACTCACCGACCACCTTCACCTCGTCCGGATCGTACTCAACCGCTTGGACTTCGCAGCCGGACGCTTCCAATCGAGCAGCGATGAGCGACTGAACTTCCTGCTCACCGCCACATTGCGCACTCACCAACTCGCGGAGGAACGATATTGCTTTGTCAGCCATATAAAAAGATCGAAAGCCCATTGCATGCATACACATCGTATACAATTTAGCTTGTTGCGATTTTCGTTTCTTTGCAAGATGCTTTTTTGGTTTGTACCAAACGGTGCGCTATGGGTTGGCTGAAAGCACCCGAAGATCGCTGGGAAAAAGCCGGCCCGTTTGCAAGAAAGACTTGAAGACAGCGCAGGTCGGTGTTTTGGGGGCGCTGAGTTATGCGTTTTCGGCAAGAGTTATCGAGCAGGTCGCGTAAACAAGCGGGGTCCGAAGCGCCTGGACAGCCACAAATGCCCCGCCGATTACTGTTCACTGAAAAAGGCTTTTGATTTTGGATCGCGATAAACTTCAAGCTACGGTGAACGTGCCTGATCTAGCTGATACTCTTGAACCACTCGGGACTGCCGCGTCTGCTAGCCTCAACCTATCTAGCCTCGCCTACAAATCCATCTCCGAAATGATCTACCAACGCCAGCTTCGCGGCGGGGAAGTTGTCGTTGAGCAAAGGTTGGCCGAAGCTCTTGGGGTGTCGAGAACGCCACTCCGCGAAGCACTGCAACGGCTGGAAGGCGAAGGGCTTGTTGTAAAAGTCGCAAATCGATCGTTTGTTGTGCGCCGCGTGGACCTTCAGGAGTACTTGGAGAGCCTTAAAGTGCGCGAAATCCTTGAGCCCGAGGCGGCCGCGCTAGCGATTGGGCACATCGATCAAGAGACGTTTCGCGCCGTTCGCACCGAATTGAACCAACTCAAGAGCGCAACCAAATACCATACGCACGCACATTGGATATCTGACGACAACTTGCACACGATGTATTCCGATGTATGCGGCAATGCAGTTCTCGCGGACACGATCCAAGCGCTGCGAATTACGACGCGGCTATTTGAGATTGAACGGCTGGCTGATCGCGTTGGTCCGGACTCATCCGAACATTTAGACATTCTAGCAGCGCTCGAAGCCAACGATAAAACTGGAGCGCGGCGCGCGGTCCGCGCGCACATTCGGTCGCTCAGACGCTTTGCAACGAAGTTGCTTCGCTAGAACCGACCTTGAACAACCTGGCTGGGGTGTGCCGGATTGCCTCAGCAAGGGTGTTGTTGGGGACGCCGCAAGCTTCAAGGGTTCGGACAAAACTGAGCAAACCCTCCACCGGGGTCGGCAAAATAGACACCCCGCAATCGCTCGACAGAATGAGACTTCCCGGCGGTGCTGCCATGGCGAGCTCGGCCATCTGTGAGGCACTGATGCGACCAATCGTGTGGCGCTCTTTGTCGACGTGGGTAAGGCCAACCTCTGCAGCGGGCGACATGAAAAAAAACGACAGCTCGACCACAGCGCCAAGGCCAGTCAGGTCGGCAACATCATGAACGGTAAAGCTGTTGGCCGGCACAAGAATACGCCGGACGCCAGCAGCCTTCGCAAGTTCGGTCACACGTAGGGCTTCAAGCGCGCTGAGATGCCCAACATTCAAAACGACATCGCTGGCGGCAATCAAATCAAGAATTTTCAGCACTGCATCGGGGAGCGGGCCGCTTTCTGGCACCGCAAAGCAAGCGTCAATGTAAGCCCGCGATCGGCCCTCGGCCTTTGCAACATGGCGGGTGTGGTGGGTCGGCAGCGAGATGAAGCGGCAAGGCCTCTTCGGTGTGTCCAGCTGATGATAGGCTAAGCCGAGTGCCGCGCTCACCGCTTCGACAGAGATTCCTCCAGCCTGGGGCTCCATAATCAGGCCACCAAAGACGTCTAAATCGCTCTGAGATCGCGCCGCCCCAACGAGAGCCGCCATGGCGGCAGAGTTGCTGAAATTGTCCATCAAACCAATGCCGGCGAAGCCCGCACGGTCTGCTTGCTCGGCTGCCTCCAGCGCATTCAAGCGCCGAGCGTTAAGATGGGGACACGCGTGGATGTGCCCATCAACAGCCCCGCGAAGCAGCCGACAGTCGGCGTCGCCGAGAGGCGTGTCCTGCCGTGGTTCAACTGGCACGTCGATCACGCCCGGGGCCACTAGTGGCGAAGGATTTTTGCGGTGAAGTCCCTCAAGCGATCCGTCTCAGGATTGTCGAATACTTGAGCGGGCGGCCCAGACTCTACAACCGTCCCTTTGTCCATGAAGACAACACAGCCAGCAACTTCTCGCACGAAAGCCATCTCGTGGCTGACGATCAGCATGGTCATTCCCTCATCGGCAAGGAGCCTGATCGTATCAAGGACCTCAGTGACCAATTCCGGATCGAGAGCGGACGTCACCTCATCAAGCAACAATATGTCAGGCTTCAGCGCGAGCGCCCGGGCGATTGCAACGCGTTGCTGCTGACCACCGGAAAGTTCGTCTGGATAGGCATCAAGCTTATCCCCAAGACCGACCTTTGCGAGGAGCTCAGAAGCCAGATTTTCAACCTCCGTCTTCTTGCGTTTTTTTACGATGTCGGGAGCGATGGTCACGTTGCGCAACGCAGTCATATTCTGAAACAGATTGTATTGCTGAAAGACGATGGCAAATCGATCTCGCGCCTTCCGGAGCGACTTACCGTCGGCGTAATCAATGGTCTCTCCACCAATCCGCACAACGCCGGTCTTAGGTCGAGACAAGCCAACTAGGGCTCGCAGAAGCGTCGACTTGCCAGACCCCGACGGGCCGATGAGCGCCGCAATCTCACCCTTTTCGATGGCAATGTTTACATCCCTGAGCACGGGGACGTTGCCATACCCGGCGCTTATGCCGTCGACTGAAAGATAGGCCATAAATCCTCGTCTCGTTGTCTCGCATGCCGGCCTCAAATTACTTGGCTGGACAGAGTGTAGCGCGCAAGTTTGCTCAGATGAGTTCCGAGCCAGCACGCTTGACTTTACCGACTTCGATCAAACCGCCGAAGGGTTTTCCCTGCCACCAACCGGCGTCAACCCTGCAAAGACAACTTGCATCGACATACAAAAAGTGCCTAGTCTCTATCGCAAAATTGTACAAGCATTGTATGCAATGTGAACACAAAAGTTGGGAGCGCGAGCGATGACAGACCACAAGAAAACTAAGGATACCAACCTTTTCACCCGCCGTGCAGCTCTTGGCATGGCTGCCGGTGCGGCGGCGATTCCAGCGCTTGCCGCGACGACGCAACAGGCCAGTGCCCGTCCGCTTGAAGACGTGCTTTCATCATCAACACTGCGCGCTGGCATCAACCCGACGCTGGTGCCGTTCGGTACATTCAATGACCGAAACGAGATCGACGGTTTTGATGCCGACATCGCAAAAGAACTCGCCAGATTGATGAACGTGGAACTGGAGATCGTTCAAGTCGGCAGCCCGGACCGCATTCCGTTCCTACAAGCTGATCGGATCGATATCGTCCTCGGCGCGATCACCCGTACAGTTTCCCGCGCGCTCGTAATTGATTACACCATTCCCCTGCACACACAGACGGTAGCCGTCCTGACAAAGGATGAAACGTCTGTCCCGATCAACAGCCTGGCCGATCTCAACAACCCTGAGGTCCGGCTCGTTCAGGTGCGCGGAACTATTGGCGTGCCATGGATCGAAGCCAACGCGCCGGAAGCCCAGCTGACGCTCCTCGACAACTACCCCGATACCTTCCGCGCCATGCAACAGGGACGGGCCGACGCCATGGTCGACGTCATCGAATCCGTCGTCATTCCGATGCAGGAAGTCGAGGGTGTGGGCTGGCGCATTCTGGACGAGACGATAAGCAACACATGGGTTGGCGTTGGCGTTCAAAAGGGCAACCATACACTGCGCGACTTCATGAACATCGCGTTGTTCGAGCTGCACCAGAATGGGTTTGTTGATGCCACCTGGGAAAAGTGGTTCGGTGTGCCCATGCAAACTCCCGTGCCGCTCAATCCAATCTTCTGATCTCAACAAGCTTCTGGGCGGCTATCCACACCTGAGAAGCAACACTGGATTGCTAGGACTGCACGACGCCGTCGTCATGGCTTGCGGCACGTCCTGGCACTGATGCTTATGCAGCTGCAGTACGGGCAGATTGTCCAATATATCCCTGACTTTTTCGCCGGTGCGCTCGTTGCGCTCGAGCTTTCGGTTCTGGCGTTTCTTATCGGGGTTATTTTGGGGCTCGTTGGGGCTGCAACCATCACATATGGCAACATGCCGGCACGTATCGCCGTGCGGTGCTATGTGAGCTTTTTTACCAACACGCCGCAGCTGGTCCAGATCTTCTTTCTATTCTTCGCATTGCCGGAATTCGGTATCCTGCTCAGCCCGTATCAGGCGGTTCTTCTGGGCATGACGCTGAACGCGGCTGGCTACCTGACGGAAATTCAACGGGCGGGCTTCCAATCCATCCAAAGAGCTGAAGTCGAGGCCGCTGAAACGCTTGGCTTCTCGCGGGTTCAAACAGTTTGGTACGTCATCGCGCCACATATTATCCGGGCGCTCTATCCAGCCCTTTCCAACCACTACATTCTGATGACGCTGGGCACGTCGATGGCCGCCATTTTTGGGGTCGAGGAATTAACGGGTCGTGCGCTGAACGCCAACGCGATCAGCTTCCGCTCTTTCGAAATTTTCTCGGTCACGGCGCTGATCTATATCGGCCTCACGATTGTGGCGTCTGTCATCCTTTACGCCCTTGGGCGCTACTTTTTCCGCGTCAAAGTGAAGGTCTTCTGATCGTGGATGCAATCGGTCGCCTGTTCGAAGAGGCACCAAGGTTTTACACCTATTGGAACCTCATTTTTCTGGGTGAAGCCGCACTCAACACGCTAATGGTGTCGTTTTTCGGTTGCCTGATCGGCTACCTGATCGGCTTCATCATTGCCACGCTGCGTGTCGCGCTCATCAACCCGGTCGGACCACTGCGATGGTTCTTGATCACCTACACCGAGATGGTTCGACGGATCCCGTTTCTGGTCCTTCTCCTATGCGTGTTCTTTGCTTTCCAACTTTCGGGCGCAGAGGTGACACTGTTTATCATTGCTACGACCGCCGTAGCGCTGCGCATGTCAGCCTTGGCGGCAGAGAACATCAGGGCTGGCTATGACGCGATCAATCCGCGCCAGTGGGAAGCGGCCATCTCGATGAACATGACGCCGATCTCGACCCTGTTTCGGGTCATCCTTCCGCAAGCGTGGAAAATCATCCTGCCGCCCTCCACGATCCATACGGTCAGCATGATCAAAGAAACGTCGCTCATTTCGCAGATCGGGTTCCTTGAGTTGACCTTTGCCGCGCGAATGCTCAACCAGCGCGGGTTCTCCGCGCTGATCTGCTACGGAACCGTTCTGGTCCTCTATTTCATTATTTCCTGGTCCTTCGCGCGCGCCGGTAAGGCGGCGGAGAAAAAACTCGTTCACGCCCCGCGCTCGCCCAACGCGCAAAACATTGAAACGCCCCGCGTGGTGCCGCAATGATAGGAACACCAGGACAGTTCGATCTGGTCGTGTTGGGTACAACCCAGGTCGCCCGGCAAACAGCCGAGGCGGCACAGGGATGCGGCCTCAAGACAAAGCAGATCAATCGAAGCTGCGAAGCGTCCGCTTTTCTCGCCGACCCGATCCTTGCCGAATCTGAAGAGACCGTGTGGTCGGTCATTCCAGCGCCGGGCGTCGGTTTCCGCGTGGATGTTATTGGAGGAGATGGCGCGAAGTCCTTTCTCACTCAGCGGATAGCTGCAGAAGCGGTGCCAATCGAGATCGTAGTCCCATTTCCCGGCTGGGCGCTTGGCGGTGTCATGGCACTTGGCGAAGGCGTGCGCTTAGTCAATCGCGGCAAGTCAGCCAGAGCGATCTTGGCTGGTCGCGGCGACGCTTTCTGGTCGGGCATTGCGTCGTGTCTAGCAAGCGGGGCGGTTCCGACCGCCGTTGTTTGCGTCGATGGCGGCGGCGCTTCAAACGATCAGGTGGAAAGCACGGTCAGAGCAGAGCTTAGCGGGCGCCATATTCCCGTCTACGACGACTACAGGATCATCGAAGCGGTTGGAACGGATAGCGTCGAAGGTACTTTGATCGCGCCTAACGGCACCACATGGGCCACGCCCCGAGCGCTGGAAGCCGACGTAATCTTCGTCCACGACGGTTTAACCTGGCGCGATGAAATTCCGCGGTTGCTCGGCGCTCAAATGTCCTTCCTCTCAAGTGGCGACGGTGAGGCGGCGACCTGTGACGCGTTTGGGCGAACGACCGTTTCAGGGCTTTACTCCATTCCAAGAGAAGAAAGCAGAGCTTGCGCCCTCGGAACACAGGTCGCGAAAGATGCCGCCGAAGGCACGCATTGGGTGACAAGCAACGAATTTGGAGCGGGCGATGGCGACCGTTTGGACGTAGCAAAACAACCGGTCTGGGCCAGCGAACTATCTGATTTGCCGCCGGACCTTCAGGTTTGTCGCTTTGAACCGCAGACCGTAGGCGATTTGAGGAAAGCCATTGATGCAGGTGCCCAGGATATGAACCAGCTTAAGCAGTTCACGCGCATGGGTATGGGTGTTTGCCAAGGCCGTCCTTGCGAAGAAATTACCGCCAGGCTGATGGCGCAACATCTCAGCGTGTGCCGTAGCGACGTGGGACGCTGGACTATGCGACCGCCGTTGGAGATGGTCGACCTGTCCACTCTCGCAGGAACATTTGATTACGCAGATATTCCAATACCGAGGCCCGCGCCCCTATGAGCAACCTTGCAACAGATAACCACGATCTGGTGGTCGTTGGCGGGGGCGTTCTCGGGTCAACAGTTGCGCTTTTCGCTGCGCGGGGCGGAATGAATGTCGGATTAATTGATCGCGGCCCCATTTGCCGTGAGGCATCGGGCACCAACGCTGGCACGCTCACGATGCAGATGACCCGCGTGGCGCTGATCCCGTACGCGCTGGAAGGTCACCGCATGTGGGCAAATGCGCAGTCGTGGCTGGGGCACGATGTTGGTGTGCAGGTTTGCGATGGGCTGTCTTTGGCATTCACCGAAAACGAGGAAGAAATCCTTGTTGAACGTGCGAACCTGCGCCGGGAGGCAGGGGCACCAATCGAGCTAATTACTGCGCACCGCGCAAAACAGATCGAACCAGGCCTTGGAGACGGCATCAGGGTAGCTGCACACTGTACAGTCGATGGCTATGCCGCTGCTTATTTGACCGGCCGCGCGTATCGAAACGCCTTAGAACAGGCAGGGGTGACCCTCTACGAGGGCTGCCCGGTCAAGGGAATTGAACAGGGCCAAAACAGCTTCACAATCGTTTCCGCTATGCGTCGCGTTCGCGCTCGACGCTTAGTCCTTGCTGGCGGCGTTTGGCTGGAAACGATGCTTGGTTGGCTCGGCGTAAAAGTTCCCGTCAAGGTGCTCGTCAACCAACTCGCGGTAACCACACCGATAAAGCCCGTGATGCGGACTGTCCTAGGAATAGCCAGCGGGCTCCTGTCGCTCAAGCAGTTTCCACACGGCTCTGTCGTTATTGGCGGGGGTTGGCAAGCACGCGGCGATAAGGATCGTGACCGGGGCACGGTCTTGCCAGATCAAGTCGTCGGCAATACGCGGCTCGCAATCCATACGATCCCGCAACTGAGAGATGCAAAGCTGCTGCGAGCATGGACAGGGTATGAGGCCGAAACCGAAGATGCCATGCCCATGGTTGGCCCAGTGCCTAACGTCGATGGTGCGTACGTCTGTGGGTCGATCCACTCTGGCTACACCAGTGGTCCCTACATCGCAAAACTCCTGGCTGATCACCTTCTCGGTAGGGAACCTGAAAGGCCGCTGTTTCCTATAGATCGATTGCTTCTCGCGCGCACGCCGCCCCAACGTATTGCGGAAGGCGTTGCATGAACAGCTCGATACACGATCGCCTGCAAGGCATTCACGCGGCGACCGTTGTACCGATGACGAGTGCTTTTGATCTCGATGAAGGCGCGCTGCGAGACCACATCGTCTGGGTTTCGCATACCCCGGGCATTCGCGGCCTGCTGGTGAACGGACACGCCGGCGAAAACACAGTGCTTTCAAGCGCTGAAAAGAGACGCGTGATCGCAATCGCACGCGAGGTGGCGCCGCAGGACTGCCTGATCTGTTCCGGAGTCAATGCAGAATCCAGCCTCCAAGCCGCACGTGACGCGGAAGATGCCGAAACGGCGGGTGCAGACATCCTTCTTGTATTCCCGCCGAACAGCTTCGCACTCGCGCATGACGAGCGTTCCGCGGCAATTCATCACCACTTTGTCGAACACGCATGTTCCCTGCCGCTGCTTTTGTACGGAGCACCACTTCATGCCGGCGCGATGGCGTACTCACCTCACGTGCTCAAAGAACTTGCCGCGCGGGAGCGCATCGTCGGTATCAAGGAGGGCAGCTGGGAGGTTGCCGCCTATGAGGAGACGTGGCGCTACTTCCAGTCTGAAAGTAAAGACTTTGCAGTCCTCGGCTCAGGCGATGAGCACCTGCTGACAAGCTATCTGATCGGAAGCGTCGGCAGCCAGGTCAGCCTCGCGGCACTCGCACCAGACCTTCTGGTTCGGTTTTATGAAGCAGCGTCAGCACAGCATTGGGATCGGGCACGTTCCATACACGATCTGATCTACCCGCTCGCCCGCGCCATCTACCGTGAACAACCGGCGGCCCGGGCAACTGCGCGCATCAAGGGTGCCTTGTTCCTGATGGGCCTGCTTGCAAGCGCGGCGGTTCGCCCACCCCAACCAGAATTGTCCCAAGTGGAATGGGACTTGCTTGACGGTGCCCTTTCCGCTTCAGGCCTCAAGGAAACCGGACGGGAGAAAGACTATGCCGGAATTTGATTTGGTGGTCCGTGGCGGAACGGTCGTCACCGCAAGCGACACGATGAAGGCAGATGTCGGCATCACGGAAGGCAAGATCGTCGCACTGGGAGAGAGCCTTTCCAGTGCAGCTGAAGAGATCGACGCGTCCGGCCTCCTGGTGCTTCCTGGCGGGATCGACAGCCATGTTCACATTGAACAGCCATCAGGCCCCGGAATCGTGATGGCGGACGATTTCGAGTCTGCGACACGCGCTGCGCTGGCTGGCGGCAACACTTGCATTATGCCCTTCGCACTTCAGGAGCGCGGAAACAGCTTACGCGAAAGTGTTGAATCCTATCGGAAAAAAGCGGAGGGGCGATGCCATATCGACACGTCGTTCCACCTCATCATTTCTGATCCAACCCAACAGGTGCTGGGCCAGGAGCTGCCAGCTTTGGTCAAGGATGGTTATACCTCGTTCAAGGTGTTCATGACGTATGATGATCTCGTCTTGAGCGACAAAGAACTGCTGGAAGTGTTCGACGTGGCGCGGCGCGAGAAAGCCCTCGTCATGGTCCATTGCGAGGGCTACGACGCCATCCGCTTTATGACCGAGAGGCTGGAGAACGCTGACAAAACAGCTCCCTACTACCATGGCATATCCCGCCCCGAGATCGTCGAACGTGAGGCTGCACACCGCGCCATCAGCCACGCCCAATTGGTTGATGTGCCAATTATGATTGTGCACGTGTCAGGCCGCGAGGCGATGGAGCAAATCCAGTGGGCGAAATCCCGTGGCATGAAGATCTATGGCGAAACCTGTACGCAGTACATAACGCTAACTGAAGACGACATGCGCGGGCTCAACATGGATATGGCAGGAGCAAAATACGTTTGCTCGCCACCTCCGCGCGACGAGGAGAGCCAAAAGGCGATCTGGGAAGGCATTCAGCAAGGCGTATTCCACACTTTCTCGTCGGATCATTGCCCATTCCGTTACGAAGGCACCGACGGTAAACAAAACCCGAAAGCGCGGACCTCGTTTCGCTGGGTTCCGAACGGAATACCTGGAGTTGAGACGCGGCTGCCTGTGTTCTTCTCCGAAGGCGTCTCGAAAGGCCGCATTTCGCTGCAGCAGTTCGTAGCACTGACCTCGACCAATCATGCACGCATGTATGGTCTCTACCCGAAAAAGGGCTCAATCGGGATCGGCTTCGATGCAGACCTGACGATTTGGGATCCCAACGAAAAACGCACGATCCGCCAACAGGACTTACATCACGGTGCCGACTACACGCCGTGGGAAGGCTTTGAGGTGACCGGCTGGCCGAAGATGGTTGTTTTTGGCGGTCGGCTGGCGATGAATGATGGCGAAATACTCACTGAGCCTGGCAACGGCTGCGTTCTCGAGCGCGAGCTCTCTCCCTATGCATGATATGGGCAATACCGGCCGGTGTTCGTTGTCCCTCGGTTTCCGCCAAGCATCCTCTGAAAGGTAGAAGCTCCAGCCGAAACGAACTTTGGGGTGCTGTTGAGGAACACGGCTCCCCGTTTTATCCATATTTGGTTTTGCAACGCCGATACGCTCCTTGCTGGCGCCAGTGGGCGGGACGACAAGAAAACCATTAGTAGACCCTTAGACCACGAGACGCGAACTGCCGATGTACCCGGTTCAAAAGCACGTCGTCTGGCGGTTTGGTTTCAGACAGCGGGTAAGGCAAACCTAGCTCACGCCATTTATAAGCGCCCATCTGGTGGAACTTGAGCACTTCGACCCGGTCGACTGTCTCCAGTGATGCGATGAAATCCGCCAAAGCGGCGACGTCGTCTTCGTCGTCCGTCAGGTCAGGGACGAGGACAAATCGGATCCACATGGTCTTGCCAGCGTCCGATAGGCGCTTCGCAAAATGTAGAACCGGAGCATTAGATTGGCCAGTGACGCGGTGGTGGATCTTCTCATCAAAGGCCTTGAGATCGAGAAGCCAAAGATCAACGTCCTCCAGAAGCCCGGACGGTACGGCCTCGCC
The DNA here is from genome assembly GCA_039024915.1 of Pseudomonadota bacterium. Classification (NCBI taxonomy): domain Bacteria; kingdom Pseudomonadati; phylum Pseudomonadota; species Pseudomonadota bacterium. The sequence continues at coordinate 287,634 of JBCCPK010000002.1, forward strand.
GAGATAACCATTGGTATCGAGCGCGACATGCAGCCCTCGTCTCTTCATCTTTCGCACGATCGTCGCCACGAACGGCGCTTGCACCATCACCTCGCCGCCAGACAAGGTTACGCCGCCGCCGTACTTGATGAGGAAGTCCGCGTACCGCTCGACTTCCGCCATCATATCGTCAGCCGTCACATGAAGCCCGTGCTTGAGCTTCCACGTATCGGGGTTGTGGCAATATTGGCAGCGGAAGTGGCAACCGGAGAGGAAGGCCACGAAGCGTATGCCGGGGCCATCCAATGTCCCTCCGGTCTCGATGGAATGAATGTAGCCCGCCTCTTTGGCCAGGCGATCACGAGGCAGCCGCACGACACCCGAAGTCTGCATCGCGCGCTTTTGAATCGCGTAGCGGTGGCTCGCCAGGTGCGCGAAGCTTTCTCGGTCTCGCAGTTCAGGCAGCGCCGAGTTCCTCGTGGAAGGTCCGTTTGAGGACCTCCTCCTGCTGTTCGCGCGTCAGCTTGATGAAGTTCACAGCGTAGCCCGAGACGCGAACGGTCAGTTGCGGGTACTTCTCGGGATTCTGCATCGCATCGCGCAGCGTCTCGCGATTAAAGACGTTGACATTGATGTGGTGGCCACCGTCATCGGTAAATTTCGACAGGATGGTTCGAAGATTAGATACCCGGTCCTCGGCTGCACGACCAAGACCCTCTGGAACAATTGAGAAGGTGTAGGAGATACCGTCTTGGGCATGTTCATAGGGCAGCTTTGCAACAGACGTTGCGGATGCAATCGCTCCGAGTTTGTCGCGGCCATGCATGGGATTAGCCCCCGGCGCGAACGGTTCCCCCGACCGTCGCCCATCGGGTGTCGCACCCGTCATCTTTCCGTAGACGACGTTAGAGGTGATTGTCAGAACGGATTGGGTATGCACCGACCCACGGTGGGCGGGATTCTGACGAACCTTGTTCATGAAGCTTTCAACGAGCTCAGCGGCAAGGTCATCGACGCGCGGATCGTTGTTACCGAAGGCGGGAATATCCGAGCCCTCAATCCGGTAATCGACCGCCAGACCGGTGGTGTTCCTTCCAACATGGACGGTGCCATACTTGATCGCGGCAAGACTGTCGGCGACCACTGAAAGACCTGCAATACCGCACGCCATCGTGCGGTATACGTCGCGGTCATGCAGCGCCATTTCGAGCCGCTCATAATTGTACTTGTCGTGCATATAGTGGATTATATTGAGCGCCTGCACATAGACCTTGGCGAGCCAGTCAACGAACTGGTCGTACTTCTCACGAACCTCGTCATACTCGAGCACATCGCCGGTGATCGGCTCTATGGCTGGGCCCACCTGATCGCCGGAAACTTCATCACGCCCTCCGTTGATCGCGTACAGCAAAGCCTTTGCGAGGTTCACGCGTGCGCCGAAGAACTGCATCTGCTTGCCGATACGCATCGCTGAAACACAGCACGCAATGCCGTAGTCATCGCCCCAGTAAGGCCGCATCAGATCGTCGTTCTCATACTGAATTGATGAGGTATCGATCGACGTCTGAGCACAAAAGTCCTTGAACGCGGTGGGCAAATCGTTCGACCACAACACGGTCAGGTTGGGCTCCGGCGCGGGACCAAGGTTGTAAAGTGTCTGGAGGAAGCGGAAGCTCGTCTTGGTGACGAGAGGGCGCCCGTCTTCGCCCATCCCACCGATGCATTCGGTCGCCCATATCGGATCGCCGGTAAACAACGCGTTGTAGCCGGGCGTGCGCAAAAAACGCACCAGCCGAAGCTTTATGACGAGGTCGTCTATCAGCTCCTGCGCTTCGGATTCTGACAGCGAACCGTCGGCTATGTCGCGCGCAAGGTAGATATCGAGAAACGTGGCGACTCGCCCAACGGACATCGCTGCACCATTTTGATCCTTGATCGCTCCCAGATAGGCGAAATAGGTCCATTGGACCGCTTCATGCGCTGTTTTGGCGGGCTGCGATATGTCGAAGCCATAGCCTTGCGCCATAACCTTCAGATCTTGCAGCGCGCGTATCTGATCACTGATCTCTTCACGCTGACGGATCGTGTCCTCGTCCATCACATCGCGTTCGAGTGAGAGCTGTTGATCGCGCTTGTCGGCGATGAGCGCGTCCACTCCGTACAGGGCGACCCGCCGGTAATCGCCAATGATGCGACCCCGGCCATACGCGTCCGGCAATCCCGTCACCACACCACAGTGGCGGGCCTTCTTGATCTCGGTGGTATAAGCGTCGAACACGCCTTGATTGTGGGTCTTCCGATAGTCCGTGAAGATCGTCTCGATCTCGCTGTCGGGCTCAAAACCATAGGCCTTCAGCGCATCATCCACCATGTGGATGCCGCCATTTGGGAAGATTGCGCGCTTGAGCGGAGCATCAGTTTGCAGGCCAACGATCTTCTCCTTGCCCTTGTCGATGTAACCGGGACCGAATGCCGTTAAGGATGAGGGCGTCTTCGGGTCAACGTCGAGGACGCCCCGTTTGCGCTCTTCGGCGTACAGCTCGAGCACCTGCTTCCAGACCGCAGATGTCCGGGGAGTCGCATCTGCAAGAAAGACGCCGTCGCCGTCATAAGGGCTGTAATTGCGTTGGATGAAATCGCGGACGTCGATTTCGTTGGACCAGCGCCCGGACACGAACCCATGCCAGGGACCCTCCAAGATGGATTCGGTATGCGGGTGGTGCTTCAGCATTCGATCACTCCGTCGACAGCTTCTCACAACACAACGCTAACGGTGGTTGCATCGCTCGGACATTGTGGCTCTTACCACCTTGCGTCGCTTTTCACTCTGAATGCGCAAAACCCAGAAAAAAACCGGTTTCGGCATACCGGGTGACGCGTATAGACAAGCTCATTCTAATGCATTCGTAATGGTGTCACGTCAAGAAGATTAGACAGCATCAAGCGCAATAACCGTTTGACGCTTGTGCTTTGAAGCGTCTTCCGCTGCCTAACGAAGTTCGGTGATTAAAGGAGCTCCGGATGAACCAAAACGCCCCTTTTGAGACTGCCGCAACCAGCCGCGTGCAGCCCGGCGCACGCACCATACGATGGTTCGAGGAGCTAACGATCGACGACGTACCGCTGGTTGGTGGCAAGAACGCCTCGTTGGGCGAAATGTACCGCGAATTGCTTCCGCTGGGAGTCAAACAGGCAAACGGCTTTGCCGTAACTGCAGACGCTTTCAACGATGCGATAACCCAGGCTGGAGCTTGGGATGCCTTGCATGCCGAACTCGATAATCTCGACAAGACCGATGTGAAGGCGTTGGCCCGCGCCGGCAAACGTTGCCGTGATATTGTTTATGCCGCTGGGCTGACTGATCAGACGAAACAGGAAATCCTAGCTGCCTACGCGCTTATGGAAGAGGAGTATGGCGCCGACTTTTCCCTGGCCGTCCGGTCCTCGGCAACTGCAGAAGACTTGCCAAACGCCAGTTTTGCAGGCCAGCACGACACCTACCTGAATATTTCGGGAGCGGAAATGGTGCTCGACGCCGTCCGCCGATGTAACGCGTCGCTTTTCACCGATCGGGCGATTAGCTACCGGATCGATCGCGGCTTTGACCATTTCAAGGTCGCACTATCAGCCTGCGTCATGAAGATGATCCGTTCCGATCTCGCGTCCGCCGGTGTGATGTTTTCCATCGACACCGAGAGCGGCCATCCGGATATGGTGTTCATCACGGGAGCGTACGGGCTTGGTGAGAACGTTGTCCAAGGCTCAGTCGACGTTGATGAGTTCTACGTCCACAAACCCACCTACAAGCTGGGCAAACGGGCGGTCACGCGACGGGTTCTGGGCGCAAAGCAGATCAAGATGGTCTACACGCACGGCACGACGCGCGAGCCGGTCACCAACAAGCCAACGCCGGACGCGGACCGGGCCAAGTTCTGTTTGTCGGACGAGCAGGTTCTCACGCTCGCGGATTACGCGATCACGATCGAAAACCATTACACGAAAAAGCGTGGCCACGCGATGCCGATGGACATGGAGTGGGCGCTCGATGGTGTTGATGGCGAACTGTACATCGTGCAGGCTCGCCCCGAGACCGTCGCTTCGCAACTTTCTGGAACCAGGCTCGAAGACTATGTCGTTGAAGGGACCGCCGACCGCCTGGCCACCGGACGCTCGGTTGGTACCAACGTTGCCAGCGGCAAGGCACGCTTCATCAAAGACACAGCGCACCTGCACGAGTTCCAGCCTGGCGAGGTCCTGATCTCGGATACCACAACGCCTGACTGGGAACCGGTGATGAAGACCGCTGCGGCTATCGTCACCAACCGCGGCGGGCGCACCTGCCATGCCGCAATTGTTGCGCGCGAACTGGGTATTCCGGCCGTTGTCGGCTGCGAAAATGCCACCGAGACCGTGCCGGACGGCCGGGAGGTGACAGTTTCGTGTGCTGAAGGGGACGTCGGGCGCGTCTATGACGGCAAGGTGCCCTTCCGCATCGATGTAACCGAGCTTGAGGGCTTCGAACCTCCCAAAACCGAGGTGATGATCAATCTCGGCAACCCCGAGATGGCCTTCAAGACGAGCTTCTTGCCTGCCGCTGGCGTAGGTCTGGCGCGCATGGAGTTCATCATTAACGAGTACATCAAAGCGCACCCGATGGCGCTTTTGTACCCTGACCGCGTCACGGACACGCTTCAGCGTAAGCAGATCGAAGACATGATCGCGGCCGATGGCGATGGCGCATCGTTCTTCGTGCGCACGCTGTCGGAAGGCGTGGGCACAATCGCTGCAGCGTTTTATCCGCGCCCGGTCGTCGTTCGCCTATCAGACTTCAAGTCGAACGAGTACGCCGCGCTGATCGGGGGCGCAGATTTTGAGCCGGAGGAAGAGAACCCGATGATCGGGTTTCGGGGCGCATCGCGCTACACGCACGACGCCTACAAGGAAGGCTTCGCGCTGGAGTGCGCCGCTATGAAACGGGTGCGCGAAGAGATGGGGCTCGACAACCTCATCCTGATGATCCCGTTCTGCCGCCGTGTGGATGAAGCCGACCGTGTCCTCGCTGTCATGGAGGAATATGGTCTCAAACGCGGCGAGAATGGCCTCAAGGTCTACGTGATGTGCGAGATACCCAATAACGTCATTCAAATCGATGAGTTCGCCAAACGCTTCGACGGGTTCTCCATCGGCTCCAACGATCTGACACAGCTGGCCCTCGGTGTGGACCGGGACTCGGCAATGGTAGCCTTCGAGTTCGACGAGCGCGACCCCGGCGTCATGGCCTTCCTTAGCCAAGCCGTACAGGGCGCCAAACGGAACCAGAAGCACTCGGGCATCTGCGGCCAGGGGCCGTCTGACTATCCAGAAATCGCCGAGTTTCTTGTCAAACAAGGCATCGACAGCATCTCGCTCACACCAGACACCGTTATGCGCACGATGATCCGCATCAGGGAGTTGGAAGCCGAGCACTGAAAATGAGCGCTCCCGCGCGTCCTCCCCTCGAGCATTTTCAGACTTTTATCTTCGCAATACGGGCTCACAACATCCCCGTGCCTATCGACACACAGGAGAACTTCAATGGCTACGATGCGCGCAGCCGTCGTTACTGACTTCGCCAAACCCCTCGAGATCAAAGAGGTTGAACGACCGACGGTCTCGGATGGCAAGGTCATCGTCAAGATCGAGGCAAGCGGGGTGTGTCATACCGATCTTCATGCCGCGCGGGGCGATTGGCCCGTCAAACCCTCACCGCCGTTTATCCCAGGCCATGAGGGCGTTGGGGTCGTTGCAGAAATCGGCAAAGGCGTCACGGCGGTCAAGGAGGGGGACCGGGTGGGCGTTCCGTGGCTGCATCATGCTTGCGGTCATTGCAAACCTTGCATCACCGGCTGGGAAACACTTTGCCGTACAGAGCCGCAATACACCGGCTACACAGTCAATGGCGGTTTTGCAGACTATGTGGAGGCTGATCCTGAGTATGTTGGTCATCTCCCCGACAATCTGGATTTTGAGCCTGCTGCCCCGATCCTTTGCGCGGGTGTGACGGTGTACAAGGGATTGAAGGAGTGCGATCTCCGCCCCGGCCAGAGCGTTGTAGTCTCAGGCATCGGCGGCCTGGGCCATCTCGCAGTTCAGTACGCACGCGCCATGGGCTTGCATGTCATCGCCGTGGATGTTGCTGACGACAAACTGGACCTGGCCAAAGAGCTTGGCGCGGAGGTTGGCATCAATGCCGAAACCCAAGATCCGATTGACGAGGTCACGAAGCTCGGCGGAGCCGACGGCGTTCTGGTTACAGCGGTGTCCAACAGCGCCTTCGCTCAGGCAGTTGGCATGCTCGCTCCGGGCGGAACAATGAGCCTGGTGGGTCTGCCACCAGGGGATTTCCCTCTTCCCATTTTCGATGTCGTGCTCAACCGCAAGACGATCCGCGGGTCGATCGTGGGCACGCGCGCTGACCTTTCCGAAAGCCTTGCCTTTGCTGCAGAAGGCACGGTCGCCTCACACTTTTCGACTGACAGGCTGGAGAACATCAACGCAGTTTTCGAGCAGATGGAGCTGGGCAACATTGATGGTCGCATCGTCATGGAGTTCTAACGGGAGCAAGGCTCACAGGCAGAAGGCCCGACCTCGATTCACGCTGTGCCGAGATCGGGCTTGGATTAACCTGCGGTTGGCAATAGACGGCCGGCCCACCGTTCCAACGACAGTATTCTCGTTGTTTAGCTCGCGAGCCGCCTGTCCACGCGCCACGCGAGCATGCCGCCGGCAAAAATAAGGGCTGCTCCGGCGAATACCCTGAGTTCCGGCAATTCGCCAAAGACGAGGATCTCAGCGCCCGTCAGATAATTGATAAAGATGTACCCAAACGGTGCCAAAGTGCTGGCCTCAGTATAGCTGTGCGCTCTGATCAGTGCTTCATGGCCAGCCCATGCGAAGGCGCCAATTGCCAGAAACAAGGTCCAATCCAAAGGAGAGACAGGTGTGGTCCAACTCACAAGTGCAAAGGGGAGCAACACAACTGTTCCTACCGCGCCGGTGTAGAACTGCAGGGTCGAAGGCCGCACCTCATGAGCCAGCTGGCGCGTCAAAACCTGATACAGCGCCAAGGCGATCGCTGGATAGAGCATCAACACGGCGTACCAATTAATCGGTTCGCCCACCGGCCATAAAATGACAAGGGCTCCAATTAGCCCTAGCAAAATGGCGGACCAGTGCTTGGCGGTTACGATTTCACCAAGCATCGGGCGGGCAAACAAGCAAATGAAGACTGGTGAAAGGTAGAGGATCGAAGCGGTAACGCTGAGTGACAAGTGTCCGAGCGCAACGAAATTCGCGAGCGTCGCCGACACAATACAGATTGACCGAAACAGCACCAACCATGTCACGCCTCTTCGCAGTCTGTATGCAGGGCGAGCGCGTATGGTGCGATCTGCAATCGTCAAACCGAAGTGTACTGCATAGCGCATAAAGGCCAGCGGCAGAACGGCAAGCCCGGCACCGATCAACCATTTTGTGGAGGTGTCGACGAAAGCGAACAGAAGGTTCGCAAGCAGTACGAGTAGAATGGCACGGCCGACCCCGTCCGCCCCCTGGGCAGACGTTTCCGCTTCAACCACGAGCGTAGTGCTTGAGATAGAAATCGAGCAGCTCAGGCACCAGTTGGTCGCCCATGCCATGATCAATCGCTGCGCGCATCATTTTAAGGGGTGCTTCAGCCATAACTGTGGGCGCGCCTGCGTCGTGCGCCATCTTGGCGTAATAGCCCACGTCCTTGGTGGCGTTTTCGATGGAAAATGCAAGCTTGGAGGGGTCAGCGTCGAGCGCATAGCTAGCAAAAAAGTCCATGAACGGAGAGCCGAGCGGCCCCGCTGACATAACGTCATAAATTTTTTGGCGGCCTACGCCGGTAACGTCTGCAAGCGCGAAGACTTCGCCCAAAGCATTGGCGACAACCTGACCGAAGAAGTTGTTGAGCAGCTTGATCGTATGGCCGCTGCCAACCTCACCAAGGTGAAACACATTTTCTGCCAAGTCGTTCAGCACCGGGCGAACGCGGGCAAAGGCAGCCTCATCCCCGGAACACATTAGATTAAGTTTACCCTCCAGCGCATGGGTCGGGGTGCGGCCGATCGGTGCGTCCAGATACGTTGCGCCCACTGCGGCAACTTCCTTCGCGAGGCTGCGAGTGGACTCAGGTAAAGACGTTCCGAAATCGATAACAACTTGGTCGGCACGAAGCCCGGAGATTACTCCGTCATCTCCACGCATGCGGCCCTCCACGTGTGCGGAAGTGCCCATACACAGCATCACGATGTCACTGCTTAATGCTATCTCGCGAGCGCTTGATGCCTCCAGGGCACCACGCGCGACCGCTTTGTCGAGTTCTGTTCGATCTCGGTTGCCCAACACGTTTAGAGAATAGTCCAAATCCTGGAGCCGCGAGACCATTGCGCCTCCCATGAGACCAAGACCGATGAAACCCAGGGTCGGTTTGCTCACGATTATATCCTCACATCACTGCGCCGATCTGCCATGGAACAAACTCATAGTCTCCCAACCCTTGCGCCTCGGATTTGGTTGGCTTGCCTGATGCCGTCTTGAGGATGTGCGTGTAGATCTCACGGCCCATTTCCTCGACACTCTTGCCAGCGCTCAGTATTTGGCCAGCGTCAATGTCCATGTCTTCCGACATTTTCCTCGCCATTTCCGAGTTTGTTGCGATCTTGATGGTCGGGCTTGGTTTCGAACCGAACGCCGAGCCCCGTCCCGTGGTAAAACAAACGATTTGGCAACCGCCCGCGATTTGGCCGGTTACGCTCGCTGGGTCGTAGCCGGGACTATCCATGAAGGTAAAGCCGGGCGCCATGACCTCTTCAGCGTAGCGATAAACTGCGGTCAGGCTCGTGGTACCCGCTTTGGCACTTGCGCCGAGCGATTTCTCTAAGATGGTGGTCAGCCCGCCAGCCTTGTTTCCAGGCGAAGGATTGTTATCCATCGAGCCACGGTTACGTTCCGCGTAGTCTTCCCACCAGTTGATCAGATCTACGAGTTTTTGCCCCACTTTTCTTGTGACCGCACGTTCGGTTAGCAAGTGCTCAGCCCCGTAAATTTCTGGGGTTTCAGCCAGAACACCGGTCCCGCCCTGGCCCACGAGCAAATCACAAGCGTATCCCAACGCAGGGTTTGCGGTGATGCCTGACCATGCATCAGACCCCCCACACTGGAGCGCCACCTTTAGCGAACTTGCGGGGCAAACACTGCGCTTCACACCATTCGCAATGGGAAGCATCGCCTCAACCTTGGCAATCCCGCGTTCCACGGTGCGCCTGAGGCCGGACTCACTTTGTATGTTCATCATTTGGAACGTCGGGCCAACCTGAAGACCGTGCGCATCAAGCAGCCAATCGATCTGGTTCATCTCACAACCAAGCCCGACCATGAGCACTGCGCCCAGGTTAGGGTGGCGGGCATATCCCCACATTACCCGTTGTAAGGCTTCAAACCCGGTGCCGTCGCCACCCATCCCACAGCCTGTGCCGTGCACAAACGCTGCGACACCATCGACGTTTGGAAACCCTCGCAGTCGCTCAGGGGTGAAGTGGTCAGCAATCATCCTGGCCGCCGTAGCGGAGCAATTCACCGACGTTACAATGCCAATATAGTTACGCGTTCCCACCCGGCCATTGCTACGCTTAAATCCCAGAAAGCTATCAGTGACGTCCGCACGTCGTGCGTCCCTCAAGTTGGTCCCAAATACATAATCACCTTCTACCCCAGTAAACGCCAGGTTGTGGGTGTGAACATGCTCACCAGGCGCGATAGGCCTTGAAGCCACTCCTATGCGCTGCGCGAACTTTCTGACCGGATCTCCCTTCTCAATTGCTTCAAGGGCAACCTTGTGTCCTGCGGGCACTGGATCGCGTATCGGCAAATTGTCGAAGGTTGTGCCGGGCTCCAGCCGGTGAGGTGCGATCGCAACGCTATCGCTGGGCTCAAGACGCAACAGTCCCATACTAGGCGCAGTAGGGGCCGTCGGATGGCCATCGGTGTTGCGGAATATGCTGTGCGCGCGCGAGGACATGGCGGGTGTGTTCCCACATGGCCTTCCATGCACGCCAATCCTTCAATTCTTTTTCCGGACGACTGCGCGAACGGGCGACAAAACTAGGAAACTGCTCGCGACCAGTGGATTGACCGGTCACATTGTAGCGCAGGTCAAACGACCAACGGTAACCGTCCGAAACATTCGGCAAGCTAGCATGGGGTGTGAGCGGATGCAGAATGACCGCGCCCCCTGCCCGAACAGGTGTCGGCACTGCAGCTTCCTTGGGCAGAAAGCGCTGCGTGATACCAACTTGGTTCATCGTGCAATGGGGTAACATGTCCGAGCGCTGACCGGGTTTCACTTGCAAACACCCGTTCTCGATCGTTGCGTCCGTGATCACGACCCAAACCGTAAGCATCTCCGTTTGATCAGCACTTTCCAGGGTAACACCTCGATCCTGGTGCCAATCCGTGGAAACAATATGCGCGCGCGCTTCCTCTTGAGGTACTCGGCGTTCGGGTGGTTTGATCCGCACATGTTGAATAGGGTTCGAGGTCAGCTCAGGCCCCAGAATACTCTCCGCAACATCGAGAAGACGAGGGTGTGTCGCCAAGCGGAACACGGCCGGGCCGATATGCATTGGCGTTGTGTCTGTAATCCCATCATGTGGTAGCGAGATATCGAGTGGTTGATACCATTCGACGCCCGCATCGACGGCACGACCCAGCTTTTCGAAGAAGCCCGCATCATCACATCCAGTCCGCACGGTCCCGTCGGCTTGCCACTGATCGTAAAGCCCGTCCATGACCGATTGGTATTCTGCTTCGATCGCGGAAAGTACCTCCCCATCGAGGACGTCGTCGACCACGAGGAACCCATCCCGCTCGAACTGGGCGATTTGTTCAGCAGACAACATAGCGATTCTCCCTCAGAGAAGCAGTGTCACGATATTCGGCCAGATCAACAGGACTGAAAGTGCAAGCAATTGCACGCAGATGAACGGCAAAAACCCGCGGAAAATATCCGTAAGCGAAATGTGAGGCGGGGCAACGGACTTCAAGTAAAATGCGGCGGGGCCGAAGGGCGGCGATAGGAAGCTCACCTGCATGTTCATGCAAAACAGAACGCCGAACCAGATCGCAACATGCCGTGGGTCCAGTTCACCGATCAGACCGATTTCTTCAATGGGCAGTTCCCGCACGATCGGCAAAAATACCGGGATAATCAGGAGCACGATCCCAACCCAATCCATAAAAGCGCCCATAAACAGCAGAATGACCATCATCGTCAGCAGGACGAGCATAGTCGGCATCTCAGAGCCGACGATAAGGTTCGCGATGTAGTTCGGCCCACCGGCGAGCGTGTAGGCACCAGCGAGGGCAGCTGCACCGATCGTTACCCAGATGATCGTGCCGGTGGATTTCAGGGTTCGCATCATGGAATCCCAGACAAGAGCAACGCTGGCCTCGCCTCGCAAAACAGCGATCATAAAGACAGCGAATGCACCCATCCCAGCGGCTTCTGTAATGCCGGTGATGCCGCCATAGATCGAGCCCATCACCACGCCGATAACTACAAGCGGCGGGACCAGGCCCTTGCCGTGTTTCCAACCCAGCATCGTGCGCTGGCGACCAAAAACCGCAAAGGCCAGAAACAGGCCAACAACAAGGGCGATCCCCAGGGGTAGCAGATCCTCGGGCATACCAAGCCAGATGGGGTCTTCACCTTCTTCAAGCACGTTTTGCCCGGTAACCGTGAAGAACAGGGCGCGCAGCAAGAGGACCACCGAGCCACCGGCAAGGATCAACGATAGAAAGCCGCCAAACATTCCCAGCTTTTGAGAGCCCGTTGGCTCACCCGGCTGGGGTTCGGGTAGCGGCGCATCTTCCGGTCTCAACTGAGTGCGTGTAATGATGTAAATGATGATCATACTGGCCAGCATGAAGCCAGGGACAAAAGCACCGGTGAACAGCGCCTTGATCGAGGTTTCTGTAATCAAGCCATAGATAATTAGGACGATGGACGGTGGGATCATGGTACCCAAAGATCCCGAGGCGCAAATGGTCCCTATGGCGAGGTTTTGGTTATAGCCAAGCCGCAACATCTGAGGCAGCGCTATCAGGCCCAGAAGCACAACCTCACCGCCGATGATTCCCGACATCGCAGCCATGATCACAGCCATGATCGACGTCACGATAGCGATGCCGCCGCGTGTGCGCGAAAGCCAGAAGTTGAGGGAGTTATACATCTCTTTGGCGATCCCTGATCGCTCAAGCAGGGCTGCCATAAAGATGAACAAAGGCACCGATATGAGGACGTATTGCGTCATCAAATCGAATATCTTTTGCGTCAACAGGTAGAGCGGCCCGGTCCCTGGCCTGCCCGTCAGCAGACCTTCGCCAAAGGTCCATGGCTGAGTAATGAGCGTTGGCTCAAACTTTAAAACCATCACCAGAAGCGCAAGCACAGCAGACGCAAATCCAAGCGGCATGCCGATCGCCAAAAAGAAAATCATGACGAACACGATGATCAGCGAGATTGTGCCGATGTCCATCAGTCGACCCCCACGCTGCGCTTGATCGCGTCGATTTCGTCCTCGTCAATATCTTCGGGCCCGTGCGTCTCCGGTTCCAAATGCCAGTCGGCGATTAAATTTGCGATGGACTGCAATGCGATGAGCACAACCATGATGAGGATCATCGGCTGGATAGTGGCCGGGATCGGCGGGTCAAAGGCAGTACCAAACATTTCCCACCGATAGAGCTTGTTGATGAATACCTGCTGATAACTTCCAAAGACAACGCCGACGGCAAACAGCGCAATCATGGCGGTGGACACGACGTCAAATACCTTGCGCAACGGCTGCGGCACGGCGTCATAAAGCAGTGTGATACGGATATGGCAGCGCTGCTGCATCGCATACAGGCCGGAGCACAAGAAGATGAAGCCGGCGATCCATAAAGTGAGCTCATTCGCCCACTTGGTGGGAGCCTCGATGACGTAGCGCAAGAACACTTCGTACAGCATGACGCCGGTCATCGCGACGATCATGATCATCGTCGCACGACCAATAAAAAGCGCAAAACGGTCCCATGGCTGCCAGCGCTCAAACTCCATCGGCGCAACGACGACAGTCCGCGCTCCTAAGAATGCGAAGATCGGCAACAAGATCAGCGCGGCCCAATCAACGATGTCGGCAAAGCCGCCGAACAAGCCGGGCAAGTTCGGGCTGACATCTTTACGCAAGTGCAGCTCCGAGATCTGCAGGAACAGGCTCTCGCTCTCCGGTCTGAACCAATCAAGGATAAAGGCCGGTATGTGCCAGACCAACCAACCCGCACAGAGCAAGAAGGCGGAAGGCCAGAGCCACTCAACGAGCCCGCCTGGTTTCTCAGAGGCCATATACGCACCTTGGTGATATCAGGGAGTTTCGCGAACGAGCCCGGTCATCAAAACAGGACCCCACGAAACGTTGTGCGGGGACGGCAAGCTTGCCGTCCCCGAAACACGCACCGCAGTTAAGCCTAGTCCATCGCGCCGATTTCACGCAGGAAGCTCAAGTGCGCTTCAAGCAATTCCTGGCTTTCGGGGGTCGTTGCAAACTCAACCCAAGCGTCTTGAACAGCCTGCCGGTACGCGGCCATATCTTCCTCCGACCACTGGTACATGTTGAGACCCTGCTCGGCCAAAGCAACCGAGTTCTCAGCATTGCGCACTTCGTTAATCGTTGTGTTCTTCAAACCAAGTGCTTGCATGCCGACGCGCAAAATTGCCTGGTGATGGGAAGGCATGGCATCCCAGACGTCCTTATTGCAGGCCAAATGGTCAGCCGGCATCGAGTGGAACCCGGGGTAATTGGTGTGCTCGGCGATGTCGTAGAGGCCAAGCCCAATATTGTTGGTCAGATTTGCAGCGTCTGCACCATCAATAATGCCGGTTTCGAGTGCTGTGAAAATCTCGTTGAAGTCCATCACGATTGGCGACGCACCCAAATTCTCGAAGATCATGGTAATAACGCCCGGTGGAGAGCGGAACTTCCAGCCTTCCAGATCAGCAACACCAGAGATTGGTCGGGTGGACGAAAGCGACTCCGGACCGGGAATCCACCATCCAACGAACTCCATTCCATACTGATTGTAGAGGTTGTTCAGCGCCTCTTCACCGCCGCCATGCAGCAGCCATGCATACTGTTGATAGGGGTTGGCGTAACCGCCAGTGAGGTCGCCTGTGAACTGGAAGGCAGGGTTCTTGCCAGTTTGGTAGGCACCACCGGTCATATCACAATCGAGAATTCCAGTGGCGGCAGCATCAAACGTTTCGGCGGATGCGACCACGGACGACGCGTAAAACATCTCGATCTGGATCTCGCCGTTTGACATCGCCGAGACATCTTCGATGAACTCCGCTGCCATCTGTCCAGAAAGGGTCTCCTGGCTGAAGTGGGTTTGAATGCGAAGCGTCGTGGTTTGGGCGGCAGCCGACGTTGCAACGATGCACAAAGCAGCGGCCGACGCGGAGAGCGCCAGGCTCTTGAGTGTGGACATTGGATCCTCCCTTCGTCCTTGTGGAATGCCTTTTGCGGCATTTTCTTTTGGTATGACCAAACTAGTCGAAGCATTTAGGATGCGCAATTCAAACTTTCATACGGCCACAGGATATCTCGTAAGGTATTTCTGTCGAAATCTCAGGCGGTTGATCCACAAAAGCGCCGGGTGCATCTGACCGCTCAGAAACGTTTCGGTTGCCGATCGTCGCTCGTGTGGTACGACGACACGCCAAGAAACCGGGAGAAGATCGAAGCTCGGAAATGCCAAAAATTACACAACAAGATTTGCGCTCGCGGCAGTGGTTCAACAACCCCCACAGTTCCGAGATGACGGCACTCTACCTGGAGCGCTACCTTAACTACGGTCTGACCCGAGAGGAGCTGCAAGGCGGTAAGCCGATTATTGCCATCGCGCAGACTGGCTCAGATTTAAGTCCTTGCAACAGACACCATATTGAGTTGGCGAAACGCGTCCGCGACGGGATCATCTCAGCAGGCGGGGTCTGCATCGAGGTGCCCGTACACCCGATCCAAGAAACCGGGAAACGCCCGACCGCCAATCTTGATCGCAACCTCGCTTATCTATCGTTGACGGAATCGTTGTTCGGATACCCGATTGACGGGGTGGTGCTCACCATTGGATGCGATAAGACGACGCCCGCATTGCTGATGGCAGCGGCAACAGTGAACATTCCCGCAATCGCGCTTTCGGTCGGACCCATGCTTAATGGTTGGTGGGAAGGCGAGCGTGCTGGGTCGGGCACGGTTATCTGGAAAGCTCGTGAGCTTATGGCGAGCGGCGAGATCGACAGTGATGAGTTCATGGAGATCGCGGCATCATCTGCACCATCGGTCGGCTACTGCAACACGATGGGAACCGCTACAACGATGAACTCGCTGGCCGAGGCCTTGGGTATGCAGTTACCGGGAAGTGCGGCCATCCCGGCACCCTATCGTGAACGAGGGCAGATCAGCTACGAAACTGGCAAGCGAATTGTTGAGATGGTGTGGGAAGACGTGCGGCCATCGGACATCATGACCCGCGCTGCCTTTGAGAACGCTATCGTCATCAACTCCGCGATCGGAGGCTCCTCAAACGCGCCCATCCACCTCAACGCGATCGCGTCGCATCTTGGCGTCGACCTTGACAATGACGACTGGCAGGCGCTCGGCCACAAGGTTCCACTCTTGGTCAACCTGCAACCCGCAGGGGCCTACCTTGGCGAGGATTACCACCGGGCAGGCGGTGTACCAGCCGTTGTTGCCGAACTCTTGGAAGGCGGGTTGCTTCCCAACCGCGATGCACTCACCGTGAATGGCAAGTCCATTGGAGAGAACTGCCAGGGAAAGGGCGCTTCAAATTTGGATGTTATCCGGCCGCTGGAAAACGCGATGGTTCGCGACGCAGGATTTCTGAACCTCAAGGGCAATCTATTCGACAGCGCCGTCATGAAGACGAGCGTCATTTCGGACGAGTTCAGGACGCGTTACCTCTCCAATCCGGACGATCCTAATGCGTTCGAAGGACGGGCGGTCGTCTTTGATGGGCCAGAAGACTTCCACGAGCGTATCGATGATCCTGAAGAAAACATCGATGAACACTGCATCCTGTTTATGAGGGGTGCTGGCCCAAAAGGTTACCCCGGTGGCGCTGAGGTGGTGAACATGCGTGCGCCTTCCTACCTTTTGAAACGCGGGATCAAGGCGCTCCCATGCATCGGTGATGGCAGGCAGTCCGGGACATCTGGTTCCCCCTCAATCCTTAACGCAACTCCAGAAGCCGCCGATGGTGGTGGGCTCGCTCTGCTGAAAAATGGTGACACGGTTCGCATCGACCTTGGACAAGGGACGGTGAACATGCTTGTCGCCGCCGAGGAACTCGCGGCCAGGGCACAGGTACTTGCTTCCGAGGGTGGATACAGGTTCCCTGACAGCCAAACTCCGTGGCAGCAGTACTTTCGAGAGCTTACCGGCGGACTCGATAAGGGCATGACCCTGCGAGACGCACCAAACTATCGCGATGTGTCGCGGAAAAGCGTACCCAGAGACAGTCACTAGTGTCTGACCTTCTCGTCTTCAATAAGCTGACAGATCACATGCGAGTTCGGATCGAAGACGTCTTCGCTCCGACTTATTTCCAAACGATCGACGCAACCGAGTGGTTGCCACTGCATGGCGACACTATCCGCTTCATTTTGACCGATGGCCCGACCGGCGTACCGTCTGAAGTCCTAAAGCAACTGCCCAATGCGGAGATCATAAGCAACGTTGGCGTAGGGTATGACGGCGTAGACACGGTGATCACTACAGAGCGCGGGATTCCGGTTTGCCACACACCCGACGTGCTTAATGAGGAGGTCGCCACAACCGCACTGATGCTCTACCTCGCCTGCTGGCGCAACCTCGAAGCCGAGATGGCACTGGCAAGGTCTGGCCGCTGGGGCAGCGAGGGCAACCTCCCTCTTCCACGAACACCTGAAAACCGCCGCGTCGGGATTCTCGGTCTGGGCCGAATTGGAAAGGCTGTAGTCCGCAAGCTCGCTCCGTGGACAACCGACATCGTCTATTTCGGTCGCAGCAAGCAGGATATCCCCTTCCCCTACTACAGCGATTTGATTGCCATGGCGCGCGACTGCGAAACGCTGGTTTGTATTGCGCCAGGCGGCGATGCAACCCGAAACCTGATAAGCCGTGAGGTTATGGACGCAATCGGCCCCGACGGTTTTCTTATTAACGTCGGTCGCGGGTCAACCGTTGACGAAATGGCGCTGATTGGTGCGTTGCAAGAGGGTACGCTGGGGGGTGCAGGCCTTGATGTTTATGTCGACGAGCCGCATATCCCATCAGCTTTGAGGTCGCTGCCCAACACAGTGCTTTTGCCGCATATCGGCAGCGCGTCAATCGAGACACGAAGGGCAATGGCCGACCTTGCGATTGATAATTTGATTGCGTGGAAAGAGGGACGCCCTCTCCTGTCGCCGGTGCCAGAGAGTGCATCACTTTTGTAGCGTTTCACTAAGGCGCCATCGTTGCGTGAGCGCGCTCAAGTTTCTCCCAGTCAAACGTTACTCCGATACCCGGATCGTTCGGGGCAACCGCAAGGCAGTCTTCGACCTGCAAGGGCCGGATTGTGTACTGATCGATGGGAAAGCTATGGACCTCGAGCCAGCCTGCGTGCGGTTGCGAGGACATGAGGCTCACATGAAGCTCCTGCATTCCGTGGCTGCACACCGGAATACCGTGCTTCCTTGCCAAGGACGCAACCTGAAGCCAACCGGTTATGCCGCCGCAATTTGAGGCATCGGGCTGGATGAAGCTCAATTTGGAATCTCTAAAGGCGTATTCAAACTCGTGGATCGTGTGCAGATTCTCGCCCATAGCAAGGGGAACGCCGGTCGCTTTGGCTATTTCGCCATACCCAGCATAGTCGTCGGGGATCGTAGGCTCCTCGAACCAGAGAATATCATAGTCTGCGAAACCCCTTGCCGCCTCAATCGCTTGCGGCACAGACATGGAGTAGTTCGCATCGACCATGAACGCCCGTTCGGGGCCGAGCACCTCTCGGATTGCTGCAGCACGATCCAGGTCAGCCTTCAACTCAGGCTGCCCTACTTTGATCTTGACCCCGTTAAATCCGGCTTGAAGATAACCCTCCGTCTGTCGGACAAGCCTATCAAGCGAGAAGTTTAGGTCGATGCCACCGCAATACGCCTTGCAGCGATCGCTCGCTCCCCCCGCCATCTTCCAAAGCGGTTTCGCCACGGCTTTGCATCGGATATCCCAAAGGGCAATGTCGATCGCTGAGATCGCAAAAGATGCTATTCCTCCTCGCGCGACATAGTGAACATGCCACTGCATCGCGTCGTACAGGGCTTCCACATCCTCAGGATTACGGCCCAGCACAAACGGTGCCAGATCATGCTCAAGCATCGCCGCAATGGCACGACCACCCTTTCCGCCCGTGTAAGTGTAGCCGGTCCCCCGCGCGCCGTCGCTCGTAAACACTGTAGTTATGATGAGCTCGAAATGCGTGTGATCACCATGCTTGGCATCGGTGAGCACCTCAGCGAGCGGTACGTCAAAGACGCGTACCTCAACCTTGTCAATCTTTGTCACTGAGTTCTATCGCTCAACTTCCCCATCCAATTTGGTATGACAAAAATGACTGTACGCGTCCATAGAGCGCTAGAAACATCGACTGTGGTGTGCCGCTTACCAATTTTGGTTATACAAAAATACGTACTGACGGGTTAGGACTTGTGAGTGGGTCAGGTTGAGGCAGCCTTATGATTGTAACTGAGAGCACCTCAAAGGAGCGGGCTGCTGACCAACTCGTTGCGCTTTTCGAAGCTAAAATCCTCAATGGTGAACTCCCTGCCGGCACGCCGCTTCCGCCCGAGCGAGAGATTGTGCACGAGCATGGCGTAAGCCGCACCGTTGTTCGCGAGGCCGTACGTATGCTGGCCAGCAAAGGTTTGATCACAGCGCGCCGCGGATTCCGGCCCGTCGTCGCCGAACCTGGATACGACGCGGCCCTTCATGCCGTTGAAAGCATCATGGGTGTGCTGGTCAACCAACCTGGTGGGGTGTGGAGCCTTTTTGAGCTTCGGATAAGGATGGAAGTTTCACTCGCCCGCGATGCAGCGCGCTTCGCCTCGTCGCAGGATATTCACCGTCTTGAAGAAGCGCTTGCAAACAACAAGGCGGCCATCCAAAACTCGACTCAGTTCTACGACACGGACGTGACGTTTCATGGAATTCTCTACGAGATCCCAAGGAACCCGGCGCTGCCATATATCCACAGCGCTTACACGCAGTGGCTTTCCAAGCATTGGCTGAAAATGCCGCGTATGCCGTCGAGAAATGAAACCAACTATCTGGCGCACAAAGCCATCTTCGATTCAATTCTGCGACGTGATCCCGACAAATCAGAGGCGGCGATCCGTGATCATCTGGATTTCGCGTGGAAGCAGGTGAGCAGCACCTTCACGGATAACTAAAAAGACGCGTACGCCCACCACAAAGGGAGAAACCACAATGAAATGCGGTGTCATTGGCTTAGGGGATATGGGTTCCGGGCTGGCGAAAAACCTGATCAAGGCGGGGTTTGAAACCTACGGCATTGATCTCGATCCGAGGCGGCTGGAGGCATTTACTGAGATGGGCGGGCTTGTCGCCGATACAGTTGCTGAAATCGGCAACAACTGTGATGCGGTGTTCGTCATGGTGATGAACGGCAACCAAGCGCGCGCGGTGATCCTCGCCGACGATGGTCTGGTGCACAACATGACCGCCGGCAGCGCCATCATCCTCTCTGCAACCATCAAACCACATGAAGCGCGCGCTATCGGCGCGGATATGGCGGACAGCGGCATTCACCTGATCGATACACCGGTTTCCGGCGGCTTTCCTGGCGCTCAGAACGGCACGCTGACCATGATGGCCGCTGCTCCAAACGATGTGCTCGATACATTCGCTCCAATTATGCAGGCCGTATCAGCGAACATTCACCGGGTCGGCGCACGCCCTGGCGATGGTCAAACAGTGAAGGCTTGCCTGCAAAGCCTCATCGGGGCGCAGTTTTCAGCGACTTTCGAAGCGGCGGCGCTGGCGGCAAAGGCGGGGGTATCCGGCCAGGTTATTCTGGATGTCTTCTCAACGTCTTCGGCGGGCTGCGGCGTCGTGAACAATGCGCTTGAGAAGATTATTGATCGACAGTTCGAAGGAACAGGCAGTTCCATTCACACCATGCATAAGGATCTCACCATTTCCATGGGGCTTGGCGAGGAACTCGGTGTGCCGCTGCACACAGCGGCCGCAGCTATGCAAATCTTCCATGCCGGGAGAACAAAGTATCCAGAGGGAGACAATTGGGTATGCACGCGCGTGATCGAGGAAATCGTGGGCGCCGAACTGCACCGGAATAGTGCACAATGAAGCTGGGGGTTATCTGCGACGGTATCAGCCGCAACCTGCCCTGTGCCATCGACGTAATGGATGAGTTTAACCTCGAGTACGCCGAACTCCAGTTTGTTGGTGACAAGGAGGTTGGCGACCACTCCGCTCAGGAAATCCGCGACATCGACCAGCTTTTGCGCGATCGCGGCAAGCCGGTTTCTTGCTTATCTAGGCATGTCTTTGCGGGCCTGACGATAGCCAACACGCCCGGCGATGAAGCGCATACAAAACACTTGGATGCCCTCAAGCGGGTTATTGAGATGGCGCACATTGTGGGCAGCCCGCTGGTCCGCATCATGACCAACAAGAAGGAACAAATCCTCTGGGGACACAACGGCGCGGAAAAATGGAACGTCGCGCACGATGCCTGGGACAAAACTCTAACCTTGATTGCGCCCGCCATAGATGTCGCACGCGCCGAAGGCATTACGCTGGTGGTCGAAACGGGCAATGGGACAATGGTCAATTCCAATTACACCGCCCGCAAGCTCATCGACGATCTCGATGCAAAGGGCGTCCTCAAAGTGCTGTGGGACCCAGCCAACAATTGCTGGTGCCATGAGCGTGCCTTTCCCGATGGCTATGCGGAAGTGCGGGATGGCTATCTCGGACACATCCACATCAAGGACGTCGAAGTTGATACCCCCCGCGCTACACTCACCGTTAAGAAGATGGGCGAAGGTCAGTTAGCGGACCAGTTCGCACCATTGGCCAGCGCACTTCAAGCCGATGGCTACGAGGGCGTGGTAAGCTTTGAGTCAGTCTACCACCCGGGAAATGGTGATTTTGAAGGGGGCTTCCGCGCCTGCATCGATACCTTCAAAGCGCACTTCGCTTAGGCGGTGCTAGCTGCGGGATACGCAAGGCGTGAAGATCACCAAAACACAAAGTCATGTCCTCGCGTACGACCTGCCGGAGGAACTTGGCTACTCGCAGCAGTTTTACGCCAGCCGCACCGCGCATTTGGTGGAAGTATCAACCGACGAGGGCATCACCGGCTGGGGGGAGTGCTTCGGCCCTGGTCCAGTTGCATTAGCCAACAAGGGAATCGTTGAGGGCGTTATCGCGCCAATGGTCTTGGGCATGAGCCCCCTCGACCGTGATGTGATCTGGCACAACGCCTATAATCTCATGCGCGACCACGGCCAAAAAGGCATGCCTATGCAAGCGCTATCCGGGGTTGATGTTGCGCTTTGGGATATTGCCGGAAAGGTGATGAACCAACCACTCTTCAACCTCCTGGGAGGCGCGCATCGGCAATCGGTGCCCGTCTATGGTTATGGCATGATGCTCAAACGCGAGAGCGTCGATGACCACATCGCTCGTTTTGAGCACGAGGCGAGCGCGATACTTGAGATGGGGTTTAGGGCAACAAAGATGAAGGTCGGGCTCGGCCCAACAGATGATATCAAGCTTTGCAAGGCTGTCGCCCGCAGCGTCGAGGGCAAAGGGCGGTTCATGGTGGACGCGAACCACTGCTATACGACCGCAGACGCATTCTATGTCGGACGTGCACTCGACGAGATGGGCGCTTACTGGTTTGAGGAGCCTGTCGCTCCAGAGGACTTAGACGGCTACCGGGATCTGCGGGCGGGGCTCAAGACAAACATCTCCGGAGGTGAAGCAGAGTTCGGGCGATGGGGCTGGCGGCGCCTGCTGGAGAGTCGTGGGCTGGATATCGCCCAACCCGAAGTCTGTGCTCTTGGTGGAATTTCAGAATTTCAGCGTGTGCTTGCGCTCTGTCACACCCATTTCGTACCAGTGGTCAACCACGTCTGGGGATCTGCGATAGCGGTGGCGGCCAACTTACACTTGCTTGCCGCCATGCCAGCCTTACCCGGTGCTCTCCACCCGTGGGAGCCAATGCTTGAGTTTGACACCACCCACAACCGCTTCCGTGACGAGCTACTGACCGAACCGCTGGACGTACACAGACAAGTCGCGCGCCATTCAGGACGCGTTTCCATACCTCAGGGAGCCGGTCTAGGGGTAGAACCCGACCTGGCGTTTATTGAGCGGTTTCGCATCGCTTGAGCAACGCAAACGCACCTGCGCCCACGATCAGCGAATGCGGAACGGAGCCGAGCCACCAACGGATATTGTCGTTGGCACGCGTAAGAAGGTCTTTCGTGTGGCCTTGCCAGGATCACCGTCCAAGATATCAAGGATCAGTCTCGCCGAAAGGCGGCCAATCTCGCGCGGTCGCACATCTACCGTGGTTAAAGTGGGAACACTCACACTTGCAATATCGTAGGCACCAAAACCAGCGATCGCTATGTCCTCCGGCACGGAAACGCCGCGGCGTTGACACTCGGTAAGCGCTCCGAAGGCCGCCAGATCTGATACACCGATAACAGCGTCTGAATCAGGATAGTCGGAGAGAATTTTCGACATCGCGTCGGCGCCGGTCTGCATGGACGCTGGCGGTGAGCCAACGCCGACAAGGCGATCCGCTAAAAGGTTTCTGGATGACATGGCTGCAATAAAGCCACTGCGCCGATCCGCGCCGCGATTATCGTCTCCAGCATCGCCTCCAATGAAGGCTATCTTGGTTCTGCCGTGCGAGACCAGGTGTTCAACAAGCGCCTCCATTGTCTCGGCGTTCGAAAAACCGACAACATGGTCCACCGGATCCTCGGGAAGGTCCCAGGTTTCTATGATCGGGATGCCCGCAGCAACAAGGCGCTGTCGCGCACGCTCTGAGTGACGTCCACCGGTCAGGACTATCGCGTCCGGCCTCCGCTGGAGAAGCTGATCGATAAGCTGCTCTTCTCGCTTCAGGCTATAATTGGAATTACCGAGCAGTATCTGGCGCCCGCTTGCTTCAATCTCATCTGACAGCCCTCTTAAAGTCGCAGCGAAGTTCGCGTTATTGACAGAGGGAATGATGACCGCAACGAAATTCGAGCGTTGCGTCCGCAGGTTCGACGCCATCGTGTCGAAAACATAGCCCATTTCATCGGCTGTCTTGTGAATGAGCTCGCGGGTCTTACGCCTGACCGAGGCATCATCCTTGAAAGCACGACTGACCGTCATGACGGATACGCCTGCCGCTTGGGCGACGTCTTTCATTGTCGGTGTTCTTGGCATCCCAGCCCGTTTCCAAATCCACCCGCCTCTTTTGGGATGGTATCGATGAGAAGGCGCGCCACCGTCTAACCTAAGCAGCTATGCATCGCGCAGTACTAAACGAAAGTCGATCCTAACGTCTTAGGGCATGCCCACGCTTCCACCGATAAGCGAGAGGCCGGAGATTCGGAAACCCCCGGCCTCTGAAAGTCGTCTCCCAGGGAGGATAGTGACGACTTAGCGCTCGAGAGCGCCGACACCGGAGAAGCGGAAGGCTTCTTCTTGCAGAGCCGTAAGCTCTTCGTCGCTCATCTCGTCATGCGCAACCGTTATCCGACCGAGGAAAACGAAAGGCAGTTCGTCTGCTCGCCCTTCGAGGTGTGCTTTGATGGCCTCGGCGGTCGCCGCGCCGACATCGTCACCCATACGCATAGGTGTCGCATCAAGTTCACCGCGGCGGATTGCATCAAGCTCAAGGCCTGTACCGCCCCAGCCGGTGGAGAAAACTTCACCAGCCTTGTCAACGGCAAGCTGGGCCTCCACCGACCCCATGGACATGGCCGTATTCGCGTTATGAATCACCGTCGCTTCAGGATAGGCCTGCAGGATGAGCTGCGTGCCTTCGAAACCACCTTCACGGGTGTATTCTCCGTAGTGTTCATAAGCGAGGGTCCAGCCGCCTTTCTCTTCGACACACGAGGCCCAATCACCAGAACGCTGGTTGTCGGTGATTCCTGGAATACCGCGGTTCATGGCATAGGTGATGTCGGTGCCGAGGCGCTCGAGCATATAGTTACAGATCTCAATCGCACCTGCTGCAGACGAAAAATCGAACCAGTTGGCGGGTTGATTTTCTAGATATTGCAGCGGTGTGTGAAATGCCCAGACGAACGTGACCAAACCGTCGTTAGCAGCAAGCTTGTCGATGTTATCGGCCTGCGTTGCCAGCTCAGAGGGGCCGAAGATCACAAAATCATAAAGGTCGGCATCCTGTTCGACTTGCGATGCGTAGGTCGACTGCAACGAGTGCTCGATTTGGCGGCTGGCAAATTCGGTCGTCTCGTACGCGATGCCCAGCTGGTCGAGCCGCTTGGTCAGGGCGAGGTAATTACGCGCCCAGAAGTCGGATGTATCGGCCGAGGGGTAGATAAGGGCTATTTGCAACGGGTTATCCAAAGTGCCCGAGAACGGCACCGCTTCGGAGCCAACAACCTCCTGTAGCGCTTCCAACGTGCCCTCAGCGTTCACCTGAGAAGGGACCCAATACTCGCGGTCACCATCATCAGGCAATTCGACCAGCGGCAGGTCTTGGGCCATCACCAGCCCGGCACCGAGTGCCACCGTGGACGCCAAAGTTGCGAAGGTCTTCAGATAAGTCTTCGTCATGGACGTTCTCCCTTTCGTTGAACGTTTGTTGGGCAAGCTGTTAGCCGCTTGCTTCCGGGTTGGTCGCCAAGCCGGCGCCGAGCGCCCCGAGAAGGGCAATAACCGCGATAAGAAACGCGGTAAGGCGGATGATTTTCTGTGCATCAGGGTTGGCCAGCGCCGCCTTGAATGAAGACGCACCGTCGCGGTCCTTTTTCTGCAGCCACGCATAAGCTGCAACAGAGACAATGATTACGACGCCTGAGGCAACTGACTGCCAAAAGAACTCGATCCGTAAAGTCACCAGCGCGTTGATCATCATGGACAACAGCAAAACGCCGGCAAAAGAGCCGACCATCGAGGGGCGTCCGCCGAACAGCGACGTGCCGCCGACGACCACTGCCGCAATGACATGTAAGTTGAAATAAGGCGCCGATGTCGCCTGGATGGCGTTGAGTTTACCCATCAGCATAATGCCTGCGAGCGCAGCCATCGCGCCCATCAGCACATAGGCATAAATTTTGTGCCGGTCGACGGAAACACCTGTCATCTCGGAAGCTTCTGGGTTTGAGCCGATAGCAATCGTGTAGCGACCGAAGTGCGTATTGCGGAGCAGGAAATAGCCAACAACCATCGTAATCATGCCAATGATCACCGGCGTAGGAAGGAATATGAAAGCTTGGCCGCGTCCGATCTCTGTAACGATGTCGGGAAAGCGCGCCAGAACGAGGCCCTTTGCAAGCACAAGTGCAAAGCCGCGATAGACAAGGTCCATGGCGAGTGTGCCAATCAGATCGGGTACCTTTAGGCGTGTGATCACAAGGCCATTGATCAGCCCCATCACCGCGCCAAGCGCGAGTGCAATGGCACCTGCGACCCACGCGTTGAAACCGTACTGCTTGATGAGAAACGCCATAATGATTGCGGTCAATGCCGCGACCGAACCGATCGACAGATCAATCCCACGCTGCGTAATGACAAAGGTCATAGCCATCGCCATTGGCATGTACAGCGCCGCATCCAACAAAATCTGGTTCATATTGGACAAGCGGAAGTAACGCGCCGGCTCAAACACGCCCATGAAGGCAGCAATGAGAACGATCATCACCATCGGCCCAAGCACACCAATATAGGGCTCCAGCCTTTGAAGAGGCCCGCGAGAAACGGTGTCAGACATCGCCATGATCGTTTACCCTTTATGCCGCGGTTTTAATGCCGGTGATCAGGCCAAGAACATCTTCGTGCGTGACATCCTTTGTCCGCACAACGCCCTCACATGTTCCACGTCTTTGGACGTGGATCCGGTCCGATATTTCGAACACATCATCGAGCGAGTGGGAGATAACGATGACCGCCAGACCTTGGTTGCGTAGCGTCTTAATGAGCTCAAGCGTACGCGCTGTTTCCTGCGGCCCTAACGCCGCGGTTGGCTCGTCCATGACAAGTACCCGGAGATCAGAGTGCCTGACCGCTCGCGCGATGGCGACGGCCTGCCGCTGACCGCCTGAAAGGCTCTCGGTCGAGGCATTCATGTCACCAAGTCGGACCCCGAGCCGATCCTGCAAAACCTCGACGGCTTCTTTATTCATCGTTGCATTATCGAGAAGAGGAACACCCATCACCTTGCGGGTAAGCTCTGAACCCAGAAACAGATTTTGGGCAGGCGTAAGGTGATCAGCGAGCGCAAGATTCTGGTAGACCGCATCTATGCCATTAGCGATCGCATCGGAATGATCGGCCATCGCGAACGGTTTGCCGTCAAGCTCGATATGGCCAGTGGTCGGCTGGTAAACCCCGGTCAAGATTTTGATTAACGTCGACTTGCCCGCACCATTGTCGCCGACAATGGCCAAGACCTCGCCCGCATAGGCGTCCAAATCCACACCCTTGAGAGCTTCGACGCCACCAAAACGCTTGGTGATTCCGCGCATCGATACGGTCGGCTGCTTCTGAGCCACAGCATATTCCTCCCGTTCCCCGTTGTTTCGGGTCTTTGTCAACAGACTATGTTATCGATAACAAATGTCAACAGGCATTGGACATTTTTGCTTGCTGCGTCCTTTTCCATGCCCAAGGCCTTTGCTCTGCCCCGCCAGCGCCTGATCACAAAGGGTTAGAGACTTCAGAGGGATAGACCCGTCGCGGTCTAAGCAAAAGGCGAATGTGCAAGCGTTTGCGGAAGGTTTGGGTGCTTCTCACAATGAAGCGGTAATGCCGCCATCCACGAAGACTGTTGTGCCATTGACGAAAGATGACGCCGCCGATGACAAAAAGATGCAAGTTCCGACCAGCTCTTCGACCTCGCCCCATCTGCCCGCAGGCGTTCTATTGGCAAGCCATGATGAAAAGTCCGGATCATCCACCAGCGCTTTATTGAGCGGTGTATCGAAGTAACCCGGAGCCAGGCCGTTGCATTGAAGTCCATGTTTTGCCCAGTCGGTCGCCATGCCCTTCGTGAGGTTAGCCACTGCACCTTTGGTGGCTGTGTAGGGCGCAATACCCGGACGCGCTAATGCGGTTTGCACGGAGCAGATGTTGACAATCTTGCCAGCGCCGCGACCGATCATGTGGCGCGCGCAGGCTTGCCCAACATGGAAGACGCTCGCAATGTTGGTCTGTAGTAGGCGCTCGAACGCCTCTGGGGGGAAATCCTCTAGCGTCGTGCGATGCTGCATACCGGCGTTGTTGATCAGGATCGTAATCGGCCCTTTATCGGCTTCATAAGCATCGATCGCCGCGCGCACCGCAGTATGATCGGTTACGTCGAATGGCAACTCGTCAACTTCCGCGCCCCCATCGCGAAGCTGGTTCGCGGCGGTAGCCAATTTTTTCTCGTTCCGACCGTTGAGGACAATACGCGCCCCAGCATCCGCAAGGCCTTTCGCCAAGGCCAATCCAATTCCCTGGGAGGAGCCGGTTACGAGGGCGCGCTGCCCGTTGAGATCGAACAGTGACAGGCTCATGGTTCAGACTTTCCCCTCGACAAGCGCTTTGAACGCGCTTATGTTATCGATAACAAGACTTGTCAATAAGCGAGCGAACAATGGCGAAACCTGACGTGCTCCAGGTCGGTGCCTATCCAGAATGGGATCAGGTCCCGTTGGATAACGCCTTTACAATGCACAAGTTTTTCGAGGCAGTTGATAGAGATGCCTTCCTTGACGAAATAGGGGGAAAGGTACGCGGCATCGCCACTCGTGGCGAACTGGGAGCAGATCGCTCCATGATTGGCGCCTGCCCCAATCTTGAGGTCATTTCTGTTTACGGTGTCGGCTACGATGCAGTTGATTTGGAGGCCTGTCGAGAGCGCGGAATACAAGTAACCAACACGCCAGACGTGCTGACCAAGGATGTTGCCGACCTTGGTGTGGCTATGCTGTTGGCGCAGTCTCGAGCCGTAATAGATGCCGAAGCTTGGGTCCGTAGTGGGGACTGGGCAAGCAAAGGGCTTTTCCCCCTTCAGTCACGCGTTTGGGGCAAGCGTGTTGGCATTCTTGGCCTTGGTCGCATTGGTTATGAGGTCGCTAAACGCGTAGCCCCCTTCGATATGGACATAGCGTATTCCGATCTGTCCCCTCATGACTTCGCCTCGGGCTGGACCTTCATCGAGGATCCGGTGGAACTGGCTGAGCGGTCCGACTTTCTCTTCGTGACTTTGGCCGCCTCCGCAGAAACCCGCCATATTGTCGGGCCGGAGGTTATCAAAGCGGTTGGTCCGAACGGAATGATCATCAACATCTCACGTGCTTCTAACATTGACGAAGGGGCACTGCTGGATGCTCTGGAAACCGGCAAACTGGGCTCTGCGGCGCTCGATGTTTTTGAGGGGGAGCCGCAGCTCAATCCGCGCTTTATCGAGCTACCAAACGTTCTGCTGCAGCCGCATCACGCTTCTGGGACCGTAGAGACCCGCAAGGCAATGGGCCAGCTAGTGCGCGATAATCTCTCGGCGCATTTTGCCGGTGAGCCTCTGCTCAGCCCCGTTCTTTAACCGAACGCACTTCAATGAAATCAATCGTAATCCACGGTCCAAAAGATCTGAGAGTCGAAGACAGTTCGCCGGAAACGCCTTGTCCGGGGCAAGTTCAAATCGCAATCGAATCTGGCGGTATTTGTGGCTCTGACCTCCACTACTTCAATCATGGCGGCTTCGGGACGGTACGCCTGCGTGAGCCAATGATCCTTGGCCACGAGGTGTCGGGTCGGGTCACCGCCCTCGGTGATGGCGTCGACACTCTAGCTGTCGGCCAGCTTGTCGCCATCTCACCCTCAAGACCCTGTTACAACTGTGTTTATTGCCGCGAAGCAAAATACAACCATTGCCTCAATATGCGGTTCTACGGCTCGGCTATGCCGTTTCCGCATATCCAAGGTGCGTTTCGGCAAAGCCTCGTCGCAGACGCCATACAATGCGCTCCGGCGGATGGGTTGAGCCCCGGGGAAGCAGCTATGGCCGAGCCGTTAGCGGTTTGCTTACATGCTGTGAAACGCGCTGGGCCCTTGGTCGGAAAGTCGGTTCTGATTACCGGCGCAGGCCCAATTGGAGTGCTATGTATACTGGCTGCGCGCCGAGCTGGCGCAGGCCATATCGTGGTCACAGACCTCAGCGACTTTACCTTGCAAATCGCCCGCAGTGCTGGTGCAGATCAGACCATAAATGTCTCAAACACCCCAGACGCACTGAACCAATTCAACGCCGACAAGGGCCATTTCGACGTGCTGTTCGAATGCACCGGGGTAGCGCATGCGCTTGCTGGGGCGCTTCCTGCGCTCCGACCGCAGGGCAAAATAGTTCAGCTCGGACTGGGCGGTGATATGACCCTGCCGGTTCAAGCTATGACTGCGAAGGAGCTAAGCCTCGAAGGCTCATTCCGTTTTCATGAAGAGTTTCACACCGGTGTCAATTTGATGAGGAAGGGCCTCATCAATGTGAAGCCGCTCATCACGCACACGTTTGATCTTGGCAATGCCATTGAAGCCTTTGTTACCGCGGGCGATAGACGGCGCGCGATGAAGGCCCAGATTGCATTTGCTTAGCCCGGCGATCGATCTTTGACCTTCAGCCACCAGTGGTAGGCCGCATGATCAAGGTCCGCTCCGTCGTGAGACTCAACCAAATCGCGAAAAGCCTCTTTAACCGTCTGTCCGACCGGCAGACTGAGATCATATTCCGACGCAGCTTCGAGAGCATTATTGATGTCCTTTAACTGCGCCGCACTACGGCCGCCAGGTGAAAAATTCCCATCAACCATCCGCTGGCCGTGCAATTCAAGGATTCGGCTGTCAGCAAAACCGCCCATAAGAGCTTGCCGGACGCTCGCTGGATCACAACCTCCCCGTTCTGCGAGTAGCAATGCTTCAGCAACCGCACCGATAGTGCCAGCCACAATGAGTTGGTTGGCAAGCTTGGTGAGCTGCCCGGCGCCAACAGGCCCTAAATGTGTTGGTCTACCGAACGCCTTGAACACTGGCTCTGTGCGTTCATAGGCACGTCGGTCACCGCCGACAAATATGGACAGCGTTCCAGCTTCTGCGCCGACCACGCCCCCAGAAACGGGCGCATCAAGGAGGGAACATCCACGTTCGGAGCAGAGCTTGGCAAGGTGCCTGTCTGTTGGCGGGTCAACTGAACCCATGTCCACAACCACGCATCCCGGCTCAAGTGCGTCTAGAACGCCTTGATTGACAAGCACCTGCTGAGTGATGGGTCCATCGAGCAGCATGCTGATGACGATATCGGCACCATTTGCAACGGATGACGGTTCCTCCACCGCTTCTGAGCAATCTGACAATGCTCTGGCCTTGTCCGGCGATCGGTTCCACACAGTCACGCTGTGCCCCGCAGCCGACAGTCGCCTCACCATGGGCGCGCCCATAAGACCAGCTCCAAGAAACCCAATTCTCATATGTCAGCTCCCACCGCGTCGAGCGCGGCCCGAGCCACGTCTATATCTTGCTCACCTGACCCCGAACCAACTCCGATACCCCCAACCAATGTACCGCCAAACTTGATAGTCAAACCGCCTGGCAACCCGGTAACAGCTCCTTGGGTAGCAAGCCCAATCAGCGGGCGCACACTATCGGGAATCGTGTTGCTAGGCTCACCAATTGAGGCAGCAGTCAGCGCCTTCGAAAGGGCACTCTTGCGACTGAGAAACTTCGCTCCCGTCATTCGCAACTCGGCAATCAACTCACCAGAGGCATCTACGATGACGATACACTGTGGTTGGCCGATCTCTTCGGCCCTAGCCGCAGCAGCTTGCAGCATTGCCAAAGCACCGGCATGGGTGAGGATACGGGTTTCTGCGACGTAGGCCATAGCGCTGTCCGGTTGGTTGTAAGAGCTAAAGTGTTATCGATAACTCAAGTCCATTTCGAGCGGCTTGCATAGGTGCGCCACGATCATTTTTTGATGTCTTGCGCCCAAGGTTTACGACCTAAGCACTCGTCGACGGAGCCGGAAGAAAATTGGCGATTGGGGCTGAGTGGGACAAAGATCCAGGTCACGCGCGAAGGCTTGAGAAGCTTCGGGAAGATCTAGAATTGCTCAAGGTCTGATGCAGCTAGATTGAGCCACAGACGAAGTCGGGTACGATGCCGCTGCGTGCGATGAAGCCAGCACTATCAAGACCGGCAAACAGTCCGTGGTCGCGCACGAGTACGGTTCTGGCACCGGCCGCCTTCCCGCCCAAGATGTCGGTGTGCAGCGTGTCGCCAACCATTGCAATACGGTCGGGCTCTATCCCGTCCAGACGCGCCATGGCGTCCGTGAATGCGTCCGTGAAGGGTTTGCCAAAGAAAACGGTGTCGCAGCCAAGGACGTCAGCGACTTCGTGCGCGTACAGTCCGGGTTCCTTGCTCAGACCGTTTTCGCGCGGCGCCACTAAATCCGGGTTTCCAACAATGAGCGGGCGGGTTTTCTGCTCGAGGGCCTTTTTCAACGCTTCCAGTTTCTCGCTGTTGAGAGAAGCACTCGAAAGGAACAGGAAGCCGTCCACCTCTTGTCCATGCCAATGCTCGATCCGGGCGTTGAAGTCCTGAAAGCGATCATCGGGGGCCGCAATCGCACCCCAGCGGCCGCCAGGCAAGATTGATTGAAGACGCCGGGCAGCAACGTCGCGGCTTGAGATGACCTCCTCCGGCTGAAAATCAAACCCTAGCCGGTGGTAGCGTTGCACCGCTGTCTCGAGCGTGTAACTCGCGGCATTGGTGAGAACGATCAGTCTCTTACCTGACGCTTTGAGGGCAGAAAGACAGTCCACCGCGCCGTTAATTGCTGTCTCCCCGACATTCAGAACGCCGAAACTATCGAGCAGGAAAGCATCGAAATGGTCGGCGATCTGCATAAGCCCGGAGCATTCCTGTGTCGCAGCCGGAAAAGCGGCCCTGGGAAGCCGATGTCGCACCTGTTCGTAGCGGTCAAAGGCCGCTTCAGCCGAAAGCGTCTGGGTGTAGGCCATCAGATATGACGATACCGTTCCGTATTACCCGGTGAAAACGGCAGCTTCCCGTTTAGGATCTCGTCCCCGCCGCACTCCACACCACCTGACGCGGTCCCCATGAATGTGTATACGCCAAAGACTCTCATACGCTTGAATAGCCCCCTTCAATCATCATCAGAGCACCATTGACGAGGTCAGACGCGGGTGAAGCGAGGTAAAGTGCCATGTCAGCGATCTCGACGGGTTCGCCAAACCGCCCGAGCGGCGTTGCCGCAATCATGGGCCCTGATTTCTCCGGCGGGCTCCAAACCTGTTTGCCCATCTCGGTCATCACGACCGTCGGGCAGATTGCGTTGACCTGAATATTGTACGGCGCCAATTCCGTCATGAGCGACTTCGTCAGCGCATTCAGCCCGCCTTTTGAGGAAGCATAAGCCGCGTGATCGGCGAGGGCGATGACCCCGGTCTGGGACGAGATATTGATGATCTTGCCGGCTTTCCTGGCGATCATCCCAGGCGCAAGACCTTGGGCAAGCAGAAAGGGCGCACGGAGATTGACCGCCATGGTACGGTCCCAGTCTTCAACTGAAAGCTCCATCGCATCTCCGATAAGAGCAACACCAGCAGAGTTCACCAGAATGTTGATGGTTGGATAAATGGCCAAGGCATCTTCAACCAACGTGCGGCAACCCCCCACCGTCGATATGTCGGCGACGACTGTATCACAGCCAGTCGTCTGCCGAAGATGAGACAACCGTTCGGCTGACTGACCGGTTGCAATAACGCGCGCGCCCGCTTCGGCAAAGACGGCTGCGATCTCGGCTCCGATCCCTGACGAGGCGCCGGTAACAAGCGCTGTCTTTCCGCTGATGGAGAACCGATCCTCCCACCCCACGGTGTTACTCCAGGTTTGTATGGTTGGCGCGCATGCTATCCGGTGAGACGCCCAGATGATCACGCAAGTGAAGCACCACCAGCTCGAAAAAGACAAACTGGGTCGCTTCGAAAAGGGAACCCATAGGAAGGATGGAACTGGGCGCACCCTGATCCTTGGCCATGGTCTGTGCCGGTAGATGGATCAAGTGGTCTGCGCTTTGTGGTGCGGCTCCATCGGGCTCTGCAGTCACGCACATCGTCGCCGCGCCCGCGTTTTTGGCCACCGATAACAGGCCCGATACGGTCGCGAAATCGCCGGGCCCCGCGCTCACGATGAGCAGGTCGCCAGCGCCGAGCGGCGGCGTTGTCATGTCTCCGACCACATGGGCGTCCAGCCCGAGATGGAAAAGCCGCATGGCGAGAGACTTCATCATCAGCCCCTCCCGACCAACACCGTACAGTGCAATCCGCCGGGCTGTCGCGATGGGCTGGGCCATGGCGTGTAATTGACTTGGCAGTGCAGCGTTCAGCACCTCACTAATCTCTGAAAGGGCGCGCTGCGCGGTTTGCGGTCCAATCATTCCGCTGCCTGCTGTGCGCCATAGGCCAGCTTGGGCAGAACCTGCGTAAGCGCTGGTTCGGTCAAGCCAACGTCATGGAGAAAATCAAATATGGTGTAGCGCCGACGAATGAAACTTGCGGCGCGAAGCGTGCGCATCAGATGATCGCTATCCACGCCAATTTGGGCCGCGGAAACCGGCGCGCCGGCCCGGCTGAGCATCGCCGACATCTCGTCTGCGCGCAGCAAATGATCGCGCAGATGCTGGCGCAGTGCAGGCCAATGGCTCTTGATCGTATTGAGCCGATATTCGTGTTCCTGTGGAGTGGGGTGCTTGGCCGCCACTTCTTCCTGCGCCTTCTGCGCGATGTGGGCGTCCGGGATATTATGCGCGACAGCGGTCTGCTTGTCGGCGAGAGTGGGCGCAACCGCGAGGACGCTCGCGGTATCCAGAGTACTCAGATCCTGTTCGATCAGCCAATCGAACAGAGCGAGCACGGCAATGCAGCCCACCGACACCGCAGCCCCATGGCTTACCTTCCGGCCCGCATGTTTGTGACCTTCCATTTCCCACAGATGCGCAATCTGGTGGTCGGCACCCGATGCTGGCCGAGAGGAGCCATGGAACTCCATTGCAAACCCAACCGCGGTCAGGCCAACAAACAGCCGCGCAACGCTATCAGGGTCTCCTGTCGCAATACCCTCGGGGTTGGACAGCCAGAAGCGCAAATTGTCCTGAACGAGGGGCCATGCACTGTCATCGATGCCTTCAACGCCGAGCGCATCGGCCAGCATCCAATCACCCCCGGCCGGCATCTTCCCCGCGAGGTCCCCATAACCCCAGCCATTCATTTCAGCGGGTGCGGCGGCAATCACATCGAGATCGGCGACCATCGCGACAGGGGCACGGGTTGGAATCGTCACCTTAAACCCATCTCGGGCAAGCGGTGCCCCGGCGCTGGTGTAACCGTCCATTGAGGCGGCGGTCGCAACGGTTACATAAGACCGGCCCGTTTCCTTGGCGGCCCATTTCACGAGGTCATTGATCACGCCGGAACCGACGGACACAGGGAACAGCTGTGGGTCTGCGGCCAATGCTGCGCGGAACGGTTCGGCCTCTTCAACTGCCGCTACGGGCAACGGATCGCAGGGCAGAACAATCGTCTCGACGGTAAAACCAGATGCTTGAAGGCTGTCGATCACGCCAGAACCCGCGGCGTCAAAGCCTTCTTCGTCCGCCATGACCAGGACGCGTGATGTTTCGGCAAACCGCTTTACGACGCGGCCAACTTCACCAAGGACACCTTTGCCTATCCGAACGTCTTTGGTCACGGTTGACCGTGCCACCGCGGGCGCAATCAGTGTGTCCAATTGAGAAGACCAGCTTGTCACGGCAACTGAATCCCCCTCATAGAGCCTGACCGTCCGCTGCGAAGCGGTGGAGGCGCTCGGCTGGGAAGGCGAGTTGCACGGTCTCGCCTGGATTGACGGTATCTTCGCCGTCCGTCTTGATTACGATCTGGTCGCCATCATCGGCGCGTGCATAAAGGTAGCTTTCGCCGCCAAGCTGTTCCTTGACTTGAACCGTGACGGGTAGTCCGGCGTCTGCCAGCCGCACATGCTCGGGGCGAATTCCAATCCGCGCGGCCCCGGCTGAGCCGACGGTTTCTCCCAACTTGCTCTCAGCGGCTAGAATGTTCATGGCCGGGGAGCCTATAAAGCCAGCGACGAATTCGCTTGCGGGCTTGTTGTACAAATCCAGCGGTGGCCCAACCTGCTCGACGTTGCCGCCATTGAGCACGACAATCTGGTCTGCCATTGTCATGGCCTCGACCTGATCGTGGGTCACATAAATCATGGTCGCGCCAAGTTCGGTGTGCAACGATTCCAATTCGATGCGCATCTGGACCCGCAGCTTGGCGTCGAGGTTGGAAAGCGGCTCGTCGAACAGGAACACCTTTGGATGTTTGACGATTGACCTGCCGATCGCCACGCGCTGGCGCTGCCCGCCCGAAAGCTGACCGGGCTTTCGATCCAGCAGCTCCGATAGTTGAAGAATTCGTGCGGCCTCGTTGACCCGCTTCTCTCGCTCCTGAGGCGGGATCCCATTTACCTTCATCCCGAACTCGATATTCGCGCGCACCGTCATGTGCGGGTAAAGCGCGTAGGACTGAAAGACCATGGAAAGGTCTCGGTCAGCGGGTTCAAGATCGGTCACATCCCGTCCGTCGATCTCAATCCGGCCCGCATCGACGCCCTCAAGGCCCGCAATACAGCGCAGCAATGTCGATTTTCCGCAGCCCGACGGCCCAACGAAAACGACAAAATTGCCGTCCCTGATGTCGAGGGTAACGCCAGATAACGCCTTCAGAGAACCGTAAAATTTGTCGATCCCTTCGAGATGAACTGTCGCCACGAACCCCTAACTCCCTCGCTTCTCCGGCCAGGCCAATATCCAGCGTGATACATTTTTATGTTGACACATACAACTGTTTTTACATTTGTATAAAGCGAGCGACACAAGATCGCCAATACGTTTCACCATGGGAGGAAACATCAGATGAAGTTACACCATATGCTCGCCACCACCGCGCTGTGCGCGACCCTTGCGAGCCCCGCCGTCGCCCAGGCCTGGAGCCTGGAAGAGGCAGCCGCGCCATACGCCGGCACCACGGTTGACGTCGTGTTCTTACTGCGTCCTGGCTACGATGCTATCGAGGCTATGCTGCCTGCGTTCGAAGATGCGACGGGTATCGACATCAACATCATTCGCCATCCTTATGAGAATGCCCTTGGTGAGCAGGTTCGTGATTTCGTCGCCGGCGGCGATCTCGACATCGCGCTCATCGACTTGGTCTGGATCGGTAATTTCGCGGAGAATGAATGGATCGTGCCGGTCGACCAGATTATGGCGGACTACCCGGACATCATCGACCCTGAACTGAACATCGACGACTTTTTCCCGCTTGTGCTCAACGCCTTTGGCGGTTGGAATGACACGATTTATGGTCTGCCGTTCGATAACTATTCCGGCCTGATGTTTTATAACCGCTGCATGCTAGAAGAGGCCGGTTTCGACGGCCCTCCGGAAACATGGCAGCAGTTGATGGACGAGTACGGTCCGGCTCTTACAACCGGTGACCAGTACGCATACGCGCTCCAGTCCAAGCGCAACGAAACGCAGTCTGCTGACAGCTTCGCGCGGATGCTGTGGCCG